>JAGXFG010000093.1 GCA_024637395.1 Burkholderiaceae bacterium | reverse complement strand
CGGCAGCGCGACCAGGCCGCCGCCAGCCAGGATATCGGCGACGCCGCGCAGCAGCCGCGGTTGCGGATTATCGGGGTGGATAGTGAAACGCTGGGTCATGGCTTGCCACCGCTGGCGGGCAACGATAGTGCCCTGCGCTCGGCGGCAGCGCGGGCCTCGGGCCAGTCCTGCCAGACCGGTGTGAGCTCCGCCGGAAGATTGGGCAAGTCACCCAGGTCGATGCGACTTTCTCCCGGGGCGTGAAAGTCCGAACCGCGCGATGCCATCAGGCCCAAATCGATGGCAGCGCGTCCCAGCTCGCGGCTCTGGCCGGCGTCGTGGCTGGCGCTCAGCACCTCGAGGGCCCCGCCGCCAGCGCTGCGAAACTCCTCGAACAACGCCCGCCGCGCGACGGCGCCGAGCGGATAGCGACCGGGATGGGCCAGCACGGCAACGCCACCGGCAGCGCGAATCCAGCCGACAGCATCGGCGAGCCTGGCCCAGCTGTGGGCCACATACCCCGGTTTCCCTTCCACCAGGTAGCGGCGGAATACGTCCGACACCTGCCGGCAGACCCCGCGTTCGACCAGATGGCGCGCGAAGTGGGTTCGCGAAACCAGCGCCGGATTGCCAACGTGACGCAGCGCACCGTCGTAGGTATCCGGGATTCCGGCTGCCGCCAGAGACCTGCCCATCTCGCGGGCGCGCAGATCCCGTCCGGCGCGAGTCTGTTCGAGCCCCGCGACCAGTTCCGGATGCCGGTGGTCGACCAGCAGGCCGACGATGTGAATTGTTTCCCCGCCCCAGGTCACGGACACCTCGACTCCGGGAACGAACGGCAGGTCGAGCTCCGCCGCCGCCGCGATCGCTTCGTCAAGTCCGCCGAGCTCGTCATGATCGGTGATCGCCAGCAGGTCGACGCCATTGTCGCGGGCGCGCCGCACCAGTTCGGCGGGCTCGAGCCGGCCGTCCGAATAGCGCGAATGGCAGTGCAGGTCGGCGTTGATGTTCCGGGTATCGTCAGTCATCTCTCGAGGAACTCTTTGATCAGTGCCGCAACCGCCCGCGGCTGGTCATGGTGCAACATATGGCCGGCGCCCGCCACGGTGGCGAACTCGACCCGTGCCAGCGCGTCGAGCCGGCTGCGATACTCGTCGGTCTTGGTGAATTCATGCCAGCTATCGAGCACTTCCGGCGTCACCCAGAGCACCGGCGCGACGATCTCGCGCCAGATCGCGAGCACTTCCTCGACCCGATACAGCGTCGGGTTGCCGATCTTGTGGGCCGGATCGGCGCGCAGCCGCAGACGACCTTCGGTGTCGGGCTCCGACCAGAGCCCGGCCAGGAAAGCGGCGAAATCCGGCCGCAGGCGCGGATTCGCCTTTTGCAGCAGCTGCACCACCTCCTCCTGGCTCTTGTAACTGCGCAGCCGCTTGCCGCTCTTGAGATCGTCCAGCCAGCGGGCATACTGCCGGGGAGCGCGCTCGGCACTGGTGGCGGGCAGCCCGGTACCGTCGAGGTTTACCAGGCGCCGGACCCGCTGCGGGCGGACGCCGGCGTAGAGAGTGGCGACATTGCCGCCCATGCTGTGGCCGACAAGATCTGCCGCAGTGTCCGGAACCAGGACATCGAGCAACTGGTCCAGATCGGCCAGGTAGTCGGGGAACCAGTAGGAGTCGGCGCTGGTCCGCGCCGAATCGCCGTACCCGCGCCAGTCGGGCGCGAGCACCCGCCAGGTAGGCGGAAGCTCATCGACCAGGAACTGGAACGAGGCCGAGACATCCATCCAGCCGTGCAGCGCCACGATGGTACGCTCGGGGGGCGCGCCCGCGTCCCAGCAGCGGACGTGCAGGCGCAGGCCGCGAATATCGATGAAGAGCGACGAGCTCTCACGCGTCGGGCAATAGCTTGGCACAATGGCATCCAGTCATCGGCAATGACGACATTATAGGGAGCACGCGATGGGAGCCCGTCCAAAGGATCAATACCGCGCCCTGCACGAGGGATTCCGCTGGCAGGTGCCGACCCAGTTCAACATCTCGGCCGCCTGCGCCAGCCGCTGGGGGCGCGACCGCGATCGGACCGCGATCTTCTACGAAGACGACAGCGGCGCACGGTCGCTGACCACCTATCGCCAACTCGATCGCACCGCCAACCGGCTCGCCAATGCGCTGCGCGCGCTCGGCATCCGCCGCGGTGACCGGGTGGCCGTGGTGCTGCCACAGCGCCCCGAGGCGGCAGTGGCCGACCTGGCGATCCTGCGTCTGGGAGCGATCGCGATGCCGCTTTCGATCCTGTTCGGCCCCGACGCGCTTGCCTATCGCCTGGACAACAGTGGCGCCCGGGCGGCGATCGTCGATTCATTGGCAATTGACAATTGCCGCACGGCGCGCTCCGCCGCTCTCGAACACTTCATCGTGGTCCAGGCGCCCGGCTCCCCGGCCGACATCCGGCACGACGAGCTGGAATGGAACGCCCTGCTGGCCCCGGCGGCCGATCGCTTCACGACCGTAATGACGCTCGCCGAGGACCCCGCATTTCTGGTCTACACCAGCGGCACCACCGGGCCACCGAAAGGCGCCCTGATGCCGCACCGGGCACTGATCGGCAACCTTCCCGGGTTTGTCGCCTCGCAGAACTGGTTCCCTCAACCCGATGACGTATTCTGGTCGCCAGCCGACTGGGCCTGGACCGGGGGCCTGATGGACGCGCTGATGCCGGCGCTGTATTTCGGTCGCCCGATCGTCGCCTATCGCGGACGATTCGGCGCCGAGGTCGCATACGACCTGATGTCCCGCTACCGCGTCACCAACAGCTTCCTGTTCCCCACTGCACTGAAGATGATGATGCGCGCCGATCCGGAGCCGCGGCGCCGCCACCAGCTGGCGCTGCGAGGTCTGATGAGCGGCGGCGAATCGGTCGGCGAAGCGCTGTTCGAGTGGTGCCAGTCCGGCCTCGGACTGACCGTCAATCAAATGTACGGCCAGACCGAGGTCAACTACATGGTCGGCAACTCGGCGCTGCGCTGGCCGGCCACACCCGGTTCGATCGGGCGCCCCTACCCCGGCCACCGGGTGGCGGTGATCGACGACGATGGCAGCCCGGTGCCGGCGGGAGCAATCGGCGAGGTTGCGATCAATCGCCGCGACCGGCACGGCCATCCCGACCCGATCTTCTTCCTCGGCTATTGGCAGAACCCGCAGGCCACCGCCGACAAATTCACCGGTGACTGGTGCCGCACCGGTGATTTGGCCAGTGCCGATGCCAACGGCTACCTGTGGTACCACGGTCGCAGCGACGACATGTTCAAGGCAGCCGGCTATCGCATCGGCCCGGGCGAAATCGAAAACTGCCTGATGCGCCACCCGGCGGTGGCCAACGTCGCGGTGGTGCCGAAGCCGGATCCGGAGCGCGGCAACGTCGTCAAGGCCTACGTGGTGCTCGCCGCCGGCTACGCCCCGGCCAGCGCCATCGCGGCGGAATTGCAGGACCACGTGCGGGCCCGGCTGGCGGTCTACGAGTATCCCAAGGAGATCGAATTCATCGACGCCCTGCCGATGACCACCACCGGCAAGGTACAGCGCCGGGTGCTGCGGCTGCAGGAAGAGGAACGGGCGCGGGCAGCGCGCGGCTGAGCCCGGCGGGCGCGCTCAGGGTTTGGGTCGGGACGTGACCTGGGCCGCCACGGTGCGGATCGCGCTATCGGGCGCCGGGCGGCTGACTTCGGACTCGGTGATCTGGACAAAGATCTCGTCGGAACGAACCATTCCCAGGTCGTAGCGGGCGTGCTCTTCGATTGCGACCCGGCCCTCGCGCAGATCGCGGACTTCAGCCTCGAGCCCGGCGTTGCGCTGGGCGAGACGATCATTGGCGAGACGTTGCGCGACGATCTGCCGGTCGGTTTCCCAGACCTTGAACCATCCGCCCTTGCCCAGCCACAATGGGTACTGAATCAGCACCAGCATCGCGGCAAGGACCATTGCTAACTTGCGCATCCGCCTTTCTCCGCCCACATGGACGCTATTGAAACCGCTCTAGTGTAAGCCCGGTGCCACTGCACCGAGTCAGCGCAGGTTGTAAAAAGCCGACACTCCGGGGTAGTGGGCCACGTCGCCGAGATCCTCTTCGATGCGCAGCAACTGGTTGTACTTGGCAGTGCGATCGCTGCGGCTCATCGAGCCGGTCTTGATCTGCAACGCGTTGGTTCCCACCGCGATATCGGCGATGGTCGTGTCCTCGGTTTCGCCTGAGCGGTGCGAAATTACCGCGGTGTAGTTGTTGCGCTTGGCCATTTCGATCGCCGCAAAGGTTTCGGTCAGCGTGCCGATCTGATTGACCTTGATCAGGATCGAATTGGCGATGCCCCGGGTAATTCCCTCGCTGAAGATCCTGGTGTTGGTGACGAACAGATCGTCGCCGACCAGCTGGACCCGGTCGCCCAGGATATCGGTGAGCGTGCTCCACCCGTCCCAGTCGCTCTCGGCCATGCCGTCCTCGACCGAGATGATCGGATACTTGTCGCACCAGGTGGAGAGCAGGTTACTGAGATCGTCGGGGGTCAGCACCAGCCCTTCGCCGGTGAGGTGGTAGCGGCCGTCGCGGAAGAATTCCGTGCTGGCGCAATCAAGCGCCAGCGCTATCTGGCGTCCCGGCTCATAGCCCGCGCTCTCGATCGCGCGCAGGATCAGTTCGATGGCGTCCTCGTGGCCGGCCACCGTCGGGGCGAAACCGCCCTCGTCGCCGACTGCGGTCGACAGGCCCTTGTCGTGAAGCAGCCCCCGCAGCGCGTGGAAAACTTCCGCACCGTAGCGGATCGCCTCGCGAAAGCTCGGGGCTCCGACCGGCACGATCATGAATTCCTGGATGTCGAGGTTGTTGTTGGCGTGCACCCCGCCATTGATGACGTTCATCATCGGCACCGGCAGCGACATCGGCCCCGAACCGCCAAAGTAGCGGTACAGCGGCAGCCCGGTCTCCTCGGCGGCCGCCTTGGCGATCGCCATCGAAACCGCCAGCGTGGCGTTGGCCCCGAGCCGCGACTTGTTGTCGGTGCCGTCAAGCTCCACCAGGGTGCGATCGATGTAGGCCTGCTCGCTCGCGTCGAGCCCCATCAGCGATTCGGAAATCTCGGTGTTGATGTGCTCGACGGCACGCAACACTCCCTTGCCGCCGTAGCGGGTGGGATCGCCATCGCGCAGTTCGACTGCTTCGCGCGAACCGGTCGAAGCGCCCGAAGGCACCGACGCCCGTCCCATCACGCCTGATTCCAGCAGCACGTCGCATTCGACGGTGGGGTTGCCGCGCGAATCGATGATCTCGCGGCCGATGATGTCTACGATCGTGGTCATGTCAGTCGTTCTTCTTGAGGTGGACGGGATTCATAAAATCGTTTTCGGGGAAGCCCGAGCGCTTGACCACCGCGTCGAGTTCCAGCAGCGTCGTCAGCAACTCGGCCATCCGGTCCAGCGGCCAGGCATTCGGGCCGTCGGAGAGCGCCTTTGCCGGGTCGGGATGGGTCTCCATGAACAAGCCGCTCACTCCCGCCGCCACGGCCGCGCGGGCCAGTACCGGGACGAACTCGCGCTGGCCTCCGGAGACCGCACCCTGTCCGCCGGGCAACTGCACCGAGTGGGTGGCATCGAACACCACCGGGCATGCGCTCTGGCGCATGATCGCCAGCGAGCGCATGTCGGAAACCAGGTTGTGATAGCCGAACGAGGCGCCGCGCTCGCACACCATTATCGTGTCGCCCGCTGCGGGGTCGCCCCCGGCCGCCTCGATCGCCGCGGCGCGGGCCTTGGCAACCACCTGCACCATGTCCTGGGGGGCCATGAATTGCCCCTTCTTGATGTTCACCGGCTTGCCGCTGGCCGCCACTGCGCGGATGAAGTCGGTCTGGCGGGCCAGGAAGGCGGGGGTCTGCAACACGTCGACCACCGCAGCCACGGCATCGACCTGACTTTCGGTATGGACGTCGGTGAGCACCGGCACGCCAATCTGTTCGCGAACGTCGGCGAGGATGCGCAAGCCCTCCTCCATGCCGGGGCCCCGAAAAGAGGTGCCTGAACTGCGGTTGGCCTTGTCGAACGATGACTTGTAGATGAACGGGACGCCCAGCTTGGCGCAGATATCGCGCAACCGCCCGGCCACCTCGATGGCATGGGCGCGCGACTCGATCACGCACGGCCCGGCAATCAAGAACAGCGGCCGGTCAAGACCGACTTCAAAACCGCACAATTTCACACTCATTACTCCTTGCTCGAGCGCGCTGCCCGTCAAGCCGCCTGCTGACTCGACCGGAGCTGGCTATGGGCGGCAGCGGCCCTGACGTACGAGTTGAACAGCGGGTGGCCGGCGCGCGGCGTCGAGGTGAACTCGGGGTGGAACTGCACCCCCAGGAACCAGGGGTGGGCCAACGGCCCGCTTTGCGGCAATTCGACAATCTCGGTGAGCTCTTCGCTGGGGGTGCGTGCCGCCACCACCATCCCGGCCTTCTTGAGCTGCGCCACGTAGCCATTGTTGACTTCGTAGCGATGGCGGTGACGCTCGTTGACCGACTCGCCGTAGATCGCGCTCGCCAGCGTGCCGGGTTCGACCGCACAGAGCTGGGAGCCGAGCCTCATCGTGCCGCCGAGACCGGTGCTGCTGTCGCGCCGCTCGACACGTCCCTCGCGATCCAGCCACTCGGTTATCAGGCCAACCACCGGGTGCGGCGTATCGGAATCGAACTCGGTGCTGTTGGCGCGCTCCAGGTTGCAGCGGCTGCGCGCGAATTCGATCACCGCCAGCTGCATCCCCAGGCATATGCCAAGGTACGGGATGCCGTGCTCACGGGCATAGCCGATCGCCCGGATCTTGCCCTCGACGCCCCGGTGGCCAAACCCCCCTGGCACCAGGATGGCGTCGTAACTGGCCAGTGACTCGGCGCCGTCCTGCTCGATGCGCTCGGAATCGACGTAATCGATCAGCACCTTGCTGCGGGTGTGGATGCCGGCGTGAATCAGCGCCTCGGTCAGCGACTTGTACGACTCGGTCAGGTCGACGTACTTGCCGACCATTGCGATGCGCACCTCCCGCTCAGGCCTTTCGAGCGCCTCGACCAGAGAGTCCCACACCGACAGGTCGGCCGGTGGCGGGGTCAGATGCAGGGTCTCGCAAACGATATCGTCGACCCGCTGCTCGTGGAGCATGCGGGGAATCTTGTAGATGCTGTTCGCGTCCGGGACCGAGATCACCGAATCCAGCTCGATGTTGGAGAACAGCGAGATCTTGGCGCGCTCGTCATCGGGGATGCGGCGATCAGCGCGGCACAGCAGCAGGTCGGCCTGGATACCGATTTCGCGCAGCTTCTGGACCGAGTGCTGGGTGGGCTTGGTCTTGAGTTCACCGGCCGAAGCGATGTACGGCACCAGCGTCAGGTGCACGAAGCAGACGCTGCCGCGCCCGCGCCTCAGCCCCATCTGCCGGACCGCCTCGAGAAACGGCAGCGACTCGATGTCGCCCACCGTGCCGCCGATTTCAACGATCGCGACGTCGACCGCCTCGGGGGTGCCGACACCGGCCCCGCGGTCGATGAAGTTCTGGATCTCGTTGGTGATGTGGGGGATGACCTGGACGGTGTGCCCGAGGTACTCGCCGCGCCGTTCCTTCTTGATCACGGACTCATAGATCTGCCCGGTCGTGAAGTTATTGACCTTGCGCATCTTGGTCGAGACGTAGCGCTCGTAATGCCCCAGGTCGAGATCGGTCTCGGCCCCGTCCTCGGTGACGAACACTTCACCGTGCTGGAACGGGCTCATCGTTCCGGGATCGACGTTGATGTAGGGGTCAAGCTTGAGCAGAGTGACCCGCAGGCCGCGCGATTCCAGCAACGCGGCGATCGAGGCGGCGGCGATTCCTTTGCCCAGTGAGGACACAACGCCGCCGGTGACAAATACGAACTTGGTCATGAAGATCCTGCCGCCGGGAAAGCGAGATTATAACTCGGCCCTATAATGCAGCGATCGATTCCGACACTCTGAGGATCATTCATGGACAAGGTTTATCCCAGCGCCAGGGAAGCACTGGTGGACATCGTTAGCGACGGCCAGACCATAGCGGTCGGGGGCTTCGGCCTGTGCGGCATTCCCGAGGCCCTGATCGCCGCGCTGCGCGACACTGCGGTGAAGAACCTGACGGTGATTTCAAATAATGCCGGCGTTGACGGCTTCGGCCTCGGGCAGCTGCTCGAGACCCGCCAGATCAAGAAGATGATCGCGTCGTACGTCGGCGAAAACAAGGAATTCGAGCGCCAGTACCTGGCCGGCGAACTCGAGCTCGAGTTCACGCCCCAGGGCACTCTGGCCGAGAAACTGCGCGCCGGCGGCTCGGGAATCCCGGCTTTCTTCACCCGTACCGGAGTCGGCACGATCGTGGCCGATGGCAAGGAGATGCGCGAGTTCGACGGCATCCCGTACGTGATGGAGCGCGCCCTGGCAGCCGAAGTCTCGCTGGTCAAGGCCTGGAAGGCCGACCGTTCGGGCAACCTGGTATTCCGGCGCACGGCGCGCAACTTCAATCCCAATGTCGCGATGGCGGGCAAGATCACCGTGGTCGAGGTCGAGGAAGTGCTCGATATCGGAGCGATCGATCCCGATGACGTGCACCTGGCCGGCATCTACGTGCACCGCATCGTCCACAATCCGAATCCCGAGAAGCGCATCGAGCAACGCACGCTTTCTCAGGCGCGCTGAGGAGAACACTGATATGGCCTGGAACAGAGACCAGATGGCGGCACGCGCCGCCAAGGAACTTCAGGACGGCTTCTACGTCAACCTCGGCATCGGCCTGCCCACCATGGTGGCCAACCACGTGCCGCCGGGCATGGAGGTCTGGCTCCAGTCGGAGAACGGCCTGCTGGGCATCGGACCGTTTCCGACCGAGGACGAAATCGACGCCGACATCATCAACGCCGGCAAGCAGACCATCACCACCCTGCCGGGCTCGTCGATCTTCTCGTCGGCCGACTCCTTCGGGATGATCCGCGGCGGCAAGATCAACCTCGCAATCCTGGGCGCCATGCAGGTCAGCGCCAATGGCGACCTGGCCAACTGGATGATCCCCGGCAAGATGGTCAAGGGCATGGGCGGGGCGATGGACCTCGTCGCCGGAGTCGGGCGGGTGATCGTGCTGATGGAGCACGTCGCCAGGAAGAAGGACGGCAGCACCGACATGAAGCTGCTGCCCGAATGCACCCTGCCGCTCACCGGCGTGGGCGTCGTCGACCTGATCATTACCGACCTGGGAGTGCTCGCAGTCACTCCTGACGGGCTCAAGCTCGTCGAACTCGCCGATGGCGTGACGATCGCCGAAGTGGTTGCCGGTACCGGCTGCCCGGTCGACGTCAGCGCGCTCACGTAGGCGCGAACCGGCAGCGGGATCTCCCGGCCCCCATCGGGCCGGGCGCCCGCAGTGCTGGCCTAGCCGCCCCAGGGCCTGACGATCGCGGCGCGGATCTCGGCGGGCAGTGGCGCCGACTTCTTGGCCGGAAAATCCACCCAGACCACCTTCGCGCCGCCGCTCGCGTAGACCGTTTCCGGATCATCGGTGCGCGAAAGATCGGCGGAGCTTTCGAAGCTGGCGCGTCCGATCGCCCCGACGTAGCAGCGGCACAGCACGGTGCCCGGGTACTCGAGCTGGCGCACGAAGCTGCAGTGCGCATTGACGATCACCGGTCCCATGCCGGTCGGAGCGGGCGGCATGCCCAGCGCTTCGAACCAGCTGATCCGCGCCTGCTCGAGGTAGCGGAAATAGACGGTATTGTTGACGTGTCCCATGCAGTCCATGTCGCCCCAGCGAATCGGGATCGTCGTCTCGAAAACCAGCGTCCGCTCAACCATTGCCTCTTGCCCCCAGGGTTGTCGCGTCCGGCTCGGCCATTCGATCCGCCTCGCTGCCGCACGCATCGGGCGCCATCATAGCCCAGGGCAGTCCAGACATCTGGCGTTTGCGTCGTGCCATCGCTTTCCGCGACAATCGTTGCAGTACAACCCTGCCACTGAGTGGAGAGCAACCATGGAGATCGAGCGTGACTCGATGGAATTCGATGTAGTGGTCGTCGGCGCCGGTCCGGCCGGACTGTCCGCCGCGATCCGCCTCAAACAACTGGCAGCCGAACAGGGCAGCGAGCTCAGCGTCTGCGTGGTCGAAAAAGGCTCCGAGCCGGGCGCCCACATCCTTTCCGGAGCAGTGATGGATCCGCGCGGCATCGCCGAGCTGTTCCCCGACTGGAAGGAACGCGGCGCCCCCCACTCCGCGCCGGTGACCGATGACCAGCTCCTGTTCCTGACCGAGAAATCGGCGCGCGCGCTGCCCGGGTGGATGCTGCCGTCGTGCTTTCGCAACCACGGCAACTACATCGTCAGCCTCGGCAACGTGGTGCGCTGGCTGGCCCAGCAGGCCGAAGCTCTCGGCGTCGAGATCTATCCCGGCTTTCCCGCCGCCGACGTGCTCTATCACGACAACGGCGCGGTCAAGGGCATAGTCACCGGCGACATGGGCATCGGCCACGACGGCCAGCCCACCGACGCGTTCCAGCCCGGCATGGAACTGCACGCCAAGTACACCTTCTTCGCCGAAGGCTCGCGCGGCCATCTCGGGCGTCGCCTGAGCGAACGCTTCGAACTGACCGCGGGCAGCGACCCGCAAAGCTACGGGATCGGCATCAAGGAACTGTGGGACGTCGACCCTGCCGTGCACCAGACCGGGAAGGTAATCCACACCGCCGGTTGGCCGCTGGCGGCCGACACCTACGGCGGTTCGTTCATGTACCACATGGAGAACCATCAGATCGCGATCGGCCTGGTGGTTGGCCTGTCGTATCGCAACCCCTATCTGTCGCCCTTCGAGGAGTTCCAGCGCTTCAAGACCCACCCGACGATCCGCCGCTTCCTCGAGGGCGGCAAGCGCGTCTCCTACGGTGCGCGGGCGATCACCGCCGGCGGAATCAACGCGCTGCCCAAGCTGACCTTCCCGGGCGGTTGCCTGGTGGGCTGCGATGCGGGCTTCCTCAACGCCTCGCGCATCAAGGGCATCCACGCCGCGATCAAATCCGGATCGCTGGCCGCCGAAGCCGCGTTCGAGGCGCTCGCCGCCGGTCGTTCAGGCGATGAACTGGTGGGCTACCCGGAGCGTTTCAGCAGTTCCTGGCTGCAGGACGAACTCCACCGGGCGCGCAACTTCAAGCCGGCGATGAGCAAGGGGCTTTGGCTCGGCACGATGCTGGTGGGCATCGACCAGGTGGTGTTCCGCGGCAAGGCGCCGATCACCATGCATACCGCCAAGGCCGACCATGAGTACCTGCTCCCGGCGGCCGAGTGCGAACCGATCGTCTACCCCAAACCCGATGGCAAACTGACTTTCGACCGCCTCTCTTCGGTCTTCATATCGAACACCGCCCATGAGGAGAACCAGCCGGCGCACCTGACTCTCAAGGACCAGGCCATCCCGGTGAGCGTAAACCTGGCCGAGTACGCCGGACCGGAAGCGCGCTACTGCCCGGCCGGGGTCTACGAGTTCGTCGACGATGAAAAAGGCGGCCAACGGTTGCAGATCAACGCGTCGAACTGCGTGCACTGCAAGACCTGCGACATCAAGGATCCGCGCCAGAACATCGTCTGGGTCACCCCGGAGGGCGGGGGCGGCCCCAACTACCCCAACATGTAGCGCCTGGGCCGCCGCGGCGGCACGCTCAGAGATCCGCGCCGCCGCGGCCGCCGCCAGGACCGGCCGTGCGGCGGATGCCGTCACCCTCCTGGTCGCGGGCCTCGTTGACGACCAGGCTGCGTCCTTCGAGCATGGAACCGTTGAGCGCGCTGATCGCGTTCCCGGCGGCCGCCGCGTCGGTCATCGTGATAAACCCGAAACCACGTGAACGGCCGGTCTGGCGGTCGCTGACGATCTTGGCGTCGACGACCTCGCCGTGGGATCCAAACATCTGGGCCAACTGCGCCTCGGTCGCTCGCCAAGGCAGGTTGCCGACATATAGCTTGGTACTCATCGCCCTCTAATCCTCAAGATTCAGTCCCCGGCATCATCACCGCCTCGACCAGCCTACCCGGCCAGAGGCACCGCAGGGACTGTGCCATAGCCCGGCCAAATCACACAACAGTTTTGGCGGCGCCTCATCCTTTCAGGTGGGGCGCAATGGCCGCCGTGCCGCAGCAGCGGCGGGATCCGGATCGGGCGGCTCCCGGGCCCGCGGGTGGAGCAGCCCCAAATGTGCTTGAAAAATCCCTTGAACTGTATAAAAATACAGTATCGAAAACCAGTTGGAGATTATCCGTGCGAGTTCTCACCGCCCGACAGCAGGAGATCCTCACCCTGATCCAGCGGCATATCGCGCAGACGGGTTTTCCCCCAACCCGCGCCGAAATTGCCACTGAACTGGGGTTTCGCTCCCCGAACGCCGCCGAGGAACACCTCAAGGCGCTGGCCCGCAAGGGCGCAATCGAGCTGGCAGCAGGATCTTCGCGCGGAATCCGGATCATGACGATGCCCGACGAGCACGGCTCCGACCTGGTCCACGCCGTCCAGGTCGCGCTGACCTTGCCCCTGATCGGACGGGTCGCCGCCGGCAGCCCGATCCTCGCCCAGGAACACGTCGAAGCCAGTTACGCGCTCGACCCCAACCTTTTCGATACCCGCCCCGACTACCTGCTCAAGGTGCGCGGCATGAGCATGCGTGACGCCGGCATCCTCGATGGCGACCTGCTGGCGGTTCGGCGCGCACACGAAGCACGCAACGGGCAGATCGTCGTGGCGCGGGTCGGAGACGACGTAACCGTCAAGCGGTGGCGGCGCCATGGCCACCAGGTCGAGTTGCTCCCTGAAAACCCGGATTTTTCCCCAATCCTGCTCGATACCAGACGCGATGCGTTCACCATCGAAGGAATCGGCGTCGGACTGGTTCGCGGCGGGAAGGCACTGTAAGGCAGATATTGCGCGATGAAACCGGCCGTCAATCGAGCGCCTGCGCCGGCGCTGCCCGCAACCGAACAGTCCGGCTCGCTGCCGGCTGCAGTATGGCGCGCCAGCCAGCTCGATCGCTCCTCCGCACCGGGATTGTCCAGCGGGTTTGCCGCACTCGACGCTGAACTGCCGGGAGCCGGCTGGCCGATCGGGGCGCTCACCGAGTTGATCGCCCATGAACCAGGGATCGGTGAATTGCGCCTGCTCGTCCCGGTGCTGCGCCAGCTGACCCGTGAGCGCCGGGTCGTGATTCTGCTCGGCCCGCCGCACATTCCCTACGCGCCGGCGTTGGCAGGCTTTGGCATCGATATCGACTACCTGATTCTGGTCGAGGCGGTTCAGGCTGCCGACCGGATCTGGGCGGTCGAACAGGCGCTGCGCAGCGCGAGTTTTGGTGCCCTGCTCGCCTGGCTCCCGCATGAGCGCACCCGAGCCGAACATCTGCGCCGCTTGCAGCTTGCTGCGCACGGGGCACGCGGCCCGGTCTTTCTGTTCCGTGGGGCCAAGGCGCAGTTCGAACCCTCGCCGGCGCCGCTGCGCGTACTGCTGCAGCCGCGCGCCGCGCAACGCCTGTCGGCACAGATTATCAAGCGGCGCGGCCCGCTGTGCGTTGCCCCCCAGATCATCGATCTCCCGCAACCGGCGCACGCCATCCGTCTGCGCCCTGGCAGCAACGCGGCGGCCAGTCGGGAAGAGCGCTCGTTGCACACGATTCATCCCCGGCCCGACGAGATCCGCTCGCCCGCGATCCACTGAGTCCAGAGCATGTTGTGGCTCGGACTGTATCTGCCGAGACTCGCGCTGGAAGCCTTCGAGCGCGGAGCACCAGCCAGTGCGCTGGCGCCAGGTCCTGGCAAGGACCGCGGCTCCGGGCCCGGCGAGTTGCCGGCGCTGGCAATCTGCAATCGCACCCACGTGCTGGCGGCGAACCTCCCGGCGCAGGTCCGGGGAGTGCTGCCGGGCATCTCCCGGGCTGGCGCTTTGGCTCTCGCCCCGGAACTGGTCCTGCGCACCCGCGATCTCCCGCGTGAACACGATGCGCTCGCAGGAATCGCCGGCTGGACGCTCCAGTTCACCCCGGCAGTGAGCCTGCACCAAGACCCTTCCCGCGCAACCAAAACCACCCGCGGCTCCTCACCAATAGATTCTGCCGCCGGTCTGCTGCTCGAGGTTGAACCGAGCCTGCGACTCTTCGGGGGGCGCGCAGCGCTGCTCGCGCAGGTTTGCGCCGGGATCCGCGCGTTGGGCTTCACCGTACAAGCGGCTTACGCTCCGACCCCGGGCGGAGCCTGGCTGCTGGCACGCCACCGCGATGGCATGGGTTGCGACCAACCAGAGCAATTGCGCGCCCTGCTCGCGCCCTTGCCGCTCGAACTGCTCGGCAGCGCACGAGCGCAGCGCACAGCGCTCGAAACCATCGGGGTGCGCACGATTGGCTCGTTGCTGGCTCTGCCCCGAGCCGGGATCGCGCGCCGCTTCGGCAAGGAAGTACTGCTTGAACTCGATCGGGCCCTGGGCGCAGTGCCCGAGCCGCGCGACTGGTTCGCACTGCCCGCCACCTTCAGCGCGCGACTGGAGTTGCTGGGCGCAATCGACAACGCCGCGATGCTGCTTTTCGCGGGTAACCGCTTGCTGCTGCAACTGTCCGGCTGGCTCGCCGCACGCCAGAGCGCGGTGCGCCAGTTCGAACTATGGTGCGAGCACGATGACCTGCCCGCTACCGCCGTTGTGGTCAGGCTGACCGAACCAAGCCGCGACACCCAGCGCCTTGGCACGCTGCTGCGCGAACATCTCGCTGTCACCAGGCTGGCGGCCCCGGTTCATGCGCTGCAACTGCATAGCGGCGAGGTATTCGGCATGGCCGCCGATAACCGTGACCTGTTCCAGGGCGCCAGCAACGCGGCCGAGGACCTGGCCCGACTGATCGAACGGCTGCAGGCCCGGCTGGGCAGCGACCGGGTTCGGCACTTCCACCTGGCCGACGAACACCGGCCGGAACGTGCCTACTGGAGCGAGGTGATCACCGGAGTCGGGCGTCTCTCCGCCAGCAGCCCCGGCACCCCGCGCTTGGCAGTCGCGCCGGCGCTGACGACGCCGGCTGATGCCGCCACCGTCGCCCCCGCTCAGCCGCGCCCGCTCTGGCTGCTACCGCAGCCGATCGCGCTCGGTGAACGCGGCCAACGCCCCTTCCATGGCTCGCCGCTGGCGCTGCTGGCCGGGCCTGAGCGCATCGAAGCCGGGTGGTGGGACCAGCATCACGGCGTCCAGCGCGATTATTTCATCGCCGAAGATAGCGACCATCGCCTGCTGTGGATTTTCCAGGAGCGCCTTCCCGACCCCGCCGGCCGACAGGGGTGGTTTCTTCACGGACTCTTCGGCTGAACCCCAGGGCCAGCGCGCGGCCTGGGCCGCGCCTGACATCAGCGCCGTTGCCTGACCTTCTCCCGGGCGTTCTGGCACGGGACACAGCGCACCGCCAGCGGCTGAGCCTTCATCCGCGCGGGAGGAATATCCACCCCGCACTGAACGCAAGTACCGTAGTTGCCATCCTCGATGCGTTGCAGCGTCCGTTCGATGGCGGCGATCTCGACTTCGTCGCGTTCCGCCTCGCCGGTTTCGACCTCGGCCTCGCTGATGACGAACGACATGTCGTCGTTGTCGCGCTCCCTGTCGATCCCCGGCGACTCCAGGGCCACCGCGCCGTGCTGCTTGCCAGCGACCTCTTCATGCAGGCGCGCAGCGCGCCGACGCAGCTTGGTGACCAGTTCATCCAGTTCAACGCGATCGATTGCCATGAGACACCCCGAAACAATTAGAATCGCCCGTTAGCCCTCGGGCTCGAGGGCTGCGATCCAACACCTCGCAACTACCTGCCGACCATTATAGGTCGTTCACGCTCCAGCCAGCCCGCCAGCGTGGCCTGGGCCTCCCTGGGCAGGTGCAATCCGAGCCAGGTGCGACGCCACAGGATGTCCTCCGCGGTGCGCGCCCATTCGTGTTCGATCAGGTAGTCGATTTCGAGCGCATATAGCCCCGGGAGCAGTTCCTCCCCAAGGTCCGGGAGCGACCCCGCGGCCCCGATCAACTTGCTCACCCGGGTGCCGTAACTGCCGCACCAGCGCCTCCCGATGGCGACCGGAACCCAGGGGAAGCGCTTGGCGAACTGCGCACGGAAGCCCTCGAGATCGCCGTCGGGCAGGTCGCCGCCAGGCAGTGGCGCGGTCGCTGTCCAGGGCCGCGGCGATTTGCCCAGCAGCGGAGCGATGATGGTCAACGCTTCTTCCCCGAGCTTGCGAAAGGTGGTGAGCTTGCCGCCGAAGACACTCAGTATCGGTGCCTGGCTGTCGTCCAGATCGAGGGTGTAATCGCGCGTCACGGCGGAAGCGTCGCTCGATTCGTCCTCGAGCAGAGGGCGCACCCCGGCGTAGCTCCAGACCACGTCTTCCGGCATGATCGATCCGGCCAGGAAGCGGTTGGCCATCGCGCACAGATACTCGATCTCGGCCTGGTCGATCTCGATCGTCTGGGGGTCTCCCAGGTACTCGAGGTCGGTTGTTCCGATCAGCGTGAAATCGTCCTCGAAGGGGATGGTGAAGATGATCCGGCCGTCGGGGTTCTGGAACAGGTAGGCGTAGGCATGGTCGTAGAGCTTGGGTACCACGATGTGGCTGCCCTTGATCAGGCGCACCGCGCGCTTCGAGCGCACCGGCGTGGAACGTTCGAGAAAGCTGGAGACCCACGGACCCGCAGCATTGACGACCACCTTGGCACTGACCTCGGTGACGGCACCATCGTCGCCCACCAGCCGCGCCTGCCAGCTCTCGGCGCCGCGCTCAAGACTCTCGCAGCGGGTGCGGGTCATTATCGTCGCGCCCCGCTCGGCAGCATCGATTACGTTGAGCACTACCAGCCGGGCGTCCTCGACCCACAGATCGGAATACGCGAAGCCGGCACGGTAGTCGCGCTTTAGCGGGATTCCCGTCTCGTGAACCCGCAGGTCCAGCGCCTCGGAGGCCTTGAGCCGATCGCGCCGCGCCAGATGGTCATACATGAACAAGCCCGCGCGGATCATCCACATCGGCCGCAGGCTGGCGTCGTGCGGCACCACGAAACGCAGCGGTCGCGCGATGTGCGGTGCCAGCCGCAGCAGCACTTCGCGCTCCAGCAGGGCCTTGCGCACCAGCCTGAAGGCGTAGTGTTCGAGGTAGCGCAAGCCGCCGTGAATCAGCTTGGTGCTCGCCGACGAGGTGTGCGCTGCGAGGTCGTCCTTCTCGCACAGCAACACTTTGATCCCGCGGCCGGCGGCATCGCGCGCGATACCGACCCCGTTGATGCCACCGCCTACTACCAGCAGATCGACCTGCAAAATCACCTTTATCCTTTGGTCGCACAATATGATTGGGATTGCGAATTGTAATCTTACGGGAAAACCACTAAGGACTTGCCTGTGATGCGCCGCTTCGTTCTCGCTCTCGACCAGGGAACCACCAGCTCCCGCTCGATCCTGTTCGATCACCGGGGCGCGATAGCGGCGGTGGCGCAGCGTGAATTCACCCAGCATTTCCCGCAGCCCGGTTGGGTCGAGCACGACGCGACCGAGATCTGGCAGACGCAGCGCGCCACGATCGACGCGGTGCTCGCGAAGGCCGGCGCCAAGGCCTCGGAGATCGCCGCACTGGGGATCGCAAACCAGCGCGAGACCACGGTGCTCTGGGACCGCGCCAGCGGCGTCCCGCTGGCCCCTGCCATCGTCTGGCAGGACCGGCGCACCGCCGAGGTCTGCGCCCGCCTGAAGGAAGCGGGCCACGAGGCCCTCGTCACCGAGCGTACCGGGCTGGTCCTGGACCCCTATTTCTCGGGCACCAAGCTGGCGTGGCTGCTCGACAACATCCCTGGCGCGCGCACGCGCGCCGAGCTTGGCGAACTGGCCTTCGGGACCATCGAGACCTGGCTCGCGTGGCAGTTGAGCGACGGGCGCCTGCATGTCACCGACCCGAGCAACGCCAGCCGCACCATGCTGCTGAACCTGCACACCCTGCAGTGGGACGAGCGCATGCTGGAACTGCTGCGTATTCCGCCGCCCTGCCTGCCGCGGATCGTCCCCTCGTCGGGAATTTGCGGTGAAGTGCAGCTCGACGGCCAGACGGTTCCGCTCGCCGGGTTGGCCGGCGACCAACAGGCCGCGCTCTTTGGCCAGGCGTGCTTTGAACCGGGAATGGCCAAGAACACCTATGGCACTGGCTGCTTCCTGCTGATGAATGTCGGAGACCGGCCGGTGGCCTCACCCAACCGGCTGCTGTCGACCGTCGGCTGGCAGACGCAGACGAGCCGCTACGCGCTCGAAGGCAGCGTCTTCGTCGGTGGCGCGGTGGTGCAATGGCTGCGTGACGCTCTGGGCATCATTTCCCATGCCTCTGACATCGAGGCGCTCGCGGCCAGCGTTCCCGACAGCGGCGGCGTGGTGCTGGTGCCGGCGTTCACCGGCCTGGGCAGCCCCCACTGGGACCCCTATGCCCGCGGCACGATCCTCGGGCTGACCCGTGGTTCGGGACGGGCCGAGATCGCCCGCGCGGCGCTCGACGCCATCGCCTTGCAGAGCGCCGACCTGCTCGGCGCCATGCAGGCCGATTCGGGGCGGCCATTGCTCGAGCTGAGGGTCGACGGCGGCGCCACCGCCAACAACCTGCTGATGCAGACCCAGGCCGATCTGCTCGGCGTGCCGGTGGTCAGGCCGAAGATTACCGAGACCACTGCGCTGGGCGCCGCCTACCTGGCTGGCCTGGCGGTTGGTTACTGGAGGGACACTGCCGAACTCAGCGCCAACTGGCAGGTCGAGCGCTGTTTCGAACCGGCGATATCGCCCGACGAGGCGGCGACCCGCACGGCCCTCTGGCACCTGGCGCTGGAGCGTTCGCGCAACTGGGCGAGCGACTGACGCCGACCACCCCGATCAGGGCTTGATCAGGTCGAGGGCGTCGGTGATCAGCATGTCCAGGCCCCAGCCGAACAGTTCTTCGGCGCGCTCCGGGTCGTTGACCGTGTAGGCCACCACCCGCAATCCGGCCTCGTGGGCACGAGCAATGATCTCTGGCGAGAGCGTCGCATAGTGGGTGTCGAGCGCCACGCACCCCAGCGCCAGGCATTGCTCGAGCCAGTCTTCGGGCAGCACGTGAAAGAGCAGCGCCCGCGGCAGTTCCGGGGCATGGGCGCGCACCTCCTCGAGCGCTGTTACCGAGAACGAGGACAACAACGGCAGCGCTGGTGCGTCCCGCCAGAGATGGCGGACCTCGATAGCCACCGCCGCAGCAGTCTGCGCCTCGCGTCCCGGACAGGGCTTGATCTCGATGTTCGCGAGGTAATCGTTGGCCCGCAACCAGGCGGCCACGCGCTCGAGGGTGGGCACGCTCTCGCCGGCATAACGCGCCGAGTGCCAGCTGCCGGCGTCAATCCGTGCCAGATCGGCCAGGGTCGCGGCTGCCAGGCGCCCACTGGCGTTGGTGGTGCGATTGAGCAACGGGTCGTGCATCAGCACCAGGGCGTTATCGGCGCTCAGCTTGACGTCGAATTCGAACATCCGATAGTCAAACTCGGCGCCCCGTCGGAGCGCCGCGAGGGTGTTTTCCGGGGCGAGCTTGCCGGCCCCGCGATGGGCGACGCGCGCCGGATAGGGCCAGGGGTTCATTTCCCGACACGCTTCGTGGTCTTGGCGTCGAACCAGTGCAACCATTTCGGCTCGGCCCGCAGCATCACCGTATCGCCGACGCGCGGTGGACTCACGGTCTCCTCCACGCGCACGATGAACAACTGGCCGCACAGGCGCCCATAGATGAGCCGCTCGGCACCGAGCATTTCGATGACCTCGACCTTGAGCGGCCAGCCGGTGGAGCCGTCGGTGACCATATCGGCGTGTTCCGGGCGCAGACCGAAGATCACCTCCCCCCGATACCCAACCTCGGCGGGCAACACCAGTTCCTGGCCACCAGCGGTGAATTTCGTGCCGTCGGTCTCGCCGGTGATGAGATTCATCGGCGGCGAGCCGATGAAACTCGCCACGAAAGTCGTGGCCGGGTTGCGATAGACATCTTCCGGGGTGCCGAACTGCTCCATGCGCCCCTCATTCATGACCAGCATGCGCTCGGCGAGCGTCATCGCTTCGACCTGGTCATGGGTGACAAACAGCGAGGTCGTGCCGAGCTCGGCGTGGAGCTTCTGGAGCTCGATGCGAGTCTGCGCGCGCAGCTTCGCGTCGAGGTTCGACAGTGGCTCGTCGAAGAGGTAAACCTCGGGCTGGCGCACGATGGCGCGCCCCATCGCCACGCGCTGGCGCTGGCCACCGGAGAGCTGGCGCGGAGTGCGCTTGAGAAAGGGGCCAATCTCGAGAATCGCCGCGGCCTTTTGCACCCGGCGCTCGATCTCGTCCTTAGGAACCTTGGCAATCTTGAGGCCGTAGGCCATGTTCTGGTAGACGCTCATATGCGGGTAGAGCGCGTAGTTCTGGAACACCATCGCAATGTCGCGCTGCGCCGGTTCGATGTTGTTGACCACGCGCGACCCAATCGCGATCTCACCCTCGGTGATCTCTTCCAGTCCCGCAACCATTCGCAGCAGCGTGCTCTTGCCACAACCCGAGGGGCCAACGATGACGATGAATTCGCCGTGGGCAACCTCGGCACTGACGCCGTGAATCACCTTGTTGGCGTGCGCCCCGTAGCCATAGACCTTGGAGACATTGCGAATTGAAATCGAAGCCATGCCTATCCTTGGAAATAACGTTATGCCGAGTCGTGCCCTGGGGGGCTATTTCTCGGCATCGACCAGACCCTTGACGAACCAGCGCTGCATCGAGAGCACCACCAGCGCCGGCGGAATCATCGCCAACATGGCAGTGGCCATCACCAGATTCCACTCATTGGCGGCGTCACCCCCGGCGATCATGTGCTGGATTCCGACCACCACCGGATACATCTTCTCGTCGGTCGTGATCAGCAGTGGCCACAAATACTGGTTCCAGCCGTAGATGAACTGGATAACGAACAGCGCGGCGATCGAGGTCGATGACATCGGGATCAGGATGTCCTTGAAAAAGCGCATCGGCCCGGCGCCGTCGACGCGGGCGGCCTCGACCAACTCGTCAGGCACGGTCATGAAGAACTGGCGAAAAAGGAACGTCGCGGTCGCCGAGGCGATCAAGGGAATCGTCAGGCCCGCAAAACTGTTGAGCATTCCGAGGTCGGAGACCACCTGGTAGGTCGGACCGATCCGGACCTCCACCGGCAGCATCAGGGTCACGAAGATTGCCCAGAAGATGAACATCTTGAAGCGAAAACGGAAATACACGATCGCGAACGCCGAGAGCAGCGAGATGGCGATCTTGCCGATCGAGATGGTCAGCGCCATTACCATACTGACGAACATCATGCGCCCGACCGGCGCCTTCGATCCCGGCCCGCCCCCGGTGCCCATGAGCGCGGTCTGGTAGTTCTGCACCACCTGATCGCCCGGCAGCAGCGACATCGGGGCCTGGACGATTTCGGATCTTTCGTGCGTCGAGGCGACGAAAGTCAGGTAGACCGGAAAGGCCACGATCGCGATGCCGATCAGCAGCACCAGATGCGAGAGCGCGGTAGTCCAGGGGCGACGTTCAACCATCGTGCTACCTCAGTAATTGACCTTGCGCTCGATGTAGCGGAACTGCACCACAGTGAGCACGACGACGATGGCCATCAGCACCACCGACTGCGCTGCCGAACTGCCCATGTCCATCGCCTTGAAGCCATCGTAGTAGAGCCGGTAGACCAGGATCGAGGTGGCCTTGCCGGGTCCGCCCTCGGTGGCCGCATCGACGATCGCAAAGGTATCGAAGAATGCGTAGACGACGTTCATCACCAGCAGGAAGAAGGCCACCGGCGAGAGCAAGGGGAAGATGATCGTCCAGAAGCGGCGCCATGGTCCGGCGCCATCGATCGCCGCCGCCTCGATCAGCGACTTGGGAATCGACTGCAGGCCGGCCAGGAAGAACAGGAAGTTATAGGAGATGTTCTTCCACACCGCGGCCATCACGATCAACGCCATCGCGTCTTTGCCATTGAGCATGTGGTTCCAGTGGAAGCCACTGGCACGCAGCCACCACGCCACCACGCCGACGCTGGGGGCGAACATGAACAGCCAAAGGACGCCGGCCACCGCCGGGGCGACCGCATAGGGCCAGATCAGCAGCAATTTGTAGAAGGTGGCGCCGCGAATCACGCGATCGGCCATTACCGCCAGCAACAGGGAAAGCGTGATCCCCAGGCCGGCCACCAGGACCGAGAAGACCGCGGTCGTCCGGAACGAGTCCCAATAGTAGGGGTCGCTGAACAGTCGCTGGAAATTCTCCAGTCCGACCCACTCGGTCGAGGTCCCGAAAATGTCCTGGCGCTGCAACGACTGGACCAGTGCCTGCCCGGCGGGCCAGAAGAAGAAAATTGTAATCACCGCCACCTGGGGGGCAATCAGCACCCAGGGCAACCAGTTGGACCGGAACAGGACGCGCTTTTCGACGGACACGATGATTGTCTTGCAAAGATTGGATCGGGCAAAAAACGTGGCGGGCGCCTCGCAGCGCCCGCCCCCGTCATGTCACTCGGGTGAATTCACCCGGTCAGCCTTTGTTGGCCTTTTCGAAGCGCTCGAGCAGCTGGTTGCCGCGCTTGACCGCAGTGTCGAGACCTTCCTTGACGCCGACCTTGCCGCCGAGGATGTTTTCGACTTCCTCGTCGACGATGGTGCGGATCTGCACGAAATTGCCGAGCCGGATCCCGCGCGACTTGTCGGTCACCTTGCGGATCATCTGGGTCACCGAAACGTCGGCGCCCGGATTATCCTTGTAGAAGCCGCTCTTGTCGGTCAACGCGAACGCCGCCTTGGTAATCGGCAGGTAGCCGGTGCGTTGGTGACTCGCAGCGGCCACTTCAGGCTTGGAGAGATACTTGAAGAACTCGGCCACTGCCTTGTAATGATCGGCCGGTTTGCCCGACATCACCCACAGGCTGGCGCCACCGATCACGCTGTTCTGCGGCGCACCCGGGACGTCCGGATAGTAGAGCAGGGTCGAAATCCCGTAGTCGAATTTGGCGTTCTTCACGACGTTGCCACGCAGCCCCGATGAGGCGGTGGTCATCGCGCACTCACCCGACGGGAACGTGGCGTCAGCCTTGTTGCCGCGACCCTTGTAGACGAACAGCCCCTGCTTGGTCATATTGGCGAGGTTGGTCATGTGCCGCACGAACAGCGGGCCGTTGATCATCATG
>JAGXFG010000092.1 GCA_024637395.1 Burkholderiaceae bacterium | reverse complement strand
CCACCGAGCCCTTCTTCTCCGAACCGTAGGACGAGAAGTGGGCGCCGTTCATGCCCATGTGCAGCACTGCCGCCGTGGCCAGCACATGGCCCGCGGCGTGGGCACCAAGACCGCCGATCGATTCGAAACGGACTTCGAAGAACTTGCCAGACGTGCTCCCGGGCGGGAGGGTGTCGGCGCCGTTTACCGGTTGGTTGAGTGGGAGTGGCGCATTCATCTGGCCACCGTCTTCACAATTGCTGTGCCTCGATATACCTTGATCACCTTCGTTCCTGATGTCTGATTCTTCCGCGACCAGTCGCTTCGCGGAGGACGAACCCACAAGCGGCGCGCACGCCGGACGAAAATGCCGTAAAACGATCGCCGGTCCCTCATATTGCCGGCGCCCCGCCTAACTCGCCGTTAATTATAGGTTGGCCTGCTATTTCCGAACTTATTGGACAGGTAAGCTACCCTTCGCACATGATCAGGATCACCGACCTCAGGCTGGCGTTGGAGCACCCGCCAGAAGCTCTGCCGGCCGCGCTGGCGAAACGCCTCGGCATTGCGGCCGATGAGCTCGGGCAGTGGCGCATCACGCGCCGCGGCTATGACGCCCGCAAGCGCCACGCGATCATGCTGACCTACACGATTGACGTCACCACGCGCGATGACGCCGCGGCGCTGGCGCTCATGGCGGGCGATCGCAACGTCTCGCTCACGCCCGACGAGAACTACCGCTTCGTGTTGCCGCGAGTCACGCCGGGCGAGAGCCGGCTGCCGGCGGGCGCTTCCCGCCCCTTGATAATCGGCGCCGGGCCCTGCGGCTTCCTGGCCGCGCTGGTGCTGGCCCAGATGGGCCTGGCGCCAATCGTCCTCGAGCGCGGCCGGGCGGTGCGCGAGCGCACGCAGGACACCTGGGGCTTCTGGCGGCGCGGCGAGCTCCAGACCGAGTCCAATGTCCAGTTCGGCGAGGGTGGCGCCGGTACTTTCTCCGACGGCAAGCTCTGGACCCAGATCCGCGATCCCAAGCACTACGGCGCCAAGGTGCTGGCCGAATTTGTGGCGGCGGGGGCGCCGGAAGAAATCCTCTATGTGAGCAAGCCGCATATCGGCACCTTTCGACTGGTCAAGATGGTCGAGAGCATGCGGGCGCAGATCGAGGCGCTGGGCGGCGAGTTCCGCTTCGCCAGCCGGGTCACCGATCTCATCATCGAGCCTCCGGCAGCGGGCGCGACCCGCAGCCACCTCCGCGGGGTGACCCTGGACAATGGCGAAGTCATCCGCAGCGACCACGTGGTCCTGGCGATCGGCCACAGCGCGCGCGACACTTTTGCCTTGCTGGCCGAACGCGGCGTGCGCCTGGAAGCCAAGGCATTTTCGATCGGCTTGCGCATCGAGCACCCGCAGGCAATGATCGACCAGGCCCGCTTTGGCCCCAGCGCGGGGCATCCGCTGCTTGGCGCCGCCGATTACCGCCTGGTCCATCACTGCAGCAATGGCCGCAGCGTCTACAGTTTCTGCATGTGCCCTGGCGGGCAGGTGGTAGCTGCGGCATCAGAAGACGGCGGTGTGGTCACCAACGGCATGAGTCAGTATTCGCGCGCAGAACGCAATGCCAATGCCGCGCTGGTGGTCGGAATAACTCCCGATGATTTTCCTGGCGATGCGCTCGCCGGGATCGACTTTCAGCGCCGCTGGGAGCGACGCGCCTTTGAACTCGGCGGCAGCGACTACTGTGCGCCGGTGCAGCGGGTCGGTGATTTCCTCGCCGGACGACCTTCACAATCGCTGGGCAAGATCGTGCCCTCGTACCTGCCTGGTGTTAAGCCCTGCGACCTCGCCGGCTGCCTGCCGGATTACGCGGTGGTCGCGATTCGCGAGGCAATCACGGCGTTCGAGCGTTCGCTGCCCGGTTTCAGCATGGCCGATGCGGTGCTGACCGGGGTTGAGACCCGCACTTCTTCTCCAGTGCGCATCCCCCGTGACCAGAACTGCGAAAGTGTCAGCACCGCAGGCTTGTTCCCCGCCGGCGAGGGCGCCGGCCAGGCGGGCGGGATCATGTCAGCCGCGATCGACGGCATTCGCGTCGCCGAATCGCTCGCCCTGCAACTCGTGGCGGGCGCTGCAATAGCAGCGCCGCCAGCCTGAGCTAGATCGCCAGCTTGTCGATGGACTTGCCAGCTCCCAGCCAATCAAGCACCCACTGCGGCTTGCGCCCACGCCCGGTCCAGGTCTGGCTCGCGTCAGCTGGATTACGATACTTGGCCACGCCCTTGGTACGCTGGGCCCGCGCCGGTTTGTTTTCGAGCAGTTCATCGAGCGAAAACCCGCGTGTTTCGGCCAATTCGCGAATTGCCTTGAGGGCATTGCGTTTCTCGGCTTTTTCTCGTTTCTTGAGCTCTTCTGCAGCATCAACCTGCAGCTTGCGCAACTGTTCAGCGGTCATCGAACCAAGTTCCATACTCATCTCCGGAGGTTAATAAACGAGGATATAGTACTATATTTCTTCCAATTCCTAGGGATTGCAATTGAACCAACCGCCTAGCATCTTTGTCTGGGACAGCAATTTCATCACCGGCATTGAATCGGTCGACGATCAGCATCACTCGCTGGTAAACCTATTCAACAATCTCAGTGCCGAAATTACCAGGGGCACCTGGCATGATACCGGCACTGTCGACAAGCTTTTCGCGGACTTGGTTGAATACACCCGTTATCACTTCGCGGAAGAAAGCAGATTGATGTGCGCAGCCAAGGTGTGGCCGACCCACATCGAAGCTCACCTCCAGGCGCATGACGATTTCGTGGCTCAGGTCGAAACGCTTTCCAGCATCCGCCACACGCTCGTCGACCGACCGCAGACGATCGTCGATTTTCTGATTGCCTGGCTGGGGCACCACATTCTCGGCATGGACCAGATCATGGCCCGGCAGATCCACAGGATCGCCAGCGGTGAATCAGCCGAACATGCTTATCTCTCGGAAACCGACGAGGCTAACCGCAGCACCAAATCGCTGCTCGCCGCAATTGCCAACCTCTATCAGGTGGTGACCGGCCTCAACGGCAGCCTGGTGACCGCCAATCAGCGACTGGAACAGCGGGTCGCGACGCGAACCGCCGAGCTTGATCTAATCAACGACCAATTGCGCGTCGCCAACCAGCGCTTGACCATCCTCGCGCAAACTGATGGATTGCTGGGCATTGCCAACCGCAGTCATTTCGACCTGATGCTTGTTTCGGAATGGCAGCGGGCAATCCGCAGCGAGTATCCGGTGGCGCTATTGCTGATCGACATTGATAAATTCAAGCAATTCAATGATACCTACGGCCATCTCGCCGGGGACGATTGCCTGAAAGCCGTTGCCGGCGCAATATCCTCCTGCCTGCGCCGCCCCACCGACCTGGCGGCCCGCTATGGCGGTGAAGAACTGGCGGTATTGCTGATCGACACCGATCTCGCCGGCGCCGACGACGTTGCCCAGGCGATGTGCCAGGCGATATTCGACCTGCAAATTCCCCATGCCGGCTCAGCCCACCATTTCGTGTCAGTCAGCATCGGAGTGGCAGCGATTACCCCCATCCCCGGGAAGGCGGCCGCAAAACTGCTTGCCGCCGCCGATGGGGCGCTCTACCGCGCCAAGAACGAGGGACGCAACCGGATAGCCAGCGCCCAGTGACACTGCCCGGCGGCGCTACTCGCTGACGGTACCGCGCGAGGCCTTGATCCTGGCGTGACGGGTCTTGTCCTCGAGGCGCCTGCGCTGTGATGCTCGCGTTGGCCTGGTGGGCCTGCGCACCACCGGTTCGGCCGCGACGCTATCGATCAGCCTCTGCAAGCGTTCCAGCGCGTCGGCCCGATTGCGCTCCTGGGTCCGATAGCGCTGGGCCTTGAGCACCACCACGCCCTCGGCGGTAATCCGGCGATCTGCCAAGGCGCGCAAGCGCTCCTTGACGCCGTCGGGCAGCGACGAGGCAGGGATGCCGTAGCGCAGTTGCAGCGCGCTCGAGACCTTATTGACGTTCTGGCCGCCGGCACCCTGCGCCCGGATCGCGGTGAACTCGACTTCACCGACCACCACCGTGAGCGCAGGATCGCGCGGGTTCATTGCCGGCTCGTCAGGGCGCGTCGCCGGCGATTCCGCGCACGATGTACCCGCCGGACTTGTCATCCTGATCGAGAGCTATCAGTCCGCGGTCACGGGCCAGCTCGAGCAGGCGATTGAAGGTGCGGAATCCGTAGTAGGTCTCGTTGAAACCGGGCTTGCGCCGTTTGAGAGTCTGTTTGACCATCGACCCCCAGATCTTCTCGTCTTCGCCGCGCTCTTCGGCGATCGCCTCGATGGTCGACACCACCAGGTCGATCGCCTCCTGCGTCTTGTCGTCGGCGTCGGCCTCGGCTTCGGCCTCGGCCTCGGGCACAACCGCCTTGGCACCCTTGACGCCCTTGGCGCCCTCGGCGCCCTCGGCGCCCTTGGTGGTCTTGGCGGTCGCGCGCTTGGCCGCCGGCTTGCGCGTCCGCGAGCGCGCGGGCGGCTCTTCCCGCACGAGATCGTCGTAGAAGATGAATTCGTCACAATTCGCGGTCAGCAGATCGGAGGTCGAGTTCTTGACCCCCACCCCAATCACGGTCTTGTTGTTCTCGCGCAGCTTGCTGACCAGCGGAGAGAAGTCGGAATCGCCGCTGATGATCACGAAAGTGTCGACGTGGGCCTTGGTGTAGCACAGGTCGAGCGCGTCAACGACCATGCGGATGTCAGCCGAGTTCTTGCCCGACATGCGCACGTGGGGAATCTCGATCAGCTCGAACGACGCCTGGTGCATCTGCGCCTTGAACGCCCGATAGCGCTCCCAATCGCAGTAAGCCTTCTTGACCACGATGCTGCCCTTGAGCAGCAGGCGTTCGAGCACCTTGTCGATGTCGAACTTCTGGTATTTCGATTCCTCGACGCCTAGCGCGACGTTCTCGAAGTCGCAAAAGAGCGCCATGCTCTGGGTGTCGAAGCGTTCATTTCCGGTGTCGCGGCCCATGCCACTGCCCTTTGCCGGGGTCCAGCCTCGGCGTGCGTCAATCGCACCGGATGCGCCCTCGCGCTCCGGCTCCCCGGAGCCGCCTCACTGCGCGACCCCGGATGCGATCTTCTCACGGAACGCCCGCCGGGGCGTCAGCAGCCCTAGCTCTTGCCGGCAGAACTGTCGTCGTGGGTGTCCTCGTGGACGTCCTCGTAGCCGGTCAGGAACATCGCCTTGTAGTGCGCCGTCACGGTATGGCCGAGACTGCCCAGGTAGACGTGCATGAAGATGAAGAAACAGAAGAAGATGAATAGCAGCACGTGAACCGTTCCGACCACCCTGGTCCCACCGAAGAAAGCGAAGATCGGCGCGAATAGTTCGGAGTCCCACAGCAGCAGGCCGGTGACTGCCACCAGCGGCACCGCCAGCAGCATGACGATCTGGTAGAGCATGCTCTGCAAGGGATTGAACTTGTCGTAGATGCTCAGCTTGTGCGGGTTGGGCTGGCCCTTGAAGATCCCGTAGCCGTAGTACTGCATCTGGCGGAAGGTGCGCGCGTATTGCCGCCGCGGGCTGAGGTCGGGGTGATAGGACCGGACCCGATCCGAAAACAGGTAGAAGAGGAACCAGACGAAGAAGTTGGCGATCAGCACGAATCCAACCCAGTTGTGGAGGTTTACCGTCGTCTGGAAAGACAGCAGCTTCAGGGTTCCGGCAAAACGCAGCTGGAATCCGGTAAGAATCATCAGCACGAAGCCCGATGCGTTGACCCCGTGCCACAACCTGACCGGGAGCGGATGGACATAGATTTTGGTCATCTGTTCTCTCCCCTGCTCACTGCTGTTTAGGTAGATCGTCGTCAGACGATTGGCCCGTCGTGCCCTGGCTGACTACCAGCCGTTTGATCAGCTGGTGACCTATCGGCATGGCGATTCCGCCGATCACCGCCATCAGCAGCACCAGGTCGAGCAGTTCGATGCGGGTCCCGCCCACGACGTAGAACTCGCGCAAGGAATCGATCGAGTAGATCGAGGTCAGAACCTCGCGCTGGGCCGGGTAGCGCACCCGCTTGCCATCGGCGTCGATATATGAGAGCGCCACCCGCTGGAAGGCATCGGCACGTGAAACGTGGCAACTCACGCATTCCCTCAACGCCTTGGAAGTGTCGGCCAGGCCATGTTCGTCGGACGGCACCACCAGTTCCATGCGACCACGCAGGCCCACTCGCGGCAGCTTCGCGTCGGCGTTGACCAGTGCGAGCAGAGTGCGCAATTCGACCGGATCGAGGCCATCGCCGCCTGCGTCGGCCTTGGCCAATTGGGCGCCGAAGTCCTGGGCGCCCGGACCCTGGGCAACCTGCCTGCGGGTGCCATGGTCGACCAGTGCCAGCACCACCATCGGCTTGCCCGCCGGCGCATGGCATACGGCACAGGCCACCGCTTCGAGATGGCGCCCGGTGTTCGGCAACCACTTGGAGTGCAGCCCCAGCGCTTCCTTGTGGCACGCCAGGCAGGCGTCACCCTCGACCACCTTGCGATTGACCGAGTGGGCGGTGTGGCAGTCAGAGCACACTGGAGCCAGGAACTGGCCGGCGCGCAAACGGGACGCGTGAACGCTGCCGTCGCCCTTCTTGGCCTCCTGCTTGTGGCAATCGCGACAATTTTCCGACATCGCAATCGCGAACTCCCGCGCCTCCTTCGACTTGCGGTCGGCGCCCGCTGGCGGCAGCAATTCGCGGTCAGCGTGGCAGTCGGTGCAGTCGAGGTCGACGTGCACCGAGCCCTCAAGATCGGCGGCCTGCGAATGTCTGACCAGCGGCCTGCCGTCGGCGACAAACTTCCCGACCTGTTCGAGTTCATGACATTGCAGGCACACCTGAGCAGCGAACGGCAGCGGCGGAACCTGATCAGGTTGCTTGACGGTGGCAGCAAACCCCGAGGCCAGGAACGTGGCCATCAGCGTCACCAACGACCATTTACCTAATGCCGGAAATACCTTCGCCAGCCTGACGTCGACGACCAAGACCTTCCTCATCGAGCGATCTCCAAGTGAACACAAGCAACGACCAGACTACTCAATGGTCTTCTAATTTACGGTTAAGTGATGATAGCACCGTCCGGCGCTTGGCGAGAGTTTTCTTAATTTCTGCGGAAGGCAATTAGTACGAACATCAAGTAGCGCCGTGCGGGAGCAGTGGTGAATTGCTGCCGAACCCGTCAAACATTGTTGTTTTTCAACAACTTGTTAAGGCATCGTCCAATATTTTTTTTATACAAACAAAGTCGAACAGTCCTAACACAGCTTTTGAGGGGCTACAATGAGCGTTGAATGAATTTCGCTTAACATTAAGATTAGTCCTGCTACCACCTTGCTAACCAAGAAGATCAGACCCCCGCTGTTTCCCCGGACGCTCCAGTTCAAGGTCAGCGTTGCGCTCGCGCTCGTTCTGATCGGGGTGATGATCGCGTTCGCCGTGACCAACGTCCTTCACCAGCATAAACAGCTTCTGCAGGCAGCGGAAAATCACGTCAATCAGCTCTCGGAGGTAATTACCAAGAGCACCCGCTTCGCGATGCTGCAGAACGAACCCACCTACGTTCACAGCATTCTCCAGGATGTCGGCCGCCAGAGCGATATCGAGAAGGTCAGGATAATCAGCAAGAGCGGCCGCATCATGTACTCGTCGCTCACCACGGAAATCGGCCGCCTGGTCGACCGCCGCTCCGATGCCTGCGTCTCCTGCCATGCCAGCGAGAGACCGCTGGAACAGGTCCCGCTGGGGGGCCGGTCACGCATTTATCCGCGCCCGGAAGGCGGACGGCTGTTCGGCGCCATGAGCGTGATCCACAACGATCCGACTTGCCAGGCCAATTGCCACGCGCACGACAAGTCCACCACGGTGCTCGGGGTGCTCGACATCGTCTACCGTCTCGAGGGTGTCGACGCCGCGATGCGTTCCACCGCGCTGACGATCGCGGGACTGTCGTTGGCATTCATTCTGGTCGCGGCGCCGATCTTCGGCTTCGTGGTCAACCGACTGGTCCAGGTGCCGCTGCTCGACCTCGAACGCGGCGCGCACATGATCGCCGCGGGCGATCTCGACCTGAAGATTCCAGTGCGCAGCGGCGATGAATTCGGCCGGCTGGCGGGTTCCTTCAACGCCATGACCGGAGCCTTGCGCGATTCGCGCGAGGCGCTGCGTGACTGGGCCCATACCCTGGAAATCAAGGTCGAGGAGCGCACCCGCGAACTCCACGTGGCGCAGGCCGAGGCGGTGCGCACCGAAAAACTCGCCTCGGTCGGGTTGCTGGCGTCGGGAATTGCCCACGAACTGAACAACCCGCTCACCGGCGTGCTGACCTTCACCTCGCTGCTGCGCAAGAAGCTCCCCGACGGCAGTCCGGACGCCGAAGACATGGACCTGGTGATCAGGGAGACCAAGCGCTGCGCAACGATCATCCGCAGGCTGCTCGACTTCGCGCGCGACAAGACGCCCGAGACCAAGTACCACGACCTCAACCGAATCGTTGAGGACACCGCGCGGATTCTCGAGCGTCCGGCATCCCTGGACGACGTCCAGATCGAACTGGATCTCGATCAGGACTTGCCGGCGGTGTGGGTCGACGCCGATCTGATCAAGCAGGTGGTGATGAACATGCTGGCCAACGCCCGCGACGCGATCGAGCACTCGGGGCAGATCACGCTGCGCACGCGCCGCTGCGCCCAGCCCCGCAGCCCAGAGCCGGGAATGGCGCCGGTGCCAATGGTGGAAATCTCGGTGATAGATACCGGCTGCGGCATTCCTCCGGCCAATCTGAAGAAGATCTTCGACCCATTTTTCACTTCCAAGGACGTCGGCAAGGGCACCGGGCTCGGCCTGTCGGTGAGTCACGGCATCGTGAAGGCGCACGGCGGAGCGATTGAAGTCGAAAGTACCCCTGGCGAAGGCAGCGCGTTCCGGGTGTACCTGCCAATCAACCCGCCAGAGACGCCGGCACCAGCAGAGAGGGCCAAGGAATGAGCACCAGGATCCTGATAGTCGACGATGAGGAAGTGATCGTGCGCAGTTGCACGCGCATCCTCAGCGAGGCCGGCTACGAGGTGCTTTCGGCATCCGACGGTCCGGCGGGGCTGGCCTGCATCGCCGACTCCCCGTTCGACCTGCTGATTCTCGACATCATGATGCCCAGGATGAGCGGACTCGAGGTGCTGCGCCGCGTCAAGGAGGGCTATCCGGATATCGACGTAATCATGGTCACCGGGCTCGCGGAGATCGACACGGCGGTGAAGTCGATGAAGCTCGGCGCCTTCGACTACCTCTCCAAGCCCTTCGATCCCGATGAACTGCTGCTGGCCGTCGAACGCGCCCTCGAGCGCCGCAAACTGCTGCGCGAAAACGCCAACCTGCGCACCGAGATCGGCGCCAAGTACCGTTTTGAGAACATCATCGGCTCCTCGCCGGCGATGCAGAAGGTATATCGCCTGATATCCCAGTGCGCGCCTACCAACAGCACGGTGCTGATCACCGGCGAGAGCGGCACCGGAAAGGAACTGATCGCGCGCGCGATCCACTACAACAGCCTGCGCCGCGAAAAACCGTTCCTCGCGGTTGACTGCAACTCTCTTTCCGAGACCTTGCTCGAGAGCGAACTGTTCGGCCACGTCAAGGGATCGTTTACCGGGGCGGTCAGCAACAAGACGGGGATGTTCGAGGCGGCCGACGGCGGCACGCTGTTCCTCGACGAAATCGGCAACCTCTCGCTGGCAATCCAGGCCAAGTTGCTGCGGGTGCTCCAGGAGCGCGAGTTTCGCGCCGTGGGCGACACCAAGGAGCGCACCACCAACATCCGGCTGCTCACGGCCACCAACAAGAACCTTCCGCAGATGGTCGCCGAGGGCAGCTTCCGCGAGGATCTCTTCTACCGGATCAACGTCTTTCCGATCGAGATGCCGCCGCTGCGCGAGCGCCGGGAAGATATTCCGGCCCTCGCCTTCCACTTTCTAAAGGTGTTTCGCGAGGAACTGGGCAAGGACGTCGCCGAGTTTTCCGATCCGGCCATGGACGCCCTGGTTCACTACCAGTGGCCGGGCAATGTCCGCGAACTCGAGAACATCATCCACCGCGCGGCGATCCTCGCCAACGGGACCCTGATCCGTGAAGCCCATCTCTCGGGAATTGCCGGTTCAGGCCATCTGCCCAACCAGCCGACGCCCCGCACCAGCGACGAACTGAAACGGCTGAAGAAGATCGCCCGCGAGAAATCGGTCGAGGAGATCGAGCGCCGCTTCATCCTCGACGCGCTCGACCGCAACGACTGGAACGTGACCCGCAGCGCCGAGGAAACCGGGATGCAGCGCACCAACTTCCAGGCGCTGATGAAGAAGCACCAGATCCGGGCTCGCGGGAACGAGCCGGATGCCGGAGCCGCCGAATGACATCGGGAGGACGGAACATAATCTGACCAATTCCTGCCCCGGCGGCCCGGAAACGGGATCCGCAAGACTGGGCTACCGCTACTAGTACGAATCCGTACTAAATCGGGCGAGTATTATTTCTTGCGATAATCGCGCCACGCCAGCATCATCGATTGCTGGCGCGGGCGTGATTTTGCTTGTGTAATGACGCCGGTTTACTGCGGGAGCGACCCGCACTAGGAGATTGTCGGATGGGCATTGGCTGGAAACCGTTTACCTTGCAGGTGTCACTGACCACGGTGATCATCGCAATCGGGCTGCTCCTGGCCGCAAGCGCGGGCGGCATCGTCGCCTGGGAACAGCAAAACAGTAACGGGTTCTGCACCTATACCTGTCACGCGGTGCATCCGGAAGAGCCGCGGGCCCACGAGTCCGGCGTCCATGCGCGCGTCCAATGCGTCGAGTGCCATGAAGGACGCTTGCCGACCCTGGAACTGATGGCCGCCAAGCTCGAGCACGTCAACCAGCTCTGGCTGATGATGGTCGGCTGGGAGCGGCCTGGCCATGCCACCACGCTGCGCCCGTTGCGCGACTCCTGCGAAGGCTGCCACTGGCCGCAAGTCGTCCATGACGACAGCGTGCGGGTAAAGGCGCGCTACGGCATCGACGAAGCGAGCACCGAAACCCGCTATACGCTGACGCTGCATACCGGCTCCGGAACGATCCGTAACAAGAAGACCAAGGGCATTCACTGGCACATCACCCAGCAGGTCGACTACTTCGCGCTCGACCCGCTGAACCAGAAGATCGCGCTGGTCGTCGTCCACAACGACGATGGCTCGACCACCGAGTATTTCGACTCCACCCTCGGCATCACCCGAGCCGAAGTGCCCGAGAAGACCCACGGGATGCGCATGCAGTGCGTCGACTGCCACAGTTCAGTCGGGCATCAGTTCCGCAACCCGGCCGATGTGGTCGACGAGGCGATCGCGACCGGTGAGATCGACCGCGACCTGCCCTACGCCAAGGCGCGGGCACTGCAGTTGATCGGCGATGCTGACCAATTGCGCGGGACTGCCAAGGAACTGGCGCCGAAGATCGAAAAACTGGTCGACGACGCGGTACCCGAATCGGTCCGGGCTTCGGACGAACTGGAGGACCAGTTCGCCACGGTGATGAAGCGGATCCTGCTGCAATCGTCGTTCTCGGCCAAGGGCTACAACTGGAAGAGCTTCCCGTTCAACACCGGCCACAAGGACTTCCCGGGCTGCTTCCGTTGCCATGACGGCAAGCATGAGGACGCAAAGGGCGACACCATTCCATTCCAGTGCAACATCTGCCACGCCCTGCCGCAGGCAGTGCGCGAAGGAGGCGTGCGCTCGGTGCCGTCGACGCTCGACCCTGACGACATCGAACCGCGTTCGCACCGCAACTCCAACTGGATGCGCGACCACGCCATCCAGCAGCGGGACTCGTGCGATGGCTGCCACGGCAAGATCGAGGTCGGCAAGGACGGCGGGTCATTCTGCTCGAACCCGGCCTGCCACGGCCGCGAATGGCCGGCGATAGTGACCTCCAGGCTGCCGGTGGGTGGTGACGAGCCTGCCAAGGGCGGCGCAGCAGCAGCGGCAGCGGCAGCGAAGAAGCAGTAATCCTAGCCCTAGCGCAGGGCACTGGGGACACGAACTGCCGATGGCGACGCTGTGGTCGTACCGCAACATGGCGTTCGGCAGTCAACTTCTCGGCCGCCGGCGCGTTAAAGAAGCGCTCGGGCAAGTGAACGACATTATTGAAGGCAAGCGAGCGGTTATTTTTCAACCATGCAGGAGACAACGATGAAGAAGCAGTTTCTGGTATCAATCCTCGCAGCTGGCGCGATGACGCTGACACTGGCTACGGCAGCACAGGCGGCCGACGCCGCCAAGGGCCAAGCCGCCGCCAAATCGCTCGGCTGCCTGAAGTGCCACGCTATTGACAAAGAAGTAGTTGGCCCGGCCTACAAGGCGGTCAGCGCCAAGTTCAACAAAGACAGCGCCAAGCTGATCGCGGCCTTCGAGAAAGCCGAAGACCACGGCAAGGTCAAGAAGAAAGCCAGCAAGGAAGACCTCGAGAACATCGCCGCCTGGATCTTCACGCTCTGAAGACAGCGGTAAGGAAGTAAGCGACGGGGCCGACATCAGTCGGCCCCGTTTTTTATTGCCGCTCGGCTCGCCTGCGCGCGAAGTTGATGAACCACTCCAGGCTCGCCGGATTGCCCATCGCGTCACGATTTAGTACCTTTTCAGGCGGCTCGCCGAGCAGCAGGCGGCGGATCGGCAGTTCCAGCTTCTTGCCGGAAAGGGTACGCGGAATCTCCGGAACCTGGAATATCTCGTCGGGGACGTGGCGAGCCGACAGCGCGGCCCGAATTGCCGCCCTGATGCGCGCATACAGCTCAGGCGCCGAGCCGCTCAGGCGTTCAGGCTGCGTCGGCGCCCCGAGAGACGTGCCCGCGCGCAACACCACGAAGAGCGGCATGTAGCTTTCACGGCCGAGGTACTCGAGATCGACCACCAGGCTATCGAGCACTTCCGGCAGGGCCTCGACCGCGCGGTAGATCTCGGCGGTGCCCATCCTGATTCCGAACCGATTGATGGTGGTGTCGGAGCGACCGTAGATAATCGCTCCGCCATCGGTGGTGATGCGAATCCAGTCACCGTGGCGCCAGACCCCGGGAAACATCTCGAAGTAGCTTTGGCGGTAGCGCTCGCCGTCCGCGTCGCCCCAGAGGTAGAGCGGCATCGAGGGCATCGGCCGGGTGCACACAAGTTCCCCGACCTCGTCGATCAGTTCCTGGCCATCGTCGCTCCACGCCGCCACGGCGGCACCGAGACAGCGGCACTGCATCTGCCCAGGCACTACCGGCAACGCCCGGTTGCCACCGATGAACGCGCCGGCGAAATCCGTGCCGCCCGAAATCACGCACCACCAGATATCGGAGCGCACGTGCCGGTAGCCCCACTCGTAGCACTCGATTGACAGCGGCGAACCAGTAGCCCCGAGCGTGCGCAACTGCGCCAGGTCGGCGACCTCGGTGGGCTCGATGCCGGCCTTGCTGCAGGCAGCGTAGTAGGCCGACCCAGCCCCGAAGAAGGTCACGCGGGCCGCACCGACGAACCGCCAGAGCGTGGTCCAGTCGGGCCAGCCGGGATTGCCGTCGTAGAGGCAAATCGTGGTACCGCCCAGCAATCCGCCGATCTGGCAGTTCCACATGATCCAGCCGGTGGTCGTGTACCAGTGGAAGCGATCCTCGGGCCCGATATCGTTTTGCAGCACCCCGAGCTTCAGGGCCTCGAGAATCACCCCGCCGTGGCCGTGAACGATCGGCTTGGGCATGCCGGTGGTGCCGCTCGAATAGACGATCCACAGCGGGTGGTCGAACGCCACCCAGCGTGGCTCCCAGCCGGGTCGAGGCTAACCGGCACTGGCCTGCGCGAAGCTCGTTATCCGCGGACCGGCTCCGATCGAGTCCGGGTCGACCGCCATTCCCGGGGCGCCGGGCACCAGTACTACGTCCGTGACAGTCGGCAGTTCCGCGATCAAAGTGCGCACCACCTCGCTGCGGTCGTGTTCCTTGCCGCCGTAGCGATATCCCTGGCAGGCAAAGAGCACCTTGGGCGCGATCTGCCGCAAGCGGTCGAGGACGCTCACCGGCCCCATTTCCGGCGAGCAAACCGACCAGACGGCGCCAACGCTCGCCGTCGCCAGGAAGGCAATGACGGTCTCGGGAATATTCGGCAGGTACGCCGCTACCCGCTCGCCAGGTTGGACTCCCATCTCCTCGAGCCGGGACGCCATGGCTGCCACGCGAGCGGCCAACTCGGGCCAGGACAACTCGCCCAGTTCTCGCCCTTCCCCGCCGAAGACGATCGCCGGCCTTCCCGCCTGATGCGCGCTCTCGGCATGGCGCAAAACCTGCCGGGCGTAGTTGACCGTGGCGCCCTCGAACCAGCGGGCGCCGGGCATCACCGGATCGGCGAGCACCCGTTGGTATGCGCTCGGAGATTCGACGGCGAAATAGTCCCAGAGCGATCCCCAGAAACCCTCCAGATCGGTTACCGACCAGTGCCAAAGCGACTGGTAGTCACTTAAGCGTTGGCCACTACGGTGCTCGAGCCAGTCCTGGTACTGCGACAACTGGGTAATCGAACGAGTTGGTTCTGCAGTCATTCCGACCTCGAGCGGGAAGAAACCTGCCGCGAGTCTAGCAGCGCGCCAAGTACAAAGCGGCACGCCAAGCGCCAACTTCGCCACCCAGCGGCTGACCACTAGTGGATAACACGGTGTACAAGTTAACCATCGCGGGGCGTGCCGCGGTTGGTAACTTCACTTGCACTTAATTTGTTACTAAATTAGACTTCGAGCGCGGTCACTCCCTTCACACCTGCCAGTTCGTCAGCCTCAGTAGTGATCGGCGGACCGGCAACTTGAGAGGTTAACAACGATGAAACTTAAGTATGCGCTGGCGGCTGCCAGCATCCTGGCGTTAGGCTTTGCCGGGACCGCCTCTGCCGAGGTCGACGCCAAGGCTGCCCAGGCCCTGGCAAAGGCCGAGAAGTGCACCAAGTGCCACGACGTCGAGAAGGAAAAGAAAGGTCCGTCGTTCAAGTCATTGGCTGCGAAGTACAAAGGCAAGGCCGACGCGGAAGCCACGCTGGTCAAGTTCCTCACCACCGGCCCGAATGACCATGCGGTCGTTTCCAAGGGCGACGAGGCGGCGATCAAGAACCTGGCCGCCTGGATTCTGTCGAACTAGGCAGGTAGAAGACCTGCCGAGCCGGCTCCCGCCGGCTCCTCCAAGAGGCCGCCCTCGCTGAGGGCGGCCGCCCATATCAGCGAGTCCTGCTAGAATTCGCTTGGCCCTTGGTTGCGCTGCGACAACGGTGTACTTTTTTTACGTACTCTTGTAATTGACCTTTAACTTTGCTTCAGTCAAAATTAGGACGTTGAGTCAATTTTTCGTGACTGCCAACTGCAATTCAAGGTCCGACTCAAAGCGGTTCTTTTCATTGCTGGTAGATGGATGCCAGTAGCGTACAAGCCAACTTAAATTCGTCAATTCTGGAGGACGTTCTCATGAGCATCAAGATTGCACTCGCAGCTGCCAGCGTTTGCCTGTTCGGGCTGGTCGGGACCGCCTCGGCTGTAGATGTGGCCGGGGCCGAAGCACTCCTCAAGGCCGAGAAGTGCGCCAAGTGCCACGACGTGGCCAAGAACAAGAAGGGCCCGTCGTTCACGGCCAGCGCGACAAAATTCGCCGGCAAAGCCGCGGATCTGAAAACCTTCATCACGGCCAACAAGGACGACCACCAGATCATTTCCAAGGGTGACGACAAGGCGATCGACAACCTGGTCGCTTACATCCTGTCCCTCAAGAAGTAATCGGTTGAACGGGCTCAGGCAACTGGATCGGTAGTGAATGCCGAGCTCAGGTGACCAGAGCCAACTGACCACGAAATGCGGGCTGGGACTGTTTGCCCAGCCCGCAATATATGTTGACTGGCAGCGCCCCTTTGGGGCGCTCCTTTCGCGGAAAAAGGCGAGAGTCCCTATGTTTGTAAGAAACTTGGCGTCGTACGCCATTACTGTTCTCATGGGGTCCTTGCTGACCCTGCTTGCCCCGGCACCGGCAGCCCTTGCCCAGGGCGGCATGAAAGTCGACAACGCAGCCTGCCTGGGTTGCCACGAAACGGGCAAGAGGAAGATCGAGGTCCCTGGCCCCGGCGATGAGCCGCGCGCCCTGACCGCGGTACCCAAGGACGGATTTGCAAAATCCGTTCACGCCAAGTTGCAGTGTGTCGAATGTCACACCGGGCTGGTCGAATTCGTCGAAGCGATCGAAGGACATACCAAGCCGAGCGCCCGCGAGAAGCAAAAGGTTGATTGCGTCGAGTGCCACTTCGCGCTGTGGGAGAAGGCCAAGCAAGAGGGCAAGGAAGCTGAGCATCCGCGGCTGGGCAAGGTCATGGAAAACGCCGGCGCCTGGGCGAAGTCCTGGCACGGGCGCAAGGATGTCGACACCGTCAGCGGGTATACAGCCAGCTGTAACGACTGCCACAACGTCCACACTTTCAATATCCCGACGGTCGGCACGCCAGAACGGCTCGAATGGCGACTTGGCGGCCCCAACCTGTGCGGCAAGTGCCACGACTACCAGCTCGACGAGTACAAGGAATCAGTCCACGGCCAGGAAGTGTTGGTCAAGAAGAACGCGAAGGCGGCAGTGTGTTCCGATTGCCACTCGTCGCATTCGGTCGACTCGACTTCCGACGATACCTTCAAGGTGGCGGTGAGCAACCGCTGCGGCAACTGCCATACCGAGAGCCTCAAGTCCTACCGTGCCACCTATCACGGCCAGGTCAACAAGCTCGGCTACGGCTACACCGCCAAGTGCTACAACTGCCATGGCAGCCACGCGATCCTGCGCGCCGATGATCCGAACTCCATGGTGGCCGGCGAAAACCGGCTCAAGACCTGCCGCAGCTGTCATAACCCGAAGAGTGGCTTGGCCGAGGCCAGCGAAGGTTTCGCTACGTTCCTGCCCCACGCCCAGAATGACAACTTCTTTGCCTATCCTCAGATGTGGCTGGCTTCGAAGCTGATGATCGGCCTGCTGGCGGGAACCTTCGCGTTCTTCTGGACTCACACGCTGCTGTGGTTCTACCGCGAATACAAGGAACGCAAGGAGCGCAAACTGCGGCCGCACATCAAGATCGATGAGCTACCGGAACCGTTGCGCGGCAAGCACTTCCAGCGTTTCACCCGCACCTGGCGCATTGCCCACCTCACGTTCGCGCTCAGCTTGATGACGCTTACGATCAGCGGCATGCCACTGCTGTTCTCGAACACCGAATGGGCCTACGTGGTAATGAAGTGGTTCGGTGGCCCGCGCATCGCTGGTGAGGTCCATCGCATCGCTGCGTTGTTCTTTGTCGCGGTGTTCATCTGGCATCTCTTGTACATCGGCATCCGGATCGGCCGGAACTTCAAGGAGTTCAAGCTCTTCGGGCCGCACTCGATGGTGCCGAACCTCAACGACCTGCGCGACATCTACTCAATGTTCGAGTGGTTCCTGGGCCAGGGGCCGCGGCCCAAGTTCGACCGCTGGACGTACTGGGAGAAGTTCGACTACTGGGCACCGTTCTGGGGGGTCACCATCATTGGCGTCAGCGGATTGATGATGTGGATTCCGTCCAAGGTTGCTACCTACCTGCCGGGCTGGGTGTTCAACGTCGCGGCGATCTTCCACGGCGAGGAAGCCATTCTGGCGGTCGTGTTCCTCTTCACGGTGCACTTCTTCAACAACCACTTCCGTCCGGACAAGTTCCCGCTCGATGTGGTGATGTTCACCGGCGCGGTTCCGCTCGATGAGTTCCGTCATGAGCACGCGCACGAATATCAGCGCCTGCTTGACTCGGGCGAGTTGGAGAAGTACCTGGTAGACAAGCCGTCCCGGCCGATGACCATCGGGTCGACGATCCTCGGGTTCACGCTGATTACAATCGGCCTGATCCTGCTGACGCTGGTCGCGATCGGCTTCTTTACCCACTGACCCTGAACCAGGGTCCTGGCAGCCCCCGGCGAGCAATCGCCGGGGGCTTTTCTTTGCGCCACCGGCGGCGGTTCCAGCCGTCGTCGTCGTCGCCCGCAGACGAGTTCTGCTAAAGTGCGGGGCTGTTTGCAGGTCTGTGGAAGAGGAATAACGCAATGGGTGGTAAACGCGACAAATCGCGCCCGAACAAAGCCGTGGCAGCCCCACTGGTTGTGGCTGCCAAGCGGACCGGAGTGCCAATCTGGGTGATAAGCCTGATCGTGGCCATTCCGATCGCAGTGGTGGCCCTGTTCTGGCAATTCAGCAGCGCCTTCAACGTCAAGCTCAGCGCCCCAGCCGTAGCGGCGGGGCAAGGCAAGGCCCACAGCAGCGACGAGCTGCAACAAATGGCCGCCAAGCTGGCCGCCCGGCTCGAGAGCAATCCGGACGACGTCCAGGGGATGGCGACGCTGGCGCGCACCTATTACTCGATGGCCGACTATCCCAACGCGGTCAAGGTGTTCGAGCGCCTGGTGAAGGTAATCCCGGACGACGCGTCGATCTTGTCCGACTACGCCGACGCGCTGGCGGTGGCCAATGGCGGCAATCTCGGGGGCGAGCCGATGGATTTGATCGGCCGCGCGCTCAAGGCCGACCCGACCTACTGGAAGGCGCTGGCGATGTCTGCGACCGAGGCATTTCGGCGCAAGGACTACGCCACTGCCATCGCGAACTGGGAGAAGGCAATAGCAACACTGCCGCCAGGGACCGAAGAGCTCAAGAGCTCCATCGAGGGCAGTCTCGCGCAGGCGCGCGAATTGGCTGGCAAGCGCTGATCAGGGTATTGCGCGGCTCCAATCTCAAGCAGGCGGCGCGCCTGAACAACGGCAGAGATGGCGGACTATCGGTCCGGCACTGAGTACGGGTTTGCCCGGAGGTCTCATAATAGAGGCTTGCGGGCCATAGCACGGCTCGAGGTACTGTCGAAGGAGAAAAGAGATGAGCAAAATTGGCTACGGCTACGAGAAACTGCTGGTTGGTGTCAGTTTCGACCAGGCGATTGAGCGGATAACGGCTGCACTTGCCGCCGAGGGCTTTGGCATCCTGACCGAGATCGATGTCAAGGCCACCATCAAGAAGAAACTCGACAAGGATTTCCGGCGCTACACGATCCTGGGCGCGTGCAATCCTAACCTGGCCCACCAGGCCCTCCTGGCTGAACCACAGATCGGTTTGTTGCTGCCCTGCAATGCAGTGGTCCAGGAGACTGACGCCGGGGTAACCGTGTCGGTCGCCAGCCCACGGGCAATGTTCAGCCTGGTCGGCAAAGAGGGGATGGAAGCACTGATGGCCGACGCCGAAGCACGCCTTTCCAGAGTCATGGCGGCAACCTGAGCAAGCGAGCGGGCTAGCCGGCGCGCGCTCGGCATCGGAGGAACCGTGAAAATCATCTGTGCAACCGACTTCAGCAGCGAGTCGGTCGAGGTCGCCACCATTGCGGCACACATTGCCAACAGCGGCAACATCCCTGGATCCGTGGCGCTGCTCCACGCATTCGAGAAGAAGTCCGGCAAGGCGGCTAACGTCAAGGCAGAGGAGCTGAGGCGAGCCCGCGCGGAGAAGCAACTCGCGGCAGAAGCCAAGCGCCTGGGCAAGTTTGGCGCCGAAACCTCGGCACACCTGATACCTGGCCCGGCCGACGCAGCCATTTTGGGACTGCAATCGGAGCAGGAATTCGACCTGGCATTGCTGGCGGCATTCAGCGGCCCGGCACCGGGGCAATCGACGATGGGCCGGACTGCCTTGTCCTTGCTCGAGCAGTCCCTGGTACCGATGTTGTTCGTGCGCCGCCCACATCCGCTGCAGGACTGGTTGCTCGGCAAGCGGCCGTTGCGGGTTCTGTGCGCGTTCGACTTCACTGTTTCAGCCCGGCGGGCGCTCGCCTGGGTGCCACGCCTCGCCAAGCGCCAGGCTTGCGAAATTTTCGTCGCCCACGTCGCGGACATCGCCGGCCACGCCGAGGATGTCGGCCTGCAACCGCAGGGCCACCTCGGCCACGAAGCCAGAAACCCTGCCGAGCTGCTGGAAGAGGAGGTGGCGCGCCGGGTTGATCCAGTGTTTGGCGGGCTGTCTTACCGAATCCTGATCTCGGATCATCTCGGTTCGCCGGCGACCCGCCTGCTGCATCTGGCGGATCGTGAGGAAGCCGATCTGATCATCGTCGGTTCGCACCAGCTCACCCGCGGCGAGAGAGCACTGAGCGGATCGATGTCGCTCGAACTGACCAAAGAGGCTTCCCAGAGCGTACTGGTGGTGCCGCTGCGCGCCGCGGCTCCGGAAGAGCATCTGGCGCCAATCGAGCGCGTACTCATTGCCACTGACCTGTCGGCCGAGTGCAACAGCGCAGCGCGCCGGGCAATCGCCATGACACCGCCGGGCGCAGAGATCGTCCTGATTACCGTTGTGCATCCGCGACAGCTGCCGAACCGGGCATTCGTGCGCCACGTCGCGGATCCCCGTTTCATGGCCGAACATGCCGACTGGATCGAGCGCTCCCGAGAAGCATTGAGCACCGTGCTACCGGCCGGTGCCGACGAACCACGGGTGCGGGTCGAAGTGGTCGAGGATGAAGATGTCGCCGAGGGCATCCGGCGCGCGGCCAATCGCATCGATGCCAGCCTGGTCTGCATCGGGACGGTCGGCCGCACCGGTTTGACGGCATTCGTGCTCGGATCAATAGCCCAGGACGTGATCAAGATTTTGAAACGTCCGATCATGCTCATTCCTCCAGAAGAACCCTAAGAAGGAGTTGTCATGTACCGACATATTCTGGTACCCACCGACGGCACCGAACTGTCCTACGAATCGGCCGAGCACGCCATTGCGCTGGCCAAGTCGCTGGGCGCCAGGATCACGGCCATCCATGTGATGCCGGAGTACCTCGCACCGGCGTTCGCCGAGTCACCGACCTTCGTCCAGCGTTCCTACGAAGAATTTGTCCAGTCCACCGAAGCCGACGCCGCCCGCGCCCTCGATGCGGTCGCCACCGCTGCCAAGGACTCCGGCGTGGATTGCAGCCTGATCCGGGTTCGCGACGCACAGCCCTATCGCCACATCATCGATAGCGCCGCCAACCATGGTTGCGACCTGATATTCATGGCGTCCCACGGCCGCAAGGGCCTGAGCGCGCTGCTGCTCGGCAGTGAGACCAGCAAGGTGCTGACCCACACCGGGATCCCGGTGCTGGTGCACCGCAAGGGCGGATAACAAGCTCGGGAATGGCGCGATCCAGCATTCCGATCAGCCAGATCACTGAGGCAGAGCCCGCGAGCCCTGGTGGCGGGTTGGGCGCGCGCCAGAGGTTTGCCCTATTCGATCTCGGATTGCGCCCGTTCTACCTGTTGGCGGCATGGTGGAGCACGTTGTCGATTCTGGCATGGGGCTTGGCGGCGGCCGGAGTGCTGCCGTTACCGGTTGCGACGAACTGGCACGCGCACGAGATGCTGTTCGGCTTTACGGCAGCGGTAATCGTCGGCTTCCTGCTCACCGCGGTGGGCAACTGGACCGGCCGGGACACGGCCAGCGGCACGCGACTGGCTGCACTGAGCGCGCTCTGGATCATCGCCCGGATCGCCGGATTGGGCGGGCCGGGATGGTTCAGCGCCGGCGCCAATGCAGTCTTCTTCCTCGCCAGCTCCCTCGAGTTGCTCAGGGTGATGATGCCCGGCGGCAAGGCCAAGAATCTGCTCTTCCCCGCAGCTCTGGTAGTCATGGGTGCGGTCTCGACGGTCTGGAATCTGGAGCCCGAGCGGGCCTACGCGATGGCACGGATCGGAATGGGCGCGATAGTGGTCGTGGTCATCGTGATGAGTGGCCGGGTGATTCCAGGCTTCACCCGAGCGAACCTGCAACGCCCGGACATCGTCAACACCGCCTGGGTCGAGCGGGGTCTGCTGGTGGCAGCGATCGCCATGTTCGCGCTGGACGCGCTCCAGTTCGACCAGCGCCTGGTGACCCCGATCGCCATCGCCGGCGCCGTGCTGGCGCTGGCCCGCAGCCTGCGCTGGAAGCCTTGGGCGACGCGCTCGATCGCGTTGCTGTGGATGTTGCATGTGGCACACGCCTGGCTGTTCGTCTGGTTCGCACTGCGTGCCCTGGCCGGTTTGGGGCTGGTTGCCGGTAATGCAATGGCGCTGCACGCGCTCACCGTTGGCCTGATCGGCGGCATCTGCCTGGCCATGATGATGCGCACCGCGCGTGGCCATACCGGCCGGGCGGTGATTGCATCGCGCTGGGACGTGGCAGCATTCTGCTGGTTGATGATCGCCGCCCTGGCAAGGGTTGGGGCCCCGCTCTTCCCGGCCCATTACCTGACGATAATGGCCGTTTCCGGAATCCTGTGGGCGCTGGCATTCGGCATTTTCGCGCTGGCCTATCTGCCCATACTGGCGCTCGACAAGGTGCGCCAGCGCTGATCCGGCAGGCCGTTTGGCCGATACCATCGGGTCGGGCATCGCGGCTAACCTGGCCTTGGTCCGGAGCATCGCCGCAGGGCAAACTGAACCTCCCGCACCGATCCGACGGACCGAAACGTGGAGCCGCAATCCAGCATCTTCCAGCTGACGCCAGGGCCAAGGCCACCCCCTTGCCCGCAGGCTGGTTGTGGCCAGATCGCCGCGGCGATGCATGAGTTGCTCCAACCCGCCAGTTCCCTGGCACTGTTGCTGGCCATCCTCGAACGCCAGACCCGCGACCCGGCGCTGACCTCGACGGTGAGGGCTGCCCAGGGGGCGGTAGAGCGGCTTGGGGTGCTGCTGCCAGGTCTGCCGCTGGCCTGCTCCGGGCAGGTCTTGGAGGCTTCCTGGCGACCCGGCGGTGACTATTGCGGCAGCGAACCGGCCGAGCCCGCGCTGGCGCCGTGGGCGCTCGGCGAGCAGGCCGAATTGTGGCCGGCACCGGCGCCGGAAGTGCGGCGCGCGGCGGTGGAGCAAGACTGCCAGGCGAGCGCACACCAGGGCCTGACGCTGATCGTCGAGGACCACCCCGATGTCGCCGCCGCACTTGCCCAGTTGCTCGAGGATTCGGGCCGCCAGGTGTGTGTCGCGGCTGATTCCGTCGAAGCAATGGCGGTGCTGGGCTCCGGGGTGGCGATCGCCGCCGTGATTTCCGATTTGGGTCTGCCAGGAGCATTCAGCGGCCTCGAAGTGCTGGAATTCGCCCGCCGACAATTGCCCGGCGCTGCCCTGGTGCTGACCACCGGTGATGGCTCACCGGAAATCGCAGTCCAGGCGCGGCGCAGCGGCCTGTGTTTGCTGCGCAAGCCGCTGCGGGCAGAAGAGCTGCTGTTGGCGCTTGAGCGATGAGTGCAGGTCGCAGCGAGCCGGCGATTGCGCTGCCCTGCTATGCTCGCGCCGATGGCGCATCGACTGGTGAGCTTGCTGACTGGCCTGGCAATGACCCTGTTGCCGGCGCTCGGCGCTCACTGCGAGGGCGCCGCGGCCGCGAATGCGAGCCAGCGAAAGATTCCTGGCGACGGCATCGTCCAGGGCGAGCTGATATCGGTCGCCGATGGCGATTCGTTCAAGCTGCGCGCTGCCGACGGACGGGTATGGCAGGTCCGAATCGCGGCGATCGACGCGCCCGAGCGCCGGCAACCATGGTCTGACGTGGCGCGCCAACGCCTGCGGCAAAGACTCCAGGGCCGCGCAGTCCGGGTCGAGACCGGCAAGTTCGACCAGTTCGGTCGCGTAGTCGGCAATGTCTTCGTTGCCGACGAGGATGTCGGGCTGGCCCAGGTAGTCGACGGGCTAGCCTGGCATTTCCGCCGTTACGAACGCGAACAGGAACCCGGCGCGCGCGCGCGTTACGCCCAGGCCGAAGCGGCGGCGCGCAAGGCCCGGTGCGGGCTCTGGCACGACCCCGCTCCGCTGCCGCCATGGGTGTATCGCAGCCGCCTGCGCGGCCAGGGGCAGCGAGCACAGCCGCCGAAGTGAGTGCTCGGGCCCTGCCGGCCTAAAGCCCTGGGGTGGCGCTCGCCGAGTCCGCCGCGGCGCGCTGCCGGACCGTCTCGTAGAGCACGATCCCGGCTGCAACCGAAACATTCAGGCTCGCGACCTGGCCGGCCATCGGGATGCTGGCCAACAGATCGCAGCGCTCCCTGGTCAGCCGGCGCAGCCCCGTACCCTCGGCGCCGAGCACCCAGGCTACCGACTGCGGCACCTCGATCTCATAGATCGACTCGCTCGCCTCGTCGGCCGCGCCGACGGTCCAGACGCCATGCTCCTGAAGGGTGTCGAGCGCACGCGCGAGGTTGGTTACCATCACATAGGGAACCGACTCGGCCGCACCGCTGGCGGTCTGGATCGCCACTTCCGTGAGCAGACAGGCGTGATCCTTGGGTGCGATCACCCCGTGGCAGCCAGCCCCATCGGCAACCCTCAGGCACGCCCCGAGATTTCGCGGATCGGTGACCCCGTCAAGAACCAGCAGCAGCGCCGGCCCGTCGATGGCAGCCAGCAAGTCATCGAGTGTCTGGGTGGGCAGCGCGGCCTCGGCGAGTGCAACCACCCCCTGGTGCCGACGCTTGGGGCAAAGCCGGTCGAGCCGGTTGCCATCGGTGGACATCGGACGAATCCCAAGGTCGGCGGCAAGCTTTACCAGTTCACGCATCCGCGGGTCATCTCGATCCTGGTCGACATAGAGTTCCTTGATCGACTCGGGGCTGTGGCGCAAACGGGCCAGCACTGCATGAAAACCGTAGATTCGCATCAATCCTTCCTCGTGCGCTTGGTCCGTTTGGGCGCCTTGCCATTCCTGGCTGGGTGGGCGGGCTTGGCCGCATTGGACTTCTTCGGAGTGCCGGCCTTGCCAGCCCTGGGCGCGGCCTTGTTACGTCCCTCGCCCGCCTTGCGACCGGGACCGCCATCTCGCCCCTGCCCCCCGACCAATTCCCGGTAGCCGGCGCGCGGCACCAGCCGGAACTCGATGCGGCGAGCCTCGAGATCGACCCGCGCGACCTGAACCTCGATCTCGTCGGTGAGCCGTAAGCGCCGCCCGGTGCGTTCACCGCGCAACTCATGGGCGCCTTCGCTGAACTGGAAATACTCCTCGCCGAGTTCCGAAACGTGCACCAGGCCCTCGACATACAGTTCGGTGAGCGTGACGAACACACCAAAGGGCGCCACCCCGGTGATCCGGCCGACAAACTGCTCACCGACCCGCTCGCGCATGTACTGGCACTTGAGCCAGGCCTCGACGTCGCGCGAGGCTTCGTCGGCGCGGCGTTCATAGGCTGAACAGGCGACGCCATGTTGCTGCCAGGATTCGAACGCCGCGCGCTCCTGGTCGCGCAGCTCTGCAACCGCGCGGACCCCGTGTGGCAGGCTGGGCCGATATCGGCGGCGCGCGAGCAGCGCCTTGATCACCCGATGGGTCAGCAAATCGGGATAACGGCGAATCGGCGACGTGAAGTGGGCATAAGCCGGATAGGCAAGCCCGAAGTGGCCTTCATTGACCGGGGTGTAGACCGCCTGCTGCATGGAGCGCAGCAGCATCGTCTGGACCAGCGCGGCATCGGGTCGCGCGCGCACCCGAGCCCCGATTTCGGCGTAGTCGTGCGGGGTGGGATCATCGCCGCCGCCAAGGGTCATCCCGATGGTGCGCAGGAACTCGCGCAACAGCGCCAGCTTCTGGGGGGTCGGGCCCTCGTGAACCCGGAACAGGCCGGGGTGCTTGCCACGGGACATGAAATCGGCCGCACAGACATTGGCGGCGAGCATGCACTCCTCGATCAGGCGATGGGCGTCATTGCGCACCAGCGGTTCGATCCGCTCGATGCGACCCGCCGGGTCGCACACGATCCGGGTCTCGACGGTGTCGAAGTCCAGTGCGCCGCGCGCCTCGCGCGCCCGCGCCATGATTCGATAGAGGTCGTGAAGGTGGCCCAGGTGCTCGCGCAGCTCGGTTCCCGGCACGCCGGCGGCAGGTGTCCGGCCAGCGAGCGCCGAACCGGAGAGCATCGTCCAGACCTCGTCGTAGGTCAGCCGCGCCGCCGAGCACATCACCGCTTCGTAGAACTGGTAACCGCGGACCTCGCCATCGAGGCTGACATTCATGTCGCATACCAGCACCAGCCGTTCGACGTGCGGGTTGAGCGAACACAGTCCGTTGGAGAGCTTTTCCGGCAGCATGGGAATGACCCGCCGCGGGAAGTACACCGAGGTGGTGCGCTGTGCCGCTTCTTCATCGAGCGGAGTGCCAGGAACCACGTAGTGACTGACGTCGGCAATGGCCACGATCAGGCGATATCCGCCCGCCAGGCGATTGCGCCCCTTGCCGGAAAGGATCGGCTCGCAATAAACTGCGTCATCGAAATCACGCGCATCGGCACCATCGATCGTCACCAGCGGAACATCGCGCAGGTCGACCCGACCGGCGAGGTCACCAGGCTGGACCGACGAGGGCATCTGCTGGGCCTCGCTGAGCGCCCCTTCGCTGAAAATGTGGGGGACGTCGAACTTGCGGACCGCGATTTCAATCTCCATGCCGGGGTCGCCGATTTCACCGAGGATCTCGACCACTCGTCCGATCGGGGGCGCATGGCCTGTCGGGGGCTCGGTGATCTCGCAAGTCACCACCTGGCCGTGCTGCGCATGGTGCAGATCGGCCGGCGGGATCAGGATGTCGTGCTTGATGCGCTGATCCTCGGGCACCACGATGTGCACCCCGCGCTCGCTGAGCAAGCGCCCGACCAGATGGCGCTTGGGACGCTCGGTAACTTCGACGATCGCGCCTTCCGGGCGTCCGCGGTTGTCGAGTCCGATCTGGCGCACCAATACCCGATCGCCGTGCATCGCTTTCTGCATCTGGCGCGGCGACAGAAACATGTCCGGTTGGTCGGTGTCGGCGATGAAGAAGCCGAAGCCGTCGCGGTGGCCCTGGACCCGCCCTGCCACCAGATCGATCTTGCTCGCCAGCAACAGCGCGCCCTTGCGATTTGGCATCAACTCGCCATCGCGCTCCATGGCCCGCAACCGCCGCTGGAAGGGATCCATGGCCTCCCCGGAAACCTGCAGGCGCTCTGCCAGATCAGGCGGCATCAGCGGCACTCCGGCCTCGGTCAGGCAGGCCAGGATTTCCGCGCGACTTGGCGGTGCTCCTGGCTCGCGGCCGTCCTGGCCGGCGACGCTGTCGCCGCTCGGGCGCCTGGTTGCCATCAGGAGGCCGCCCCGTGGAGGGCGGGAATGCGCAGTGAGTTTGACAAATTTCGAAAGACCATTACACTTCGTCCCCTTGCAAGCGCCGATTGATTGCAGTTCAGGGCAAACGGCGCTGGCAGTGCCCAGATGGCGGAATTGGTAGACGCACTAGGTTCAGGTCCTAGCGCCCGCAAGGGTGTGGAGGTTCGAGTCCTCTTCTGGGCACCATCTAATACCCCCTGAGAAGTTCCACCAGCGCGGGTTTTCAAGTTCCCCCCCCACGTACTGCCCGGCGCCCGCCGCCAAAGCAGGGCGCGAGCCGGTCATGGTTTCCTCAGCCACGGCGAGGAGCAGAATCCGAATGCTGCAATTATCGCCTATCGTCGCGATAAGGCGGAATCGACCTGCCCGGCCTTCCATTTCATCGACCAGGGACGGATGGCACTGGCCAGGGGCGAGCTGAACGCCGCAATTGCGCTCTTCAACCGGGAACTGGCGCGCGACGCGAAGTGATCAAGACCGCTACGCCGCGAAACTCGAGCGGCTGCGCGCGCATCTGAACCGATAACCTTCTATCGGGAACTGGCTCATCAACCCCAGCGGGTCTTGAGATCGGCCGGCCGCATGTGGTCGTACTCCTCGAACGGCTGGTGAATCCAGGGATTGGTCGGCAGGTTCTCGATGTAGTAATCGGGTTCCGCGACCGATGCTCCCTTGCGCCAGATCACCGCCGAGCGGATCTCCTTGACCTGCGGGTGGCGCCGTTTCAATTCTGGCAACACCTCGACCAGGGTTGATCCGGAGTCGACCAGGTCGTCCACCAGCAGCCAGTTTTCACCCGGCAGCGGCTGCGCCGAGCTCAGGTGCTCGGCGATCTGCAACCGGCTCTGGCGGGTACCCTCTTCCTCGCGGTAGGAGCTGGTGAAGATCACCCCCAGTGGCCGGTCGAACATCCGCGACATCACGTCGCCGATGCGCAGCCCCCCGCGCGCGAGGCACACGATCGCGTCGAAATGCCAGGCCGACTCCCAAACCTGGAGCGTCAGCTTTTCGATCAGGCGGTTGTATTCGTCCCAGGAAACGTAGAGATCTTTCATGGCGCGAACCTTGCTCTAAAGACGCTTACTCGAAGGGGTGGCGAATCATGATCGTCTCGTCGCGATCGGGGCCGGTCGAGACCAGGTCGATGCGGCTGCCCGAGACCTCCGCCAGCCGCGCCAGATAGCGCTGCGCATTGGCCGGCAGCTTGTCGAAGCTCGTGACCCCAAACGTCGATTCGCTCCAGCCCGGCATTTCCTCGTAGATCGGCACGCACTTCGCGACCGCATCGGCGCCCAGCGGCAGAATGTCCACGCGGCTGCCGTCGACGTCATAGCCGACGCACAACTTCACCGTCGCCATGCCGTCGAGCACGTCGAGCTTGGTGACGCACAATCCTGATACTCCGTTCAACTGGATCGAGCGCCGCAGAGCGGGGGCATCGAACCAGCCACAGCGCCGCGGCCGCCCGGTTACGGCACCAAACTCGTTGCCCCGCTTGGACAGCAGCGCGCCGACGTCGTCAAGCAACTCGGTCGGGAATGGCCCGGAACCAACGCGGGTGGTGTAGGCCTTGGCGATCCCCAGCACGTACTCGAGGCGTTGCGGGCCGACACCGGAACCAGCTGCCGCCGCTCCGGCGACGCAATTGGAACTGGTCACATAAGGGTAGGTGCCGTGATCGACGTCGAGCAACGCCCCCTGGGCCCCCTCGAACAAGAGTCGGTCGCCACGCGCCATCGCGGCGGCAAGCAGCGCGCCGACATCGGCGATCATCGGCTTCATCTGCTGACCGAATTCGAGTGCCTCGTCGGCGATGCGCTGGGGATCGAGCGCGGGCGCGCCCAGATACTTGGTCAACACGAAATTGTGCAGGTCGAGAACCTCTGCCAGCCGTTCGCGGAAGCGCTCCGGAAACATCAGGTCGCCAACCCGCAAGGCGCGCCGCGCCACCTTGTCTTCATAGGCGGGGCCAATGCCGCGCCCGGTGGTGCCGATCTTGGCATCGCCGCGACGTGCCTCGCGCGCCTTGTCCAGGGCAACGTGGTACGGCATGATCAGCGGCGAAGCTTCGCTGATCCGCAGCCGGTCGCGCACGATGACCCCGGCCTCCTCCAGCTCCCCGATCTCGGTAAGCAGGGCCTCGGGGGAAACCACCACGCCATTGCCGATGTAGCAGATGGTGTCGGGACGGAGCATCCCCGAAGGAATCAGGCGCAGCACCCTCTTGCGGCCGCCGATCACCAGCGTATGGCCGGCATTGTGGCCACCCTGGAAACGGATTACACCCTGGGCCGACTCGCCGAGCCAGTCAACGATCTTGCCCTTGCCCTCGTCGCCCCACTGGGAACCGATGATCACTACGTTCTTGGCCATTTCAAATTCCTGAAATCGGGCGCACTGCCCATCCACCGTCGGTCTGCACAAGTTCGCGATCGACTGCGAACTCCTGCTGCTCATGTTCCTGTCCTGGCATCACCTGGACCACCACCTCGCCGCTGGCGCGCAACTGCGCCACAACCGAGCGCAAACCCCTGTCATCGAGCCAGGGAGCGCGGATCGCCGGCGCGCACTCGGAGGCGCCGGTCAACTCCGCCAGGGCGCGCAATTCCAGCGAAAAACCGGTCGCCGGACGGTCGCGTCCGAAGGCCGCTCCAACCCCGTCGTAACGGCCGCCACGGGCAACCGAAGTGCTCGCCGCGATCGAGTTGGGGACAGCGTCGGCATAAGCCGCAAAGCTGATCCCGTTGTGGTAGCGGTAGCCGCGCAAATCCGCCAGGTCGATCGACAGCGTGACCTCGGGAAATTCACGCCACAGGCTCGAGACACAGATCCGCTCGAGCTCATCGAGTGCCGCGCTCACCAGGGGCAGCTGCGGCAGCACCGCGCGCGCCCGGGTCAGAACCGAGCCTGCGCCAAGCGCCGGGCCATAAAGCCCGGGCAACGCGAGCAGCGCGTCGCGTTGCAGCGGCGTGCTCGCTGCCAGCAAGCCGGCGAGGTCGGGGAGATCCTTGCGCAGCAGCAACGTGTAGAGTTCTTCTTCGTCGACTCCGGCTTCGATCGCCAGCAGCGCCGGCACGATGGCCGCGTGGCTGAGATCGAGGCGCACCTCTTTCAATCCGGCGCGCGCCAGCGAACGGATCATAAGTTCCAGCACTTCGAGATCCGCTTCAGGGCCGGCATGGCCATAAATCTCGGCCCCGACCTGGAGCGGCTCGCGGCTGGCGAAGTGTCCCGCCGGCCGGGCGTGGAGCACCGAGCCGCCGTAGCACAGCCGGGCAACACCGGCGCGATTGAGCAGATGGGCATCGATGCGCGCCACCTGGGTGGTCATGTCGGCGCGCACCCCCAAGGTCCGACCCGAGAGCTGGTCGACCAGCTTGAAGGTGCGCAGCAGCAGCTCGCTGCCGGCGCCGGTGAGCAGCGAGTCGAGATATTCGACCAGCGGCGGCATCACCAGTTCGTAACCGTAGCTGCGATAGAGATCGAGCAGGCTGCGGCGCAACTCCTCGATGCGACGCGCTTCGGACGGCAGGGCGTCCGCAATATTTTCGGGCAACAGCCAGCGGGGCATGGTCGGTCGATTCCGGCTCACGCCGGGCAGCAGAAAGTCGTTATTTTAGATTAGTATCAGCACCAGCCCGAGCAACGCGGCGCCGAGCCCGATAAAACGGATCTGGCCGTCACGCAAACCGGCGATCTGGAGGAACATTGCCCGCCACTGCGCCGGGGCAATCAGCGGCATCAGGCCCTCGAAAACCAACATCAGGCCAAAGGCCGTGAGGACCAGTCCGGAACTCATCGCACCGCTGCCCGCCCGACGATCACTTCACGCTGGCGCCCGTGGACCCTTTGAAATACTTGAAGAAATCGGCCGAAGGGTCGAGCACCATGACATCGCTGCGGTTGGCGAACGAAGCGTTGTAGGCCTGGAGCGAGCGGTAGAACTCAGCGAAATCCGGATTGCGGCCGAAGGCCTCGGCGTAGATCCCCGCGGCTTTGGCGTCGCCCTCTCCCTTGATGAGCTGCGCGTCGCGATAGGCATCGCCGAGCAGCACCTCGCGCTGGCGATCGGCATCGGCACGAATCTTCTCCGATTCGGCCGAACCGGTGGCGCGGCGCTCGTTGGCCACCCGCTTGCGTTCCGACTGCATCCTGGCGAAGACCCGCTCCTGGACGTTGGGCTCGAAATCGACCCGCTTGAGGCGAACATCGACGATGTCGACGCCGATGGTCTTGGAGTCTTCGCGCACCTTGCTGCGAACCTTCTCGACCAGCTTGTCGCGCTGCTCCGAAACCACGTCGGCCATGGTCATCCTGGCCACTTCGTTCTGCAGCGCATCGCGCAGGATCCGCAGGATCCGGTCCTGCGCGACCCGTTCACTGCCCTGCACCGAGCGGATATACGCGGTCGGGTCGACAATCCGCCACTTGATGTACGAGTCCAGCAGGACGTTGACCTTTTCCGAGGTAACGAACCGGTCGATCTCGGAGTTGTCGATCGTCAGGATGCGCTTGTCGTAATAATCGATGTTCTGGAATGGCGCCGGCAACTTGAAGTACAGGCCGGGCTTGTCGATCACCTCGCGGATCTCGCCCAGGGCGTACTTGATGGCGAACTGGCGCTGGTCGACGATGAAGATCATCGACTGCGCCAGGCCGAGCGCGACCAGCGCGCCGATGATGATGGGAAGCAGACGGTTCATCTTTGGTTCCGGATCTGGTTTCGTTCAGGTGCTCAGCGAACTGGCCGCTCGCGATTGCGGGACAAGTCGGCGCGCGGGTCGGCCGGCACGCTGCTCGCGGCAGACGATGACGACTGGGCCCCGCCCGACGTTTCCTGGCCCCCCGGGGCAGCAGTCGCATCGCTGCGCTGCATCAGCTTGTCGAGCGGCAGATAGAGCAGGTTGCCGCCGGACTTCGATTCGACGTAGAGCTTGCTGACATTGGAAAAGACCTGCTGCATCGTTTCCAGATACATCCGATCCCGGGTAACCTTCGGCGCCTTGCTGTACTCGGTGAGCACCTGCTTGAAGCGCGAGGCGTCACCGGTGGCTGCCGCTATGATTCGCTGGCGATAGCCGTCGGCCTCCTGGCTCACACGGGCCGCAGCGCCGCCGGCCTTGGGAATGACGTCGTTGGCGTAGGCCTGCCCTTCATTGATCAGCCGCTGGCGATCCTGGGCAGCCTTGTTGGCGTCCTCGAACGCAGCCTGCACCTGTTCCGGTGGCTGGACCTGCTGGATCGTGACGTCGATGATCGTCACGCCGGCGCCGTAGCGGTCGAGCAAGGACTGGATCAGGTCGCGGGCCTTGCGGGCGACGATATCCTTCTCTTCATAGAGCACCTGGTCGATGGTCGAACGTCCGACGACCTCGCGCATCGCGGTTTCCGCCGCCTGGCGGGCGATTTCTTCCGGCACCGGTCCGAGATTGTTGTTGAAGAGGTAGTCCTTCGGATTCCCGACCCGGTACTGGACGGCGAACTGCATGTCGACAATGCTCTGGTCCTGCGTGAGCATCAGCGCTTCGCGCGGGTTCTTGTTCCTGACGCCGTTGCGATAGCCGATCTCGACCGTGCGCAGCCGTTGCCGGTCGACGATCTCGTTGGTCTCGATCGGGTATGGCAGTCGCCAGGTGAAGCCCGCCCGGTCGATCTGTTTCACGTACTGGCCAAAGCGCAGCACGATCGACGATTGGCCTTCCTGGATGATGTAGAACCCGCTGCCGAGCCACAGCAACAAGGCCGCCAGAACCAGCACGGCCGCCCCCATCGCGGCGCCCTTGGCTGAGGGGCCGTCACCACGACCGCCGCGCGGCCCGCCGCCGTCACCGCCACCACGGCCCTTGCTGAACAGCCCGTTGAGGCGGCGATTGAAATCGCGCCAGATCTCGTCGAGATCGGGCGGACCATCGGGATCTGGCCGAGGCGGTGGCCGGTCGGAACCGTTGCCACCCTGCTTGTTGCCCCAGCCGGGATCGTTCAAGGAAAAGATATTTCGGACGTTATTCCACATGGCTCGCCACGAAGGAAGGAATCGGTATGGGAATCAGGCAACTGTCTGGCGCGTTTCAGGACTTGACCCGCCGCGCTCCGGTTCACCGTCAGGTTCGGCGCCCGTCCCGGAAACTGCTGGTTCGGCACCGCGACCGCGCAGCCGCACGCGCTGCTCAATAGCCTCGCGCAACCCATCAATGCCAGTGCCGGTGAACGCGCTCACCATTATCTTAATGATGCTACCACACGAATCACGCTCGAGATCCGGCGCCCAGCCCGTCAGATCGATCTTGTTGAGCACGGTCAGGCACGGCACCTCGGAGGCGCCGATTTCGGCCAGAACCCGCTCGACCTGGAGCACCTGCTCGTCGCGATCCGGCGCCGAAGCGTCGACCACGTGCACCAGCAGATCGGCCTCGGCAGTCTCTTCGAGCGTGGCCTGGAAGGCGTCGACCAGTTGATGCGGGAGGTCGCGCACAAAGCCGACTGTGTCCGACAGCACGATCCATTCGCCACCGGGCAGCCGCACCCTCCGGCTCAGCGTATCGAGGGTGGCAAAGAGCTGGTCAGCGGCGAAGGTGTCGGACCGCGCCAGCGCGTTGAAGAGCGTCGACTTGCCGGAATTGGTATAGCCCACCAGCGACACCGAGAAGACCTCGCGGCGCTGGCGCGCACGGCGCCGGTTGCGACGCTGCTTGCGGATCTGTTCGAGTTGCACGCGCAGGCGACGCACCCTGGCAGTGAGCATCCGGCGATCGAGTTCGATCTGCTTTTCGCCCGGGCCGCCGCGCACGCCGATGCCGCCGCGCTGGCGTTCCAGGTGGGTCCAGCCCCGCACCAGGCGTGCCGAGAGGTGCTCGAGGCGCGCCAGTTCCACTTGCAGCTTGCCCTCGTGGCTGCGGGCGCGCCGCGCGAAGATGTCGAGGATCAATTCCGGGCGATCGAGCACCGGCACGCCCCAGTGCTCGCCGAGATTGCGCTGCTGGACCGCCGATAGCTCCTGGTCGAACACGACCACGCCAATATCCTCGGCCTTGATGCGTTCGAGCAGCGCGTCGGCCTTGCCGCTGCCCACGAAGAACTCCGGGTCCTGGCGCGAGCGCCGGCAGACCTCACGCCCTGCCGGCACCAGGCCTGCAGAGGTCACCAGCGCGGCGAGTTCATCGAGCGATTCGTCGGCGGTGCGCCCGGGACCGAACACGACGCCCACCAACAGGCATCGCATCGGCTGGGTTGGCAGGTTAGCGCTCAGCTTTCCGGACTCTCTTGTTCGAAACTCACCGGGCGGCCGGGTACCACGGTCGAGATCGCATGTTTGTAGACCATCTGGGTCACGGTGTTGCGCAGCAGCACGACGTACTGGTCAAACGAATCGATATGGCCCTGCAGTTTTATGCCGTTGACCAGGTAGATCGAAACCGGCACGTGCTCACGGCGCAGTAGATTCAGAAATGGGTCTTGTAGAAGTTGCCCTTTGTTACTCATGACGGCTCCGTCTGTTGTTTTAGGTATTGTCGCGACCGGCCGCGGTTGCACCCGCTCGAAACCGCTCTTCAATGTACCCGAATTTGGTGGCAAGGGCCCAAATTTCAAGTGGGGTCACTTTGGCGCGTAGGGATTTCGGCCGCTGCGGAACTCGATGCGCAGTGGCGTACCGTCGAGCTTGAAACGCTCCCTGAACCAACCTTCCAGGTAGCGCCGGTAGGATGGCTGGATTGCGTCGAGGGCGCTGCCGTGGATCACTATTACCGGGGGGTTGCGCCCGCCCTGGTGAGCGTAGCGCAGCTTGGGCCTGATCGGGCCACGCCGCGGCGGCGCCTGGCGTGATACCGCCTCGATCATCGCGCGGGTCAGTTCCGGAGTGCGCAGCGTTCGGGTTGCGGCCGCGTAGGCGGCGTCGACCGAGCGCATCAGCGAACCGATCCCGGAACCGCTCAGGGCCGAGATGTAGTGAACCTTGGCGAAGAGCAGAAAGTGGAACTTGCGCTCGAGTTCGCTCTTGATGCGCTCGCGAGCGCCGGCGGTGACCAGATCCCACTTGTTGACGGCGATTACCAGCGCCCGCCCGGAATCGAGCAGGTAGCCGGCGATGCTGGCGTCCTGCTCGGAGATATCCTGCGACGCATCGACCAGCAACACGCAGACGTTGCTGTCCTCGATCGCCTGCAGCGTCTTGACGACCGAGAATTTTTCGATCGTCTCGGTCACCTTGCCCCGGCGCCGCAACCCGGCGGTGTCGATCAGGGTATAGGGACGCCCGCCCCGTTCGAAGTCGATGGCCACGGCGTCGCGCGTGGTGCCGGGCTCGTCAAAGGTGATCTGACGTTCTTCGCCGAGCAAGGTGTTGATCAGGGTCGATTTGCCCGAGTTGGGGCGCCCGACCACCGCCACCCGGATGCGCTGCGGCTCCTGTTCGACCTGCGGCTGGTCGACAGCGGCGGCGGTATCCTCTGGAACCGCTCCGTCGAACTCACCTGGACTCTCCTCTTGCCGGGGTTGATCCTCGGGCCAGGGGGCGAGTACTTCATCGAGCAGGTCCCGGACACCGTCACCGTGCGCCGAGGAAATCGGGCGCGGTTCGCCCAGCCCCAGTTCATGGAACTCGGCGGCCACCTGGGCGCGCATCATGCCCTCGGTCTTGTTGACCGCCACGAAGATCGCCCTGGCGTTGCGGCGCAATTCGGCGCCAATCTCCAGGTCCCGCCCGGTAAGCCCCTCGCGACCATCGACCACGAAGATCACCGCATCGGCTTCCAGGACCGCCTGTCTGGCCTGGCGGGCCATCTCGACCAGAATCCCGGTCTTGGTCTCGGGCTCGAAGCCGCCGGTATCGATCACGATGAACTGGCGCTCGCCAGCCAGGCCGCGACCATATTGCCGGTCCCTGGTCAGGCCCGGAATATCTGCCACCAGCGCCGCGCGGCTGCGGGTGATGCGGTTGAACAGTGTCGATTTCCCGACATTGGGCCGCCCCACGAGCGCGACGACCGGCAGGCGTGCCATGCTCAGCGCGCCGCGATCGCGAACAGTCCGCCGGCGCTGGTCTGTACGACGGCGAGCTCCCCGGCACGAACTGGCTGCGCAACAATCGGCGAACCGTCGGTGCTTGCCCGACCGACCAGGGCACCGTCAGCGCGATTCAGCAGATGGACCAGGCCGGTGACATCGCCAACGGCCACAGTATCGGCGAGCAGCGCCGGAGCCGAGAGCGTGCGCTTGGCCAGCCGTTCCTCACGCCAGAGCGGCGCCCCGCTGGCCGAAAGCCCGTGGATGAAACCGCCATCGTCGGCCACCACCAACAGCTGTTCGTCGCCATCGAGGCCGCCGACTGCCTGAATGTCGCGCGACCACTGGGTGCGTCCGGTGGCGGCGTCAAAGCATGCCACCTTGCCCAGGAAGGTGGCGGCACAAACGTCGCGCCCCACCATCAGCGGCTTGCCGAGCACGTCGGCAATTCGCTCGATCTCATTGGAACCCCGCGGGACTGCGACCGCCGCCTCCCAGCGCACCGCGCCGTTGGCGAGCGCCAGGCCGAGCAGCCGCCCGCCGGGCAGGCCCACGTAGACGGTCGCGGCATCGATCGCCACGGCGACATTCTGGCGCAGCACCAGCGGCGGATTCTGGCGCGAGAAGACCCAGCGCCGCTGGCCGGTGGCCGCGTCGAAGGCCAGTACCCGGCTGTCGCTGGCCAGCACCACCACCAGGCCCTGGCCAACGGCGGGAACCGAAGTCACCGCTGCGCCGGTGGGGGTCGACCACTTGAGCCGTCCAGCGGCATCAAAGGCGAGGAGCACCCCCTCGCGGTCGGCCACGACAGTCAGTTCGCCATCGCTGCCCACCCCGGTGACCACGCCCTTCTCCGAAGTCACCTGCCAGGCCACTTTCCCGCTGAGCGCGTCGATCTTCGTTACGGTACCGTCGCTCGAAGCCGCGAACACGCTGCCGCCGTTGACCGTCGGCTGGTAGCCGAGGCCGCCCTTGCGCAAACTCACCGACCACGCCACCCGGGCGCCGTTGGCGCTGAGTTGCGGGAGATCAGGAACCTTGGCCTTGTCCGACCAGGGCCACATGCTCGAACAGCCGCTGAGCGAGCCGACCAGCGCGGCTGCGATCAGTGCCACGACGGCCGTGCGACGCTTCATGATCCCGTACCACCCAGTGTGTCGGACTTGATCTTGACGATGCCATACAGGGGGCTGGTCTTGCCGAGCAACTCGAGCGCGCTGGCGTAGGCCTTGCGCGCCTCTTCGGTCTTGCCCTGCCCGACCAGCAAATCGCCGCGCCGATCGGCGTAGAGACCAGCGAACGGACCGCTGGCGGCCGCCGGTTCGAGCAGTTTCAGGCCCGCGTCGTAGTCCTTCTCGTCGAGCAGAATTCCGGCCAGGCGCAAACGCGCCGCATCGCGAAACTCCTCGTCGGCGGCGTTGTCGATCGTCCACTGCAACGGCGCCTTGGCCGCCTTCAGGTCGTCGGCATCGAAGTAGGCACGGGCTGCCACCAGTGCGGCCATCTGGGCGTACGGCGTGCGGCCGAAATCGCTGAAGATGACGCCGGCAAATTCCTTGACCTTGGCGATGTCCTTGCCCTCGGCGGCCTTGGTCAACTGCTCGTAGACCTGGGCTGCCTGCCCGGACTGGCGCACTTCCCACCAGCCCCAGCCACGCCATGCCGCCACGGCGAGCATCACGACCGTGATCACGGTCATGATGAAGTTGCCGTACTTGTTCCAGAATTCCCGCAGCTCGTCTAGCTGTTCCTGCTCTTCAAGATCGTAGGCCATCGCCCTTTAACCCCTGTTCCCGTCAAATTTCTTCGCCGTCCGACGCAACCATAGCGTCGACGATCCAATCGGCCAGCGCAGCGAGCGCGACCGTCTCCTGGCGTGCGGCGCCATCCCCGACGGGCGAGCCCCGCAGCCACTTTACCGAAACTTCTCCCCGCGCCAGCTCCTCTTCGCCGGCGATCACCGCATAGCGGGCGCCACTGGCGTCCGCCCGGCGGAACTGCGACTTGAAGCTGCCCCCGCCGCAGTGCAGGATCACCTCCAGCCCGGCGTCGCGCAAGCGCTCCGCCGTCTGGAGCGCCACTTCCTGGACAGCACCGCCGGCATGGATCACGTAAACGTCGCAGCCCGTCGCGCCCAATTCCGGCGCACTCCGGCGCAGCAGCTCGAGGACGCGTTCCACGCCGATCGCAAAACCGCAGGCTGGCGCCGGGTTGCCGCCGAGCATCGCGATCAGCGGATCGTAGCGCCCGCCCCCGCAGATCGTCAGACCGTCCTCGCTGACCCACTCGAATACCGTGAGATTGTAGTAGTCAAGTCCGCGCACCAGGCGCGGGTTGATCCGAAACGCCACGTTATTGGCGCTCAGCAGCCGTTGCACCTCGGTGAAATGGGCCAGCGACTCGGCGCCGAGAAACTCGCCCAGCCGCGGCGCTCCCTCGACCAAAGCCTGCATCGCGGGATTCTTGGTATCGAGGATGCGCAACGGATTGGCGTGCAGCCGGCGTTGGGCATCGCCGTCGAGCTGGTCACGATGTTCCTCGAAATAGGCGATCAGCGCCGCCCGATGGGCGTTGCGCTCGTCGGCCTGGCCCAGCGAGTTGATCTCGAGCCGAATTCCGCCCAGACCCAGCTCGTCCCAGAGGCGCTTGCCGAGCAGGATGACTTCCACGTCGGCGTCCGGCCCGGCCAGCCCGAGAGCTTCGGCGCCAACCTGATGGAATTGCCGATAGCGACCCTTCTGGGGGCGCTCGTGCCGGAACATCGGACCGGCGTACCACAGCCGCTTGGGGCCATCGTAGAGCAGGTTGTGCTCGATCACGGCCCGCACCACCCCGGCGGTCGACTCGGGGCGCAAGGTGAGCGCATCGCCGTTGAGCGTATCGGTGAACGAGTACATCTCCTTCTCGACGATATCGGTCACCTCGCCGATGCCGCGCACGAACAGCGCGGTCGGCTCGACTATCGGGGTCCTGATCCGCCGATAGCCGTAGCCGCGCATCACGCCAGCCACCGCGTCGTCGAACCGCTCCCAATAGGGCTCGTCCGCCGGCAGCACGTCGTTCATGCCGCGCACACCCTGGATTCTTTCTGCTTTGCCCATTTCCCGCCTATCGTCGCGCCGAGCCCTGCCGGCACACCATTGTCTCAGCGCGCATCCGCGCCGCCGCCAACCTCACCCACCGCCGCCGGGCCCTGGTCTGCCCGGTAGCGCCGCGCCACATATTCCTCGACGATCGTCTCGAACTCCTCGGCAATGCGACCGCCCTTGAGGGTCACGCTGCGGGCACCGTCGACGAACACCGGCGCCACTGGATCCTCGCCGGAACCGGGCAAGGAAATTCCGATGTTGGCGTGCGCGCTCTCGCCCGGCCCGTTGACCACGCAACCCATCACGGCCACCTGCATCGTCTCGACACCGGGGTGGCCATCGCGCCACACCGGCATCCGTACCCGCAGGAAGGTCTCGATGCGGCCGGCCAGTTCCTGGAAGTAGGTACTGCTGGTGCGGCCGCAACCCGGGCACGCCGTCACCTGAGGCGTAAATGCGCGCAGGCCCATGGTCTGGAGAATCTCCTGCGCCACCACCACCTCGCGGCTGCGGGCTCCACCCGGATCCGGAGTCAGCGAGACCCGGATGGTATCGCCGATCCCTTCCTGCAACAGCACTGCCAGCGCGGTGCTGGAAGCGACGATACCCTTGCTGCCCATGCCGGCCTCGGTCAGGCCGAGATGCAGCGGATAGTCGCAACGGCGCGCCAGTTCCCGGTAAACCGCGATCAGATCCTGGACCTGCGAGACTTTGGCCGAGAGGATGATCGCAGTGCCGGGCAGGCCAAGTTCCTCGGCCCGCAGTGCGTTGTCGATTGCCGAGGTCACCAGCGCTTCGCGCATCACCTCGCGGGCGTCCCACGGAGTGGCACGGGCAGCGTTCTGGTCCATCAGTCGCGCCAGCAGCTGCTGGTCCAGACTGCCCCAGTTGACGCCGATCCGCACCGGCTTGCCATGGCGGCAGGCGATCTCGATCATCTGCGCAAAATTGTCGTCGCGCCGGCTGCCAGTGCCGACGTTGCCGGGGTTGATCCGATACTTCGACAGCGCCTGGGCGCAGCCGGGATGCTGGGTGAGCAGCTTGTGGCCGTTGTAGTGGAAGTCCCCGACCAGCGGCACGTCGATTCCCATCCGGTCGAGCTGGTCCCTGATTGCGGGCACGGCAGCGGCGGCTTCGCTGGTGTTGACGGTGATGCGCACCAGTTCCGAACCCGCCTGGGCCAGCTCCTTGACCTGGATCGCAGTGCCGATCGGATCGGCGGTGTCGGTGTTGGTCATCGACTGGACACACACCGGGTGCTCGCCGCCGATCATCACGTGACGTCCGCCCCACGAGACAGTGGCGGCGCGGGTGTGGCGCCGAGCGGCCGGCCCGACCGCCATCGGGTCGCTCAATCCTGCCATGAGCTCACTCAACGGTAAGCCTGGCGACGCCCGACGGCGCAGCCGGCTGCAGCTCGATGCTGCGCCCGGCACGCTCCACGCGAACGTGGGCTGCGTTGCCGATCACCAGCTTGAACGGCGGAACCCCGTCAAGCGCGCGCTTGCTGTCGGCTGGCTGCACCCCATTGAGCAGCTGCGCCCCGCCGGCATCACGGATGTCGACCCACGAATCACGCGCAAACGCCAGGAGCAGGGACGGCACGGCGCCGCGCGCCTTGGTATCGGCTGGTGCCGCAGTCGAGACCGTCGGCGTGCTGGCCATCGGCTCTGGCAGTGCAACAGTTGAGGGATTCGGCGGCGCTGCGTCTGCCAACCCAGGTGCGGCAGCCGGGAGCGCACTCGCGGGACCAGGCGGGGTATTCTCGGCCGGCGTTGTGTCTGGCCCCGGCGCAGTTGCTGCCGGCGTCGCTGGTGAAGTCTCGGCGGCATTGCCGCCGATCGGCAGTTCCTCGGTAACAGTCCCGGGAGTGCCCGTTGCCGGCGCTTCCGACGTCGCCGGGTGCGAGATCCAGGATGAGACACCTGAGAGCCCCTGGCCACCGGCAAAGAACATCGCCACCGCAACCAGGCCGACCACCACCAGCACTACCCAGACCCAGCGATGGCCGAAGTCCCCATCGCCAAAACCGATCACCGTGTTGCGGGGCAACGTCACCCCCAGTGAAGCGGCCGGGCGCAACTGGGTGTCGCCGGGGCGTTCGAGTTGCGCGAGCAGCGGGCCGACGTCATGGCCAAGCAGGCGCCCATAGGAACGCAGCGCGCCGCGCACAAAGGCGACCCCCGGCAGTGCTCCCCAATCGCCGCCCTCCAGGGCGACGACCTGGCGCGGCGCCAGTCGCAACGCCGAGGCTGCTTCCTCGACGGACATTCCGACAGTTTCGCGACGCGCGCGCAAGCCGCCCGCTTCGGCGCCATTGGCCGCCGGTACGTCGCCCTGACCGGTTGCGGCAGCGGCGTGATCCTGGTCGGTCTGTTCTGGTTCAGTCACCGTATTGTCCCTCGCCCAGTTTGCGGGCCTCGAGCGATTCCGGGAACCGCCGCCGCAACTGGGTTGCGAGGCTCTCCTCGCCGTCCCGGTCACCGCGGGCGTGCTGCACCCGCAGCGCGAGCCAGAGCGTCTGGGCGTTCGGATCGAAGCTGTTGAGCAGCCGCTGGGCGTAAAAATGCGCGCTCTCCAGTTCATTTTGCTGCAAGGCGATTTCGGCGAGGTTGAACATCGCCACGGGGTTGCCGGCATCGATCTGGAAGGCCCGCTCCAGATAGCCGCGGGCCATTGCCAGGTCGCCGATACGGCGCATGCAGACCCCGGCATTGTGCAGCGGCCGGACCGGTGTCCGATAGAGCCGGTCGGCAAGCGCGCGGTCGAAATAGGTCAGCGATTCACGCTCGCGACCGGTCTGGCACAGGTACCAGCCGTAGTTGTTGTTGATCTCGGCGTCGCTGGGCGCAAGTTCCAGCGCGCGCCTGAAACTCTCGTCGGCCTTCGGGCGATCGCCCAGGTCCATGTAAACCAGTCCCAGCATCCCGAACGCGTCGGGATAGCTCGGGTCGGCCTTGAGCGCCTCGCGCAGTTCCTCAAGGGCAGCCTGATAGTTGCGCTGGCGATAGTAATTGGCCGCCAGTTCGAGCCGGATTCGGGCCCGCCTCCGGACCTCGGTATCGACCGGCGCGGTCGGCACCACATTGCCATCCGAGGCCGCCTGGCCCTGGGCTCCGGGAGCCGCGCAACCGCCTGCCTGGAGCAACAACAGGGCACCGGTCAACAAGAGCGCCAACCTCAAGTGATTCATCGCACCGACTCCTTGATCGGGATGGCTCGCGTCCGGTCACGGACTTCGCCCGCGAGCTGACCGCAGGCCGCGTCGATGTCATCGCCGCGGGTCTTGCGCACCGTCGTGATGATGCCCTCGTCACCCAGCACCTGGGCAAACGACTGCACCCGCGCCGGGGTTGATTTGCGCAGACCGGAGCCCGGTACCGGGTTGAACGGAATCAGGTTGAACTTGCAGGGCAAATCGCCCACCATTTGCAGCAATGCCCGAGCCTGCTCGTCGGAATCGTTGATGCCGTCAAGCATCACGTATTCGAAGGTGACGAAATCGCGCGGGGCTTCCGACAGGTAACGGCGGCAGGCAGCCAGCAATTCGGCCAGGGGATATTTGCGGTTCAGCGGCACCAGTTGGTCGCGAAGCTGGTCGTCAGGGGCATGCAGCGAGATCGCCAGCGACACCGGACAATCTTCGCGCAGCCGGTCGATCATCGGTACCACGCCGGAGGTCGAGACGGTCACCCGCCGGCGCGACAGTCCGTAGGCGTGATCGTCGATCATCAGTCGCAATGCCGACAGGGTTGCGGCGTAGTTCTGCAGCGGCTCGCCCATTCCCATGAAGACCACGTTGGTGATCGCCCGGTCGGTCGAACAGGTGCCGACCCTTTCATACTGCCCCAGCGCGTGATTGGCGTACCAGAGCTGGCCGATAATCTCGTCGACCCGCAAATTGCGGGCGAAGCCCTGACGGCCGGTCGAGCAGAAGGTGCATTTGACGGCACATCCGGCCTGGCTCGAAACACACAAGGTGCCGCGTCCCGTCTCCGGGATGAACACCGTCTCCACCGCGTTGCCATCGCCCACGTCAAACAGCCACTTGCGGGTTCCGTCGCTGGCAATACGGTCGGCGATCACCGGCGGCGCCACCACGCAGGCGGTCTCTTCGAGCCGGGCGCGCAAGGACTTGGCCAGATTCGTCATCTGCCCGAAGTCAGCGCACCCACGCTGATGAATCCACTGCGCCAGCTGGAGCGCGCGAAACGGCTTCTGCCCCCACTCGTCGCACTGGGCGATCAACGCCTCGACGTCGAGTCCGAGCAGATTGATCTTGCCGTTTACCACCGTGTCACCCTCGTACCCTGCCTGGCTCGCGATCAGCGGCTGTGGATATCGAGCGTCGGGAAGAAGAACCCGATTTCGACCGCAGCGGTGTCGGTGGCGTCCGAGCCATGAACTGCGTTGGCGTCGATGCTGGCGGCAAAGTCCGCGCGAATCGTGCCCGCAGCGGCCTTCTTGGGATCGGTCGCGCCCATCAGGTCGCGGTTCTTCTGGATGGCGCCCTCGCCTTCGAGCACCTGAACCATGACCGGCCCTGAGGTCATGAATTCCACCAGCGGCGCGAAGAACGGCCGCTCCCGGTGCACCGCGTAGAACTCGCCGGCCTCGCGTTCCGAAAGGTGCATCATGCGGGCCGCGATTACGGTGAGCCCATTGGTCTCAAAGCGGGAATATATTTTGCCGATCACGTTCTTGGCGACGGCGTCGGGCTTGATGATCGAGAGGGTGCGTTCGATGGCCATGTTCTAGGTTCGTCCGGAAAAGGGTTTTTCTTGAAAAATGAGCAGCTTAGCCGCATTTTTGTAATGGTTACTAAACGTTCTAGTTTATCATGGAGGGTGATATAGGCGGCTCGGACCGGGCCATTGCGGATGGTCTAAACTCCACTTGAAATTCGGCGCGACCGACCAATATCGCAGTACAGGACGATAACGAAGGAGGAACTTATGGCATTTGGCGAAAATCGCGTGACCACCCACGACTTTGAAGGGGTCGGAAGTGGCGCCGTGGTGCGGAACCGCGTTCTGCGCAATACCTACTGGCTCCTGGCCATATCGATGATTCCCACGGTACTGGGGGCATGGCTCGGGGTCAGCACCGGTTTCTCACTGATGGCCGGCAGCCCCTTCATGGGCTTGATCCTGTTCTTGGCCATTGCGTTCGGTTTCTTCTACGCCATCAACCGCTTTCGCAACAGCCCGGTCGGCGTGGTGCTGTTGCTCGGCTTCACCTTCTTCATGGGCCTGATGCTCTCAAGGCTGCTCGGACAGGTCCTCGGCCACTCCAACGGCGCCAGCCTGATCATGACCGCATTCGGCGGCACGGCCGGCATCTTCGCGGTGATGGCTTCGATCGCCACCGTGTCCAAGCGTGACTTCTCGGGCCTGGGCAAGTGGTTGTCGGTCGGCGTGCTGGTCGTGCTGGTGGCGATGATCGCCAACATGTGGCTGCAGTTGCCGGCGCTGATGCTCGCTCTCTCGGTGCTGGTGATCGCCATCTTCTCGGCTTTCCTGCTCTATGACGTGCAGCGGGTGGTCAACGGTGGTGAGACCAACTATGTCACCGCCACTCTGGCGATCTACCTGAGCGTCTACAACATCTTCGCCAACCTGCTCATGCTGCTGGGTATCTTCGGCGGCGACGACTGATCGCTGGCGGCTGCGGCCGCGGCATTGGGCGACGGGCTGCTCTCGGGCAGCCCGTTTTCATTTCATGATCAGGCGATCGTGGGCTCGAAGAGCGCGATCGATTCGACGTGGGCGGTTTGCGGGAACATGTTGACCGCGCCTGCCGAAACCAGCGCAAAGCCCCCCTGGTGCACCAGCACCGCGGCATCTCGCGCGAGCGTTGCCGGATTGCACGAGACGTAGACGATGCGCCGTGGCTTCACCTCGTCGGCGGCCAACGCCAGGCAGATCTCCATGGCCCCCTCGCGCGGCGGATCGATCAGCAAGCGGTCGAAGTGGCCCAGTTCATGCCAGCGCTGTTGCCCAAGTTCGAAAAGGTTCTGGACCTGGAAACTGACCCGCTCAGCAAGTCCGTTGGCCAGGGCATTGGCCCCGGCGCGCTCGACCAGCGCCGCACTGCCCTCGACCCCGAGCACTTCGCAGCCGCGGGTCGCCAGCGGCAGGGTGAAGTTGCCGATGCCGCAAAACATATCGCCGACGCGTTCTCCCGGCTGGGGATCGAGCAAGCGCACTGCGCGCCCCACCAGCACCTCGTTGATGCGCTGGTTGACCTGGGTGAAGTCGGTCGGACGAAACGGCAGCCAGAGCCCGAATTCCGGCAGCCGGTAGCCGAGCTCGGAGCCGGTTGGCGAGCGATCCGCACCGGCGACGAACAATGAAACCGTTTCCGGGCCCTTGGTCTGGAGCCAGATCTCGAGTTCATGGCGGGCGGCAAACTCCGCCACCAGGTCACGGTCATCATCGCTCAGGGGGTCGAGAATCCGCAACACCAGGGCCACGACGCTCTGGTCACCATCGGGGCACGGCGGCCGGCGCTCGCCGACCGCCACCTCGATCTGGGGCAAACGCGTACGGATGCTGAGGCTCTCGACCAGTTCGCGCAGCGGCACCAGCAGCGCGCTGATCCGCGGCGGCAACACATGGCATTCCCGCATATCGGCGACGAAGCTCGAGCCGCGCTCGTGGAAACCGACCAGCACCCCTCCCTTGCGCGGCACGTCGCGCACCGAGAGCCGGGCCCGCAGCCGATAACCCCATGGCGTGCCGGCGATCGGTCGCGCGCAGCTATCGGGGTGGAGCTTGCCGATATGCCAAAGCTGGTCCTCGAGCGCACGCTGCTTGATCGCAATCTGTCCGCCCGGGTGAAGATGCTGCATCGCGCAGCCCCCGCACACGCCGTAATGCGGACAACGCGGCTCGACGCGCAGGTGGCTGGAGCGTTCCAGTGACATCAGCTGCGCGACATCGTATCTGGGCTTTCTGCGCAGCACCTCGGCGATGCCGGCCTCGCCCGGCAATGCACCGCGCACGAACACCACCTTGCCTTCGCGGCGTGCCACGCCGTTGGCGTCAAGATCGATGGATTCGATTTCGACGTGAATCTGCTCGCGCTCGCGCGCCTCGTTCCTCAGCCGCGCCATGCCGCAAGAAACTCCTGCCAGTGCGATTTGTCGTCACCCGAAATGGTGGTGCGCAGCGCCTCGATCTCGCGCTCGGTAGCCTGCGGACTCCAGCCGCCCCGGAACTGCTGGTAACGGCAGTACACCAGCCAGGTGTTGGCAACGTCGGTTTCACAGTAGTTCCTGATCTCTTCGATGCGCCCCTGCTGCCAGGCCGGCCAGACCTGCGCGCCGTCCATCCCGAGCTTGCCGGGAAATCCGCACAGCCTGGCAATTTCGTCGAGCGGCGCGGCGGCGCGCAAGTTGTAGAGCGCGAGCAGATCCATCAGGTCGAGGTGGCGCGAGTGATAGCGGCTGATGTAGTTGTTCCACCTGAACTCGCGGTCGTCCTCGCCCATCTCCCAGTAGCGCTGCGCGACGATGCCGTGGCGCAACGCGCGGTAATGCAGCACCGGCAAGTCGAAGCCGCTGCCGTTCCAGGAGACGATCTGCGGGCTGTCGCGTTCGATCAGCCGGAAGAACTGGTGGATGAGCTTCTCCTCCGGGTCCCCGGGCTCGCCCAGGCAGCGCACCCGAACGCCCTTGTCGTCGCGCAGCAGGCAGCCGATCGCCACGATGCGGTGCTGGTGCAGTGGCAGGAAGTCGCTGCCGGTCTTTTCGCGCCGCAGCGCAAATGCCTGCTCCACCACCTCGACATCCGAGGCGTCGGCGCCCATGCCCAAGGTGTCCCGCAGGGCCTCGGCGTCGGGAATCGTTTCGAGGTCAAAACACAGCACTGGGGTCATGGCATCTCTCTCTTGATGAACCGCTCAGGCGCTGACGGCTTCGGCCGCCGCCGACCACGCGGCCGTGGCCGCGAGCCGGTCCGGGCCGCTGGCGGTGTCGGGGCGCGGGCTCAGCGTGGCGGCAGTAGCGCCAACGGATCGATCGGCCGGCCCTGGCGGCGAATCTCGAAGTGCAACTTGGGCTTGTCGGTGCCTGAGTCGCCGAGTTCTGCAACGCGCTGGTCACGCCGGACCTGCTGGCCTTCCTTGACCAGCAACGCCCGGTTGTGAGCATAGACCGACAGCAGGTCGCCCGGGTGCTTGATGATGATCAGGTTGCCATAACCACGCGGCCCGACGCCACTGAAGATCACCTTGCCGTCGGCGGCAGCGAGCACCGGGTCGCCGGGCTTGCCGTCGAAGACGATGCCGCTGCTGCGCGGCTCCGAGAAGGTCTCGACGATGCGACCCCTGCTGGGCCAGTGAAAGCCACCGGCCGGCAGGTCCGCAACGCTCGCGCGCGGATCGACTTTGGCGGCTGTCCCGCTACCGGGCTTGAGCGCTGCAACCGGCGCAACTGGTGCCGGCTCGGCCGCGCCGGCCGGGACCGCCGGCGCCTTGCTGGCCTGCATCTGCGCGAGCAACGAGTCCGAATAGGGCTGTTTGATCGCCCTGGGTTCGGTCTTGACGGCGGCGCCGAGGGCCGGAGCCGGCAGCGAGCGCGATTCAATGCTCCCCGATCGCACCGGCGCGATCTCGACCGCGGGTGCCGGGGGTGCGACGATCACCGTTACCGGGGCTGCCGGCGCTGTCACCACCGGTGGCTGACGCGTTGCCGCCGCTGGCGGCTGGATTACCACCGGTGGCGGCGCGACGACCGTCCCGGGCAGTCCGGTCTGCGTATCGCGGTGGGTCACCGGTGCCCTCGGTCGTGGCCCGGAACAGGCGGCCAGCAGCACGAGCGCCACCACCAATCCGGTCCTGCCCAGCAATCGGGCGCCCGCGCCCGCCGACTCACCCCTGCCAATTGCTTCCTGCACCATCACGACTTAGCCTCAACTTTTTCCGACCTGCAACGGGACGAATCGTACCGCATCGAGGACAGTTAGTTCCCAATCGAACTTGCCGGTGCGCTCGACCAGGTGCAGCGCCTGGCGCGCCACCCCAACCGGCGCGATCAATCGGCCGCCAACTTTCATCTGCCCCAGCAAAGCCTCGGGCACTTCGTCGCCGGCGGCTGCGGCCACGACAATCGCGTCGTAGGGGGCGGCCTGGGGCACTCCGACACGGCCGTCGCCATGGACCAGTCGCAAATTGGGAATTCGCAGGGCCCGCAAATTGGCGCGTGCTTGCTCGTGCAAGCCGCGCAAGCGCTCGATCGATACCACTTCGCCGCACAACTGGGCGAGCACCGCTGCCTGGTAACCGCATCCGGTGCCGATTTCGAGCACCCGGGCGGTGCCGCGCTGCGTTCCGTCGAGCCCGGCAAGCGCGATTTCGAGCATCCGGGCGACCGTGCTCGGTTTGGAGATCGTCTGCTCGAGCCCAATCGGCAGCGACACGTCGTCGTACGCCCGACTGGCGAGAGCCTGGTCGATGAACAGATGGCGCGGCACGGTGCCCATCGCCTCGAGAACCGCCGCGCTGCGGATTCCCAGCTCGCGAAGGTTCTGGACCATCCGCGCGCGCGCTCGTTCCGAGGCCATGCCGAGCCCGGTGGGACTCGGCAGCGGTTCACCGCGCCTGACTGTTCGTGCCGGATCCCCCGGGCCGCGACCGCTCACGCCGGCGCCGCAAGCCAGCGTGTTACGGGCTCGATCTGCTGTTCACCGGTCAGGTCGACGTGCAGGGGCGTGACCGAAGCCCAGCCGTTCTCGACTGCATGGAAGTCGGTGCCAGGACCGCCTTCCTTGGCAGTACCAGCCGGTCCGATCCAATAGATCGGGTCACCACGCGGGTTGGTCGACTTAATGACCGGCTCCGAGAAATGACGCTTGCCCAGCCGCGTCACGCACGTTCCACGCAGATCAGCCAGTGGGACGCCCGGAACGTTGACATTGAGCAGCATGTGGTCGGGAAGCGGACTGCGAATATAGCGCTCGAGCACGCTGCGCGCCACCTGCGCCGCGGTGTCAAGGTGGCGGTAGCCCTTCCTTGCCAGCGAGAACGCTATGGCCGGCACCCCCAGCAGGTAGCCTTCCATCGCGGCAGCCACAGTGCCCGAATAGATGGTGTCGTCGCCCATGTTGGCGCCGTCGTTGATGCCCGAGAGCACCAGGTCCGGGCGATGCTCGAGTAATCCGGTAATCGCCACGTGGACGCAATCCGTTGGGGTGCCGTTGACGTAGAGGTAGCCGGCTGCCGCGGTCCGAACCGATAGCGGCCGGTCGAGGGTCAGCGAGTTGGAGGCGCCGCTACGGTCGCGTTCCGGCGCGACCACTGTGACTTCGCCGAATTCTTCGGCGACCGCAACCAGCGCGGCAATGCCCGGCGCGAAGTAACCGTCGTCGTTGCTGATCAGAATGCGCACCGGCGTCCTGCCAACGGGGCCGCGTTCCCCCCGCGCCCGGCGCTCAGACCTCGGCCGGCCAGTCGCGGATGTAGGCCTTGAGCATCTTGTTCTCGAAGCCCTGCTCGTCGAGCACGGCACGCGCGACGTCGATAAACGAGATCACGCCGAGCAGGCTGTCGCCATCGACCACCGGCAGGTAGCGCTGATGGGAGTCGATCATCACCTGGCGCAACTCGTTGAGTCCCATGTCGGGAGTGACCACCATGGGATCGGTGAACATCAGATCGCGAACCCGCAACTCGGCGATCGGCGGGGTCGGCCCCTTACGCTGCTCCTTTTGCCGCTTGGCGAGCACCCCCATGATTTCGCGAAAGGTCAGCATGCCAACCATCTTTTCGCCTTCCATCACCACCACCGAGCCCATGTCGCTGTGGGCCATGGTGATTACCGCGTCGGAAACCATTGCATCAGGAGTGGTGGAGACCAGGGTCTGACCCTTGACCTTGAGGATTTCTTTTACGTGCATGGAAAACTCCGGTTGGAATCCGGACATGCTATCCGATCGGGCGCGTTCCAGACAAGCAAGGGGGATACCGCAGGGGCTTCAGCGACGGTCTCAGCCCTGGTGCCTTGCCAAGGTGCTGGTGATCAACTCGGCCAGTTCATCCTCCGAGTAGGGCTTCACCAGAAAGGCGTCGACCCCGGCGCCAAGCGCCAGCTGGCGGTGCTTCTCGGTCGAACGCGAGGTAATCATGATGATCGCGACCCCGGCAGTGCGCGGGTCACTGCGCAGCGCCCGGGTCAATTCGACCCCGTTCATGCGCGGCATCTCCAGATCGACGATCGCCAACTCGGGCACCCGGTGTTCGACCCTGCCGAGGGCCTCGATGCCGTCAGCCGCGTTGTCCACCTCGAAACCAAGGTCGCTCAGGAACAATGCCATGGTGCGGCGCACACTCACCGAGTCGTCGACCACCAGGCACAGCGGGCCGCGCACCTGCGCAGTTTCTTCCGCAACACGCTGGTCCGCAATCGCCAGATCACGGGTGGCGATCGCCTCGGGCAGGTCGATCACCGATGCCACCGCGCCGTCGCCCAGAACGGTGGCGCCCTCTATTCCGGGCAGCGCCGGCAGGTAGGGCGGCAGCGGCCTGACGATGACGTTGCGCGTCTGGGCCAGTTCGGGAACGATCAGCGCCAGTTCGGGCTCGTCACCGAGACCGATCAGCAGCACCGCTTCCCGGGCCGGACGATCGGCGCGATGGTGGGCAAGGGTTTCCGCCGGCAGCCCCAGGACTTCCTCGAGGCGCAAGGCCGGCAGGGTTCCGGCCCCGAACGCAAAGCGGCGCGAACCGTCGGCGGCGGTAGCCAGGCCGTCGGCCGAGAGCACCTCGCGGACCCCCCTGACGGAGAGCGCAAAGACGTGGGTCGGGCTGATCGCGACCAACACCGGCAATGCCGCGAGCTGCACCGGCAGCGTCAGGGTGAAGCAAACGCCCTGCCCCGGCGCCGCATCGACTTCGAGCCGGCCGCGCAAATCACGCACCGCGCGCTGGACTACATCAAGCCCGATGCCGCGTCCCGAGAGCTGCGTCGACTCCTCGCGAGTCGAAAAGCCCGCCTGGAGGATCCACTGCCCGACCTGGTCAGCCGCCGGCGCCGCCGCGGTCTCGGCCATGCCGAGCGCCACGGCCCGGGCGCGGATGCGGTCCGCATCAAGTCCGCGCCCGTCGTCGCGACAGCCGATAACCACATTGGCGCCGACCCGCCTGAAATCCAGCGTGACCCGGCCGGTGGCCGGCTTGCCGGCGTCCCGGCGCTCGTCGCGGGTTTCGATGCCGTGATCGACCGCGTTGCGCAACAGATGGGCCAGGGGATCGGCCAGATTCTGCAAGACCCGGATCTCGATGTTGGTGTCGCCGCCCTCGATGAGCAGCTCGACTTCCTTGCCGGCCATCCGCGCCGCCTGGCGCACGACCCGCCGCAGCCGGGGCGCCAGCGTGGCGGCCGGGACCATCCGGGTGCGCAGAGCGGTTTCGCGGATATCGGCCTGCAGGCGCTCGACCTGGCCGAGCAGGTCACGCAGCGTCAGCATGCTGCGCCCGACCTGCTGTTCAACCAGCTTGCCGTCGGCGGCCGCCTCGTTGATCCGCCGCGAAACCGTATGGAGTTCGCTGTAGGACTGCATTTCCAGAGCGTCGAAATCGGGCGTTGCGCTGACCGCCGGCAAGCCGCCGGCGCCGTTGGCGGAACTGGCGTCGACCAGCCGCTCGAGTTCGTCGGACAGACCAGTCAGACGATCGCCGCCGGTCTGCATCGACTTGCGGGTGGTCTCCAGGTCAACAACGCTTTCCTGCACCTGCGCCAAGAGGATGGCGACTTCACTGGCATAGTTGAGCAGCGAATCCATCAGTTTGACCGGGACGCGCAGCACCGCGCCATCTTCGTCGCCGGGCAGCGGCTCGGCCCCGGGTGCCGCTGGTGGAGTGAGCGGTACACCGCTGCCCGACCCGAGCGCCGGCTGTGCCGCGGCCGGGGTCGCCGCCGGGGTCGCCGCCGGCTCGCCGCTCAGTTCCTCGCCGCTCAGTTCCTCGCCGCTCAGTTCCTCGCCGCTCAGTTCCTCGGCGGCCAGGGCGTTGGCCCAGGCGAGAATGCGCCCGAATACTTCGGCGGCATTGTCGGGGCCCGGCCCGTGTCCAGCGACATTCTCGGCCATCTCGGCGAGACAATCGGCGGCGTCGGCGAGATCGGCGCCCAACGCTTCGTCGGGCAAGGTTTCGCGCGCCGCCAGCACCTGCAACACGTCCTCCAGGGAGTGGGTCAGATTGGCAATGCCGGCAATGCCGACCGTGTTGGCGGCACCCTTGAGCGTGTGCGCGACGCGGCGCGCGGCTGCCAGCTGGTTGGCGTCACCGGCAAGAATTCCGGCGACCTGGTCGCCGAACTCGTGGGAGAGGGCCGGCAGCTCGGCCAACAGGTTGGCGACCACGCTCGGTTCAGCGTCGGCCGGGATCGCGTTGGAGAGATCAACCTCATCGGCGGCGAACTGACGCAGCGTCGTCTGGCGCGACGAGACCAGTTGCAGGTCGCGCAGCACCTCCCGCGCGGCATCGGCAGCCATCGGCGAGGGCCAAATGCCCGACTCGTGGAATGCCAGCGCCGCTTCGGCGCCGCCGGGGTCGCAGTGCTCGAGCCATCGGCCCCACAGCGCTGGCCAGTGCCGCAAGGCGTCACGTTGCTCCGCGCTCAGCCCGACCGGGTTTGCCGCCAATCCGGCGAGGTTGGCGGTAACCCACCCCCGCAACAGCTCCGCGACCGGCCAAAGACCGACGAAGCCCATCGCATTGGCAAAGTTTTCGATCCGCTCGCCGTAGCGTTCCAGCAGGTCGCGCCACGACTCGAATGTGGCGGGGTCGTCGCCGGCCAGGGCCACCTCGCCGAGCTGCTGGTCGAATTCCTCGGCGATCTCGCCGCAGGCCTGCGCCAGCATCGTCAGTTCGTCGCGCGCCACCGTTGCGCCAGACCCTTCGGCTGGCATGCTCGCGGCGGCGGGCTCGGGCACTCCAGCGGCCAGAGATCCGGATTCACGCTGGACGCGGCCGATGATCTCGGCCAGGGCTTCCTGACCAGGCTCGCCGGCTGGCTGATCCAGCCCCGCGAGCCAGTGCGCGATCGCCTCGTCATCGAGCGCGCCGGCACTGAAACTCAGCGCCTCGCTTACCCATTGCTCCGCGAACGCGCGTCCTCCGGCGCGGCCAACAACGCGCTCGCCAAGCTCTCCGGCGAAGCGCTCGCAGGCCGCGGCGAAGCCGGGCAATCCCGCCTCCCGGCTGGTGCGCGCGCATGAGTGAGCTGTCGCGGCCAGCGCCTGGCGCCAGTCCGGCCTGCCCAAACCTCCCGGCGCCGCCAGGAGGGTTTCAAGCATCGCCACGACCGCGCCGCCAACCTGGTCGGACACCGAGTCAGGCGCGGCGGCCGGCAGCGTGGTGGGGGATTCGTCGTGTTCGGAGTTCACCAGTTCACTCCGGACGCTTGGGAACCTTGAACACGCTGACCTCGCGCAGCAGTGCCCGCGCATACTCGACCAGGCGGTGGGTTTCGCTGGTCTGTGCCACCAGCTGGCGCGCGGTCTCGTCGCTCGCCTCGCGGATCACCCGCGCCCGCTCCTGCAGTCTTGAACTGACTTGCGCCTGCTCGAGCGAAGTGCTGGCGATATCGCGGACATTGGCCGCCAGTTCCTCGGTGGCCTCGCGGGTAAGGCGCATGCCCTCCCCGGCTTCATCCGCCACCCGGCTGATCTCCACCACCCGCGCAATCGCCTCGTTCATCGCCAGAACTGTTTCGCCGGTCTCGGTCTGTATCGCCTGGATCATCCTGCCGATCTGCCCGGTGGCCTCCT
>JAGXFG010000091.1 GCA_024637395.1 Burkholderiaceae bacterium | reverse complement strand
AGGAAGATCCCGGCGGCGCCATCGCTTGTCTCGATTTGGTTCCCGGCTGCGCCCGAAGGGGCGGCGAGCGCCGCCAATTGAACGGGCGCCGCTGGCTGCGGCGGCGCGCTGATCGTGGTTTCGACCATCAGTCGCTCGGGCGCTGGGCTCGCACCAGTTGCGACGCCAGGTGCGGCCGTGGCGGGCGGCGGGGACGTGGCGGCCGTGGCGGGGGCGGCGGGGGCGGCCGGCGAGGTGGCAGGGGTCGCCGCGGCGACTGCTACTGCCCCCGGGACCGGGTTGGGAACTGCGGCGGGCAAGACTCTCGCCGGCGCCGCTGCCAGCTGCGGCCCAGCGATCTGCGGAGCGAGCAGCAACTCGATCTCGACCTCACCGCTGCCACGCTCGACGAAGCCCAGGCGTGCCGCGGCGGCGTAGGAGAGGTCCATGACCCGCCCGCGCAGGAATGGTCCGCGGTCATTGACGCGCACCACCACGCTGCGGCCGGTAGCGACGCTGGTGACGCGCGCATAGCTCGGCAGCGGCAGCGTCGGATGGGCCGCAGTCATCGCATACATGTCGTAGGGTTCGCCAGTCGCGGTGAGCGAACCGTGAAAGCGCCGCCCATACCACGATGCGACGCCACGCTCGTGAAATGGCGCCAGTTGCTGCATCGGGACGTATTCGCGGCCAAAGACCACGTAGGGTCGGGAATTGCGTTCCCGCACCGGCTCGTTCCAGGGCTGCGCATCGGGGATCGAGGCCAGGTCCGGGGGCGGCGAATCGCCCGGCCCATCGTCAAGGTAATAGCCGCCGCGCGAGCGCGCGGCGGCAGCCGCGGATCCGCTGCCCTCCGGTGCCGGCGCGCTGCTGGCCGATCGCTGATAGGTTGCCGAGCCCTGCGGGCCCCGCGGCGCCGAGCACGCCGCCAGCAGCAGTGCGCCGGCGACCAGCGCCCCTATGCGCAGCCGGCGGCGCCAATCCATCCTCGGCCGCCTACTTGCGCAAGGCGCGCTCGCGAGCGACCAGCTCGTCGATCACCACCAGCACGCCCTCGTTCGACCCCACCATCGACGGGGACGTGAAGTACTTGCCGTTGACGGCAAAGGCCGGGACTCCGTCGATACCGTAGGCTTCCATGGTCTGGGTCGCCTTCTTCATCCGGGTGCGAACGGTGAACGAGTTCCAGACCTCGGTGAACTGCTTGCGGTCGACGCCAAACTTGCTCACCCAATCGGCGATCTTCTCTGGCGAGTTCATCGGATTCTTCTCGACATGCATCGCTTCGAACACCTTCGGCCCGAGCTCGTCAGCCTTGCCCATGGCTTCCAGCGTGTAGTGCAGCTGCTGGTGGGCGGGCTCGCGGAACATCACGTGGACGCGGCGAAACACCACGTCCGGCGCGAGGGTTTTCTCCCAGTTGCGCACCACCGGATCGAGCGTGTTGCAGTGCGGGCAACCGTACCAGAAGAACTCGATCACCTCGATCTTGCCGGCAGGCACCTCGGTGTTCTGCTGGGTCTTCAGCACCCTGAAATCAACCCCGGGACGTAGCTCTGCCGCTGGGGCAGGAGTGGCAACTGGAGCTGGTGCCGGGGCTTCGCTCGGGGCTGGAGTCGGAGCCTTGGCGGGCGCCGGGGCCGGAACAGCAGCGGGCGCAGGCGCGGGTGTCTCGGCCGATGCCGGTGCCGGTGCCGGTGCCGGGGCCTCGGCCGGTGCCGGTGCCGGCGTCTGGACGGAGGCCGGCGCAGGCGCGGGAACCTCTACGGTCTTAGGCTCTTCCTTCTTGCCGCAACCGGAGATCGCTAGCGCAAATGCCGCTGCCAATACCCCGCCGAGTACCACACGGCGCATCGTTTTCATCGTTACATTCCTTTGAATTCAATAGACAGTAGTGACCGCTTACTTTTGCCGGGCAGCAGAGGCTTCAACCCCGCTCTCGGCAAGCCGGGCGCGCGCCTGGTTCATTTCCGCCAGGGTAGCAAACGGGCCAACCCGCACCCGAAACATGGTCTTCCCGGCTACTTGTGCCGGCACCACGTTGGCTTCGAAGCCAATCAGCGCGAGCTTCGCCTTGACCCCATCTGCCGCGTCCTGGCTGGCGTAGGAGCCAGCCTGCAGCATATAGGACATCTTCTCCTTGCCGTCCCCCTGATCCGCGGCAGCTGCCGGCGCGGCGCCCGGCGCCGCGGACGGCGGAGAAATTGCGGTGCCGGCCCCGCCTGACGGGGTCAGGGTCTTGTTGGGGTCCGGCAGCTCTTCGCCCGGACGCACTTCGAGCGCCGATTCGGCGCTCCGCGGAGTCTTGTTCAGGAATGGCACCGGCGCCTTGGTGACGACAATCGCGACCACCACCGCGATCGCCAGGCCGAGCAACAGGCCGGCCATGAATGCCAGCAACGTCGTGCCGCGACCGGCAGATTTAGCACCTTTCCCCATTACATTCTCTCCGGAGCCGACACGCCGATCAACGCAAGTCCGTTGCGCAACACCTGCCTGGTCGCCAGCAACAACGCCATGCGGGCCCGGCGCAGCGCCTCGTCCTCGACCAAAAATCTCTCCGCATTATAGTAAGCGTGCAGATCCGCGGCTAAGTCCTTGAGGTAATAGGCGACCGCGTGCGGTGCCAGAGCATCGGCCGCGGCTTCGATGACATCTGGATATTCCGCCAGCCTGGCCGCCAGCGCGAACTCGTGCCGTGAGGTCAGCAGCGTCAGGTCCACGGCGGCGAGCCGTGCCGCCGCGAGGTTCGCTGCCTCATCCGGGGCGCCCGGCGCCGTTGCCGCCTGGGCGAGCACCGAAGAGATCCGGGCGTGCGCGTACTGAACGTAGTAGACCGGATTCTCGTCGGTTTGCGCGAGCGCCAGGTCGACGTCGAAGACAAATTCGGAGTCGGCCTTGCGCGACACCAGGAAGAAGCGCACCGCGTCACGGCCGCGGCGCTCGTCGACCCCGACCACCAGGCCTTCGGCGTCCCGCTGTTCTCCGGACCAGGTGATCAGATCACGCAGCGTCACGTAGGACCCGGCGCGCTTGGAGATCTTCACTTCCTCGCCGCCGCGCATCACGGTGACCATCTTGTGGAGCACATAGTCGGGGTAACCGGCCGGAATTCCGGCATCGAGCGCCTGGAGTCCGGCCCGCACCCGGGCCATCGTGCCGTGGTGATCGGAGCCCTGGACGTTGATGGCCTTGGTGAAGCCCCGTTCCCACTTGGTGACGTGGTAGGCCACGTCCGGCACGAAATAGGTGTAAGCGCCGTCGGACTTGCGCATCACGCGGTCCTTGTCGTCGCCGAAGTCGGTGGTGCGCAGCCACAGCGCTCCGGCCTCCTCGAAGGCATGGCCAGCGGCGCGCAGCGCCGCCACCGTGCGCTCGACGCGCCCATCCTGGTAGAGCGACGATTCAAGGTAGAAGTGGTCGAAGCGCACCCCGAAGGCGCGCAGGTCGAGATCCTGTTCGTGGCGCAGGTAGGCCACCGCAAAGTGGCGGATCGCCTCGAGATCGCCGGGGTCGCCGGCAGCATGGACCGGGGTCAGTTCCTTGGCCCCGACGGTGCGTCCCGCCAGGTAGTCGAGCGCGATCTCGCGGATGTATTCGCCACGGTAGCCATCAACGGGGAAACCCTTGTCATCGGGCTCGATCCCGCTGGCCCGCGCCTGCACCGAGCGCGCCAGGTTGCCGATCTGGGCCCCGGCATCGTTGTAGTAGAACTCCCGGCTGACCTGCCAGCCGTTGGCCTCCAGCAACGCCGCCAGCGAATCGCCCAGCGCGGCCTGCCGGCCGTGGCCGACGTGCAGCGGACCGGTCGGATTGGCCGACACGAACTCGACTATCGCCTTGCTTCCGGCCCCGCGCTCGCAGCGCCCGAACTCCTGGCCCTGCGCAAAGATCGCGCCGACCACCGCCAGCTTGGCGGCGGCGTTGACCCTCAGATTCAGGAAGCCCGGCCCCGCCACCTCGACCGAATCGATCAGTCCGCCACCCGCACGACCAAGAGCTGCGGCCAGCGACTGCGCCAGCGCTCGCGGGTTGGTGCCGAGCTTCTTGGCCAGTTGCAGCGCGACGCTGCAGGCGAGGTCGCCGTGCTCGGCCTGGCGGGGACGCTCGAGCAGGACCACCGGCAACTCGAGCTCGGGAGCGCCGCTCGCGGCCACCACTTCGGCGAGCGCGGCGCCAATCATTGCAGCGATCTGTTCTTTTTGAGTCCTAAGCATTGGGTCTGTGCCCATCCTCGATGGTTGCGCGCCACGCGCGCTCGCGCTGCGCATTGTACCGAGCAGCGCTGGCAGCCGGGGAAAAGCCGCGCCACGCGGTGGATTGCACCGCCGCTCGCCGGCAGGTAGTCTCGAGCGATGTCACCCGACCAGCCATCCCCCACCGTACCGCCCAACTTCGAACTCGACCATCTGGTCCTGGCGAGCGCGTCCCTCGAACAGGGCTCGGCCTGGCTCGAGGACCTGCTCGGAGTCAGGCCGGCCGGCGGTGGCGCCCACCCCGGCTGGGGAACGCACAACCGGCTGCTCAAGCTCGATCACGGCGCCTACCTGGAACTGATCGCGCCCGACCCCGGCCAGGCGGCAGCTCCAAGGCCGCGGCTCTTCGGGCTCGACGACCCGGAACTGCTCGCTCTCATCGCCGAACGCCCGCGGCTGATCCACTACGTGATGCGCACCGGCGATCTCGCCGCCGCGCGCGCGCTGCTCGACTACGACCCCGGGGTGAGCGAGGAGATGTCGCGCGGGCCCCTGACCTGGCGCCTGACGGTGCCGCCCGAGGGCAGGCGCCAATACGCCGGCGTGCTGCCCAGCCTGATCGACTGGGGGGCGACACCGCACCCCGCGCGGGGCCTGCCGGACAGCGGACTCGAGTTGTTGAGCCTCGAAGTGAGCGCCCCGGCGGCGGTGCTGGCGCGCGCCGCGGCGGCGCTCGGCGCGCGCCGCATCGCCTGCGAACCTGGCCCGCGGCCACAGTTGCGGGCCCGGCTGCGCAGCGCGGCCGGCACCGTTACACTGGACTAGAAGAGCAGAACCCGCCGCCGATCGGCGATTAACCGCCGTCCGGCGGAAAACGCCGGCAGGTTCCCGGCCACAAAGCTGGTAGTCGATAGCCCGCTCTGCTATTGTGAAATCAGGCCGCGATTCCCGGTCACGTCCGAGGTTGCAGGCCACCAATGTCGCCCGGCATCGAATTCTCGCAAGGAGATCCAACGTGTTGAAATTTCTCAAGTCATCGATCGCCACCACCATGATCGTCGCGCTGGTCGCGGCTACCAGTCCGATTGCCGCCTACGCCAAGCTCATCGGTACCGATGAGGTAGTGGCAGCGCAGTCGTTCGGGTATCACGACCGCGCCCAACTGGCCGCAGCTCTCGATCGCGCCGATGTCGCGGCGATGCTCGAGCAGCACGGCGTCACCGTCGAGCAGGCCAAGGCGCGCCTGGCTTCGATGACCGAAGCCGAGGTCAACCAGCTGGCGGCCACGATGGACAGTGCACCCGCCGGCGCCGGAATCCTCGGCGTGCTGTTCACGGTGTTCGTGATCCTGCTGGTGACCGACATCCTCGGTTACACCAAGATCTTCCCGTTCACCCGCTCGATCCGCTAACCTGATCGTCTCGTTATGAACCTGCGCCGCGCCTTGGGCGCGGCGCTCGCCGCGCTGTTGCTGGCCGCCTGCGCTGCGCCGCAGACGAGCCGCCTGATCGCGGCCCCGTCAACCGCGGTTGCGGTGCGCACGATCGAACTCGACAATACCCCCTACTTCCCGCAGGACGACTACTACTGCGGCCCGGCGACCCTGGCGATGGCCCTCGGTGCCATTGGCATCGCGACGACTCCGGACGAGCTCGCCACGCAGGTTTATTTGCCCGAGCGCAAGGGCAGCCTGCAGATCGAGATGCTCGCGGCGGCGCGGCGCCACGGCGCCCTGCCGGTGGTCCTGCCGGCCAGCCTGGAGGCGCTGCTGCAGGAACTCGCCGCAGGCCATCCGGTGATCGTGCTGCAGAACCTCGGCCTGTCCTGGGTGCCGTACTGGCACTACGCGGTGGCCATTGGCTACGACCTCGACCGCGAGCTGATCTTGCTGCGCTCCGGACCTGAACGGCGCCAGGAACTGTCGCTGTCGACCTTCGAGCGCACCTGGCAACGTTCCCAGATGTGGGCCTTCACGGTCCAGCGCCCCGGCGATCTGCCGGCGACGGCCACGCTCGAAGCGGTCGCTGCGGCGGCCTCGGCCTATGAAAGGATCAACCCCCCGGCGCAGTCGCGGGCCAACTTCGCGGCGGCCCTGAAGCGCTGGCCGCAGGACTTCGTGCTCCACCTCGGGCTGGGCAACGCGGCCTACCGCGCGGGCGACTTCAGCGCCGCGCGCGCCGCGTTCGCCGCGGCCACCGGCCTGCGCTCCGATTCAGCGGCCGCCTGGAACAACCTCGCGCTGGCGCTGCTGGAGCTGGGTGAACTCGACCAGGCCTGGACTGCGGCCCAACGGGCCCGCTCGCTGGACTCGTCGTTTGCCGGCGCGGTCGCCGAAACCGTCACGGCGATCGAAGCTGCCCGGGCACGCCGCCAGCGCGCAGGCGGCGGCTAACGCCTCTCGCCCGCGCTCGGCGCGCGGGATTACAACGCCCCGTCGTACTCCCCGCGGGCCGGGTAATCCTTGGCCACCGCGAAGTCGATCGCCGCGATCAGCTCGTCGAAATGAGGGCGCGCGAACGGCATGGTCTGCCACGAGCCGTAATAGAGCGTGCCATCGGGGCGCACCAGGAACACTCCCGGCT
>JAGXFG010000090.1 GCA_024637395.1 Burkholderiaceae bacterium | reverse complement strand
GCTCGCCAGCAATGTCGTGTCGGGAACCGGGCGGCCCAGGCCAGCGATACCTGCAAAAGCTTCCTCCAGCTCCTCGGCGGCGTCCAGTAAGGCGGCGTCGCCGCCGAATGAGCCGACCACCTGAATCCCGAACGGCATTGCGTGATCGTCCACCCCGCAGGGCAGACAGATACAGGGATTGGTTACCAACGTGACGAAGTAAGTCAGCGCCAGCCAGTGGTAGTAGTTCCTGAGAGTCTGGCCCTCCAGTTCCGGAAGATAGAGTTGGGACCATGGGAACGGCGAGACCGGCGTGGTCGGCGCCATCACGAGGTCGTAGTCTCTGTAGATCTCCTGGAAACGGCGGAAGATCCGCGTCTGCTCGGCGTGCGCCCACGCGGCGTCGGCGAAGCTCATCGCCTGGCCGATTTCATAATTTGCACGGATATTGGGTCCAAGTTGGCTGCGATCCTGCTCGTAGCTGTCCATATAGCGGGCGACGAAACTCTGGGCGCGAATGACGTCGAAGCAGCGGTCGGCCTCGCCGAGGTCGAAAGTGAACTCATCGCATGAGGCAAACAGGTGGCCCATTGATTCCATGCGCCGACGCATGACACCACGGATTTCGGAACTGACCGGACACTGGCCGAAATCGGTCGTCCAGGCGACGCGAAGCGAAGCGAGGTCGATGTTGCGGCGCGATGCGACCGCGTCCGCGTCGATCTGGTGGGAGAGCGGATCCCGGCTATCGGTTCCGATTTGAGCGGCAAACAGCAGCCGCGTGTCCGCAACAGTGCGCCCCATCGGCCCCAGCACCGTAATCGGCGTCCAGCCAAGTTGCCGATTCTCCATCGGAATGAGCCCGGGCGAGGGACGAAAACCCACGATGCCGCACATCGCGGCGGGGATACGCAATGAGCCACCGGTGTCCGAGCCGGTGCAGATGGGCAGCATGTCGCAGGCGAGCGCAACAGCCGAGCCGCCCGAGGATCCGCCGGCGTTGAGGGCGGGATCGAACGGATTGCCGGTTGCGCCCCAGACCACGTTGCGGGTGTTGGCGCCGGCCCCAAACTCGGGCACGTTGGTCTTGGCCACCAAGATCGCACCGGCGGCACGCACCTGAGCTACCTGCGCGGAATCCTGTTCCGGCACGTTACCGCGGTAGAGTGGTGAACCGTGCGTCGTGAGCACCCCGGCAGTGTCGTCCAGGTCCTTGATACCGATCGGCAACCCGTGGAGACGACCGAGAGGGGCGCCACGCATCACCGCCTCCTCGGCCTTCCTGGCTTCGGCGCGGGCGCGACCATAGGCTTTGGCCGCAATCGCATTGACCGCCGGATTGAGCGCCTCGATACGAGAGATACAAGATTCGAGCAACTCGACCGGGGAAACTTCTCCGGCGCCGATCATGCGGCGCAATGCGACGGCGGACAGACTGTATAAAGAGGGGGAAGACACGTTAACGAACCTCGCAAGGAATCCAACAAAGACCCGGTGGCAATACTGCCATGGAACTGGCCAGCGCCGACACTCGGTCTTTCCGGCCTACACTTCAAGTCACCCTCAGGAGAGCGGATATGCAAAGCAAGCGTGAATTCACCGGACTGCAGCTTCGGTCGCTAGTCAAACCAAATGGCGAACTTGAACTGTCGCTAGTCAGTGTTGTGACGCCCGAGCCCGCAGGCGACCAGGTGGTAGTGCGCATTGAAGCGGCACCGATCAACCCATCTGATATCGGACTTCTGTTCGGCGCCGCCGACATGAGTACGGCAACCGCAGCAGGAACGCCCGAGCTCCCGGTCATAACAGCGCGCATTCCCGAGCGTGCCTTGAAAAGCATGGCGGGGCGGCTCGGCGAGTCGATGCCGGTCGGCAATGAGGGCGCAGGCGTGGTCGTCGCGGCCGGTGCGTCGGCGGGGGCACAGGCCCTGCTGGGCAAGCGCGTCGCCATTCTGGGAGGCGCGATGTACGCCGAATACCGCAGCATGTCAGCCGAGCAGTGCCTGGTGCTGCCGGCTGACGCGTCATCAGCAGACGGCGCGTCCTGCTTTGTCAACCCGCTCACCGCATTGGGCATGGTGGAAACGATGCGTCGCGAGGGGCATAGCGCGCTGGTGCACACCGCGGCCGCCTCCAACCTGGGCCAGATGCTCAACCGAATTTGCTTGCAGGACGGCATCCAGTTGGTAAACATCGTGCGCAAGAAGGAACAGGCCGACTTGCTGCGTACGCTCGGCGCGACACACGTCTGCCACACCGCCTCAGCCAGCTTCATCGAAGATCTCACCGCTGCCCTGACGGCAACCGGCGCCACTATCGCCTTCGACGCCATTGGCGGCGGCAAGCTGGCGGGTCAAATACTGAGTTGCATGGAGGCGGCGATCAACCGGTCGGCAAAAGAGTACAGCCGCTATGGCTCGACTACCCACAAGCAGGTCTACATCTACGGCGGTCTGGACACCAGCCCCACCGAGTTCAACCGCAATTTCGGCATGACCTGGAGCATGGGCGGCTGGCTCCTGTTCCAATTCCTGCAACAGATCGGGCCGACGGCAACCCAGGCGCTCAAGGCACGGGTGGCTGCCGAGTTGAAGACAACGTTCAAGAGCAGCTACGCCCAGGAAGTGTCCCTGCCGGAAACTTTGCAGCTGGACATGATCGCCCGGTATGGCAAGCGTGCGACCGGTGAGAAATATCTGGTCAACCCGGCCAAAGGCAGGGCCTGAAACGGCGCTGTCAGGAGTCTTGCGTCCGAGCTCAAGCCGGCAAGCTGGCCCTGTTTCGCACCTGGCGGCCGGGGATCGGCCTTTGCCTCTTTGGTCAGGATTTCTTCTTCCCAAGCTGCATCGGATGCGCATGCCGCCTGAGGATGAAGTCGGCGAGGAACTTGCTCCACAGCGTGATGCCCGCTATAGAGGTCCAGGATTCAAACGACAAGCCGAGCACGACCACTCCAAAGATGACGTACACGATCACGACCCCGGCAACGAGGTTGATGACCGCGGCATAGGGCGCGAACTTTGCCGCATTGGCCGGTGGTTCGCCGCGCTTGAGGGCCACTTCGGAATGATCGCCGCGCACCAAGATGCGCCATGCTCGACGCAACCAAAAGAAAGCGATCGGAAACAGCGCCAGGAACAGGATCCAGTTCATGGCAACGCTGACATTAAAGACCATGCGACACTCCGGCTGCGTTCATCGGCGGTCGGAACTTACTAACCGCCTTGCAAAGAAAAGGGCCCCGTCGGCCAGGCCGGCGGGGCCCTGACCCGCGCCGCACCCCCTGAAAACAGAGGGTGCGGCGCAGATCCTTATCGCCCAGGCAAGCGCTTAGGCGTGCGTACCATCGACCCTGCGCGAACCACGCGGAGTCCGCACCGACTCGACCAGGTGCTGGATGTGCTCCGGCGGTGGCGTCGTGACCTTGTCGACCAGGAACGCAACCCCGAAGTTCACCAGTGCACCGATCGCGCCGAACGCTTCCGGCGTGATGCCGAAGAAGGAATTCGGCCCGCCGATGAGATCAAGATAGCCCGTGCCCTTGATGAAGAACAGGCCCTTGTGCGCGAACACGTAGAACAGGGTGATGAACAGGCCCGAGAGCATGCCAGCCATGGCCCCTTCCTTGTTCATCTTCTTGCTGAAGATGCCCATCATGATCGCCGGGAACAGCGAACTGGCCGCAATCCCGAACGCCAGAGCCACTGTACCGGCCGCGAACCCCGGTGGGTTCAAACCGAGCCAACCGGCAACCAGGATCGAACCAGCCATCGCAAACCTGCCGGTCATCAGTTCACCCTTCTCACTGATATTGGGCACGAACACGTTCTTGACCAGATCGTGGGACACCGCCGACGAAATCGCCAGCAGCAGGCCGGCAGCCGTGGAGAGCGCAGCCGCGATACCGCCGGCAGCGACCAACGCGATCACCCAGTTGGGCAGCAGCGCGATCTCCGGATTGGCGAGCACGATAATGTCGGCGTTGACCGTCAGTTCGCTGCCTTTCCAGCCCGCTGCCTCGGCCTTCGCGAGGACCTCCTGATTCTTGGTCTTGTCGTTGTAGTACTGGATCCGACCGTCGCCGTTCTTGTCCTCAAACTTCAGCAGGCCGGTCTTTTCCCAACGCGTCATCCAATCCGGGCGCTCGTCGTACTTGAGGCTGGCGTCGGCAGCGAACAGATCGGTAGCCGGCTGCACCGCGTGATTCACCGTGCGTAGCAGGTTGATGCGCGCCATCGCCGCGACTGCCGGGGCGGTCGTGTAGAGGATGGAGATAAACACCAACGCCCAGCCGGCGGAGGTCCGCGCATCCTTGACGGTCGGCACCGTAAAGAAGCGCATGATCACGTGCGGCAGGCCCGCCGTCCCGATCATCAGGGAGAGCGTGTAGACAAACATGTTCAGTGTGCTACCGGCCGTCGTGGTCGTGTACTGGCCAAAGCCGAGTTCGACCACGGTCTTGTCGAGCTTGGCCAGCAGCGAACCGGTGGAACCCAGCATGTCGGAACCCAGGCCCAGTTGCGGGATCGGGTTGCCGGTCAGGTGCATCGAAATGAAGATCGCCGGGATGGTGTAGGCGAAGATCAGCACGACGTACTGGGCGACCTGGGTGTAGGTGATGCCCTTCATGCCACCGAACACTGCATAGGTGAACACGATGGCCATGCCGACGTAGACGCCCATCTCCTTCGAGACGCCGAGGAAGCGCGAAAAGGCCACGCCGACACCGGTCATCTGTCCGATCACGTAGGTCAGCGACGCAACCAGCAGGCACAGCACCGCCACCGTCGAGGCCGACTTCGAGTAGAAGCGGTCGCCGATGAACTGCGGCACGGTGAACTTGCCGAACTTGCGCAGGTAGGGCGCAAGCAGCACGGCCAGCAGCACGTAGCCGCCGGTCCAGCCCATCAGGAACAGGCCGCCACCGTAGCCCATGTTGGAAATCAGGCCGGCCATCGAGATGAACGAGGCCGCCGACATCCAGTCGGCCGCGGTTGCCATGCCGTTGAGCAACGGGGGTACTTGGCCGCCGGCGGCATAGTACTCACTGGTGCTTCCCGCGCGCGACCAGAACGCGATTCCGATGTAGAGCGCGAAGGTCGCGCCCACCACCAGATAGGTCAATGTTTGCAGTTCCATTTGGTGGCTCCCTTATTCTTCGTGAACGTCGAATTTGCGATCGATCTGACCCATCTTTCTGGCGTACCAGAAAATGAGCACCACGAATACGTACATCGAGCCTTGCTGGGCAAAGAAGAAGCCCAGCGGGTAACCACCGAGATGAATGTTGTTGAGTAAGGGCGCAAACAGAATGCCTGCACCATACGAAACCAAGAACCAGATCACCAACACCTTGGTGATCAGGCCCAGCACCTCTTTCCAATACGCCTTGCCATTGTCATTGTCGTCCATGGTGTCTAGTCCCCTTCCTCCGTTGATCACACATTCAGCCGCACTTATCGTGTCCGGTCATCCTCCGCAGTGCTCTTCAACGGCACCGGTTGGCGCGACTTTAGCAAGAAAAGGAAAGCTAAGAAACCCTTTTGTGGCAAACCGCAATTGCTTACAAATTGCTTACTGAAAGCCCATTTATACTAAGCTCCAATTCCAATGCGCATTGATTGCCAAGGCAGCAGCCAATTAGCAGTTCGACCGCGAGCGGAGCGCTAAGGATCGCGCCCATTCGAACCCTGGAACAAGGCCTGAAATGCCCACTGCCAACCCCTCACTCGAAGACCGCCTCGCCGGTGAGCAGAAGACGCTGGCGCAGCCGCTGCGCAGCCTGGTCAGCAACGCACCGGTCATTTGCACCGAAGATCTGAGCGTGCGCGAGGCGTGCGCGATCATGCACGAACGTGGTGTTGGTTCGGTGGTGGTACTGGACACGGATTCCCGACCGGTGGGAATCTTCACCGAGCGCGATCTGCTCCGCGCGGTAGCGCAGGGCCGGGACGCGCAACCAGTCACCGCATTGATGACCCGCGAGCCCTTCGCCCTGCCCGGTCATGCTTTCGCCTACGAAGCCGCTCTGGCGATGATCGATCGTCGCATCCGCCATGTCCTGGTGACGGACGACGAGCGGTTTATCGGCGTGGTCTCGGGGCGCGACCTCTTTTCACTGCTGCGTTTGGGGCTTGGCGAACTCACCACCGGAATTAGCAGGGCCCGCGACGTCGCCACGCTGAAGAACCTTTCGCTCGAGATCCTCAAGGTGGCGAGATTGCTGGTTTCCCAGGGCGTCGCCGCCGAGCAACTCACCTACTACGTCTCGGTACTCAACGACCGTCTGTGCCAGCGGGTAATCGAGGTCGTGGGCCAGAGCCATCCCTGCGACGATATCGACTGGTGCTGGCTCGTGTTCGGCAGCGAGGGGCGTTTCGAACAGACATTCAGCACCGACCAGGACAACGGCATCATCTTTGTGGCGCACGACCGGGCCACAGCGAAAGAGATTCGCGCCCGCTTGCTTCCCTTTGCCACGGCAGTGAACGAAGCCCTCGACGCATGCGGGTTTAGCTGGTGCAAGGGCAACGTGATGGCCTCCAATCCCGAGTTGTGCCTCTCTGCCGAGGAGTGGCGCGCAAAGATGGGAGGGTGGCTGGAGAACTGGGACCCACAGGCACTGCTCGAGGCGTCGATCTATTTCGACTTCCGCCCCCTCTGCGGCAATGCGAGCCTGGCGACGAGCCTGCGCGGCTGGATCCAGGAGCGTACCAAGGGCTTTCCGACTTTCCTGCGCCAGATGGCGCAAAACGCCCTGCTCTGCCGGCCGGCGCTGGGCATGGTGCGCGATTTCGTTACCGAAGATGTCGCTGGCGCCCCTCACAGCATCGACCTGAAGTCCTATGGGGCGCGGCTGTTCGTCGATGTGGCCCGGATTCACGCGTTGGCCCAGGGTCTGCCCCAGACCAACACCGTGGAACGCCTGCGGGCCGCGGGCCCCGGCACCCACATGGCTCCGGGCGAAATCGAGGCGGCAGTGGATGCCTTCCTGGCGATTCAGCGCCTGCGCTTGCGTTCGCAGGCGGCCCAGGAGCGAGTCGAGGAAGCCACCGCCAATCGCATCGATCCTGACCAACTCAACGAAATGGATCGCCAGATTCTCAAGCAGTCATTCCGGATCGCGCGCAAGCTGCAGAAGCAATTGAGCCTCAAGTATCAGCTCTGAGAACACCCAATCCGTTAATCTCAGTCAAGGCAGTGTTCGCGCTCTTCATTGGAGTCATCCATGGTGGGCTAAAGAGATAGAGCTTCGCTGGTGTTGCAGGAACGGCGTCTTAGAGAACTGGGCTTTCCAGGTCAGACTTGGCCATGCCCGTTTCACGCGATGCAGATGCTGCCTTGCGGTACCGTCATTTCGACCAGGAGTGACTGTATTGTGTGTTCGCTGGTACATCAGCTACCACCTACGCTATCGGGCCCTGGCAGAGTTGATGGCGCAGCGCGAGCCAACACCACCCTCCAGTCACTCTGATGAAGATTCCGGATTCGCCCACACCATTCCGCTGATGAGGTTCTGCAGCATCAGTCGGTCCGGCAAATTGCCGCGTGGAATCCCGACCTGCTGCAGGTACTGGCTGGTCGCCCGCGCATGGGCGCGCACAAGGCCGATCGCCGCCCCGGCGTCCACCGCCTGAAAGCGCAGTTGGTCTTGCGCTCGGAGCTGGGCCAGTCCGTCGATGTCCGAAGACAGAACGGTTGCGATCTTGGGGTAGCCCCCCGTGGTTTGATGGTCGGCGAGCAGCACCGAGGCCACACCATCGCCACCCACCTGGACGGAGCCGCGCACGACGGGCTCGGACGGGATGGACAGGGCATTCTTCAAGGACAAGGTCGGTCCGGCCAGCCGCATGCCCATCCGGTCATAAGCTGTCGTGACCGCAAAGCTCTCCCGCAGGTACGCGTCGATCGAAGCCGCTTCGAATTGCGCCGTCTGGGGCCCGAGCACCACGCGTGCGACCGCGCGCGCGCCGGCGAAGTCGGGCACCGGAAGGCTGCCTTCGAGCTCCTCGGCCACTCTGGGGGTGCGCACTACTATCTCCGCCCCGACCGACAATCGGCCACCGCCGAACCCCGACGGCCAATGGGTTGCCGTGTGCCCGGCCCACTGCTCGCAGATCAGCTCTCCTGCAAACGCCAGGTAGGCCCAACTTCCCCATCGGCCGGGACGGACCGCCAGCACGTCACCTGCGCGCAGGGTCCGCACGCACCACGATTGGGTGAGCGCGCCGGAATGAACTACTTGAAACTGGCCGCCCGTCACGGAACAGCTCACCTCGCCGGACTCGCAGACGAGTTCAAGCCCTCCCATGGAAATTTCGATGGCCGTGGCGCCTGCCGGACACCCCAGCGCCTTCTGCGCGGCTGCATGGGCCAGCCGGTCCATCGGTCCCGAGGCAGGAACGCCGAACCTCGCCATTCCGAACCGACCGCCGTCCTGGTAGGAAACCAACGGGCCGCACCGCCGCAGCGTCAGTCGAGCTTCACCCATGGTGGCGGTTCGCCATCCGCGTCTCATACCGGGCAAGGTCGATGCGCTTGAAGCGCACCCGATCCCCGATGTCAAAGAGAAATGGGGCGTCTTCGTCGTCGGTCAGAATCATTGTAGGCGAGCGGCCGATGATGGCCCATCCGGTGGGCATGGTCAGCGTCGTGACCAGGCACTGCGGCCCCGCCGTGATCACGCTGCCGGCCGGAATGTCGCGCACCACGATGGGTTTGCGCGGCACCTGGATCGCAGCTGGCACGCCGCACATGTACGCATAGCCCGGAGCGAATCCATACAAGCGAACCTGATACTCGCCCTGCAAGTGGCTGTTGATCACTTCATCGATGGAAAGTCCGGTCTGCTGGGCCACGCCGGCCAGATCGGGCGCGAAGCTGCCTTCGTAGCAGATCTCGACCTCGTGCCAGCGCCCGCCATCCTGCTCGACCACAGGGCCCTGCAAAAGAGGTTCCACCGCCCTGCGAATCTGTTCGTGGTCGGTGACCAGCGGATCGAATTCGATCAGCAGATTCACATACGCCGGCACACATTCCAGCAATCCCGGGAGATGCGCGTTTGCCAGTGCGCGGTCGAGCGCCAACAACCGCGTACTCGCAAGCCTGGTGATGCCGTCGCCGAAGCCCACCAGCACAGCGTGGTCCGCCACCGGTGTGAATGTAGGCTGGCAGGGTTCAGCCATGGCCTGCTCGCGTCCCCGTCACGGCGTCATAAATGAGGTAACGGCAACCTCCTCGGCTGCCAGGCGGGCCCTGATCCGTCGCGCCATATCCACCGCCTGCGCACTGTCGCCGTGCACGCAGACCGAATGCGCCGCCAAGGCGATCGGCTCTCCTCCCACTACCGGCATCCAGCCAGTCCTTAAATAGGCGAGCAGACGATCACAGGCCTCATCGATGTCGTGGAGCACAGCGCCGGGCTGCCCGCGCGGCACCAGGTGGCCGTTGGGCAGGTAAGCACGGTCGGCGAAGATCTCGGAAAAGGTTCTCATCCCCAGTTCGTTGGAGACCAGCTCAAGGGCAGTGCCGGAGATGGCCAGTACGGCGAGTGACGGGTCGATGGCTTTCACGGCGGACACGACAGCCGTGGCCACCACGGTGTCGGCTGCCGCCAGATTGCCGAGTGCACCATGGGGTTTGACGTAGTGCACCTGGGTGTCCGCAAGTCGGGCCAGCGCGACCAGCGCCCCCACCTGCGCCACCACCATCCGGCCGATCTCGGACGGGTGCATCGGGATTACGCGCCGGCCAAAGCCTTCGCGGTCGGCATAGCCGGGATGAGCCCCGACCGTCACGCCACGCTCGGCCGCCAGGCGCAGAGTCCGGTACATGGTCTGCGGATCGCCAGCGTGGCCACCGCAGGCGATACTGGCGCTCGTGACGCAGTCGAGTATTTGCGCGTCGTCCCCCATGGCCCATTGGCCATAGCCCTCGCCGAGGTCCGAATTGAGGTCGATCTTCATGTCGGTGTCCTTGCACGCATCACTGGTCCGGTAGATTTGTCGCGCGCGTGAGAAGGGTCACCCCCGCCTCCGCGGCTGAGTCATAGTAGGTGAAACCAGTGTGATTTCGGCGCCGCCCGCGCATCAGCACCTGAAGACCCTGGGTGCCGGCCTGCGCTTCCGCTGCATCGGCATCCGGCACTTCGAACCCGATGTGGAATACACCCTCCCCCTTGTTGTCGAGGTGCCAGCGTTGCGGCGACGGCTCTTCGCCCGGCTGGCAGAGCTGAAGCTGCACGTTGGGCAGGTTGCAGACCCGGTACTTGAGGTTGTGGAATCCCGGCACACTGGGAACCTGCAGCTCCTCATACTCGGTCAAGGGCGGGTATTGCACCCAGGGTCCGATGCCGATGGATTGGTACCAGGCCTGCGTCTTGTCGATGTCGTGCACGACGAGACAGATGTGGTGAAGGACATTGAACAGCGTCGACATGGCATCAATCCTTGGCTGGCATCACGTAGTTGAGAACACGCCGCCCGCCATCCACATAGAGCGTTTCGCCGGTGATGTAGGAGGCGTCGTCACTGGCGAGGAAGGCGACGACCGCTGCAATTTCGGAGGCCTCGCCGTAGCGTCCCAGTGGGGTGCGCGACAGGATCGCATTGTTGCCCGCGCTCTGGACGAAAGCACCGGCAACCATTTCGGTCATGATCGTTCCCGGCCCGACACCCACGACCCGGATGCCGTGGGGCGCGAATGCCACCGCCGCGGTGGAGGTCACCTGGTTGATGCCGCCTTTGGACATGGCATAGGGAGCCACATTGGGGTTCGCCAGTCCGGAGTTGATCGACGACATGTTGATGATCACACCCCGGATGCCCTGGGCGATCATCTGGCGGCCGGCGGCCTGCGTCCCGTAGAAGGCCCCTTTGAGGTTCACGTCCAGCACCCGTCCCAGCAGTTCTTCCGTGACGTCCAGGAAGTCCACCACTGGTGCGATGCCGGCGTTGTTCACCATGATGTCGATGGCGCCGAAGCGCTGCACCGCGGTGGCGACGAGTTGATCGACCTCGCTCTTCTTGGAAACGTCCGCCGGCACCGCCACAACGTTGTCAGCCGGGCCGATCTCGGCCGCCGTTCGGTTGAGGAGTTCCACTGCGATGTCGGAGATAACCACCTTGGCGCCTTCAGCCAGCAGCCGTTCAGCCGTCGCGCGCCCGATTCCGCGCGCAGCACCTGTGACGACGGCAACTTTACCAACAAGCTTCATTTGGATGTCCTTTCAATAAACAATGGATTCGAGCAAGGGCGACGACGTGCGAATGCGCCCCCAACCCAAAGGCGTCATGTCGATGGATCGGTAAGCCCCGAACGTAATCAATTCGGCCACGGCCTGGCCCACGGCTGGCGCATGCATGACGCCATGGCCGGAAAACCCGGTCGCAAAGATGAGATTGGTGAGTTCGTCGTGCGACCCGACAACTCCGTTATGGTCCAGCGTGTTCATCTCGTAGTGGCCTGCCCAGGCGCGCTCGAGGCGCAGCTCCGCCATCGCCGGGATGCGCGTGGCCAGCAAGGGCCAGAACAGTTCCTCCAGCAAAGCGTGTTGGGGCTCGAAATCCCCATCGGCATCCCCATCGATCGCGGCGGGCGGTTGGATGCCGCCGATGTATCCTTTGCCTTCGGGGCGGACCCATAGGCCACTCGAATCAAAGAGCATCGGGAAATTCGCCAGTTTGAAGGGCGTCTTGAACGAAAACACGGTGCGCTTCCTGGGTACGACCGGCAAATCAATGCCGAGCTGTGCAACCAGGCGTCCAGACAAGGGTCCCGCCGCCATCACGCAATAGTCACAGGCGATCTTCTTTCCGCTCGACAGTCCCACTGCCGAGACCGCTGCGCCTTGGGTCTCAAAGGAGTCGACTGTTGCCGCCTCGTAGCAAACGCCCAGTTGGCGCGCCGCCAGGCGCACGAGAGACAGCAGGCTCCATGCATCGAACCAACCCTCGTGCTGCATACCCAGGGTTCCGATGCCCACGCCATTGAAGTCGATGCCGGGAAAGCGCAAAGCGAGTTCGTCCGGATCGAGTGACAGGATGTCCGCACCCTGGGCTCGTTGCATCTCGGCGGCGGCCTCACGCTCGGCAACCAGATGATCCCCGCCGAGGATGAGGTAGCCTTTCTCTTGAAATCCGATGTCCGCGTCATCCCCGAAGAACGCCTTGATATTGCGAAACATGCGCGCGCCCATCAGGCTCATCTTGATATTGACGGGTGTTCCGAACTGCGTGCGGATGGAGGCGGCCGAGAGTGCCGTCGATGAGCATTGGTAGGTGGGATCTCGCTCCACGACGGTAATAGGCCCGGCGAAGCCTTCCCGCCGCAATGACCAGGCGCAGAAACTGCCGATGATGGCGCCGCCGACGATGACGATGTGCCTTGATTCCGTGTGTGGCATGGCTGATCCGGGCAATGCTTGAAATGCCAGGCGACGCACAAGGCGATATCCGGCAGCGCTCACCGGTGACGTGTCATGGGCCCGGGGACGGATACTTTCTCACAAGTGAGCCGGGTACGGCTAGATGGCACGGCGCACCCGGAATGCGGTTTTCTGCACAGGTCTGATTCGTATGACCGGCCGCATAATGAGAGCCTTTGGTCCCACGGGTTAGGTCGAGATGCAACTGGACACGAAGGCAATGGAGTGGCTCACGCGCACACCAGGGCTGGTCGAGACGATGTTCGACGGACTTCCAGACGTCCTTTTCTACATCAAGGACTGCAATGGACGCTACCTCTGGGCCAACCAGACCTTGATCGAACGGGCCGGACTGGGGGGTCTGGAGGCCGTCGCAGGTAAAACGGCGGATCAGCTGTTCCCGGTCACCGGTGCGAGCACCATGGCGCAGGACATGGAAGTGATCCGCACGGGTCGCCCCATCCGCGAGCTGCTGCGTTTGTATAGGACGAACCGGGGTGAGCGCCACTGGTGCCTCAGTTCGAAATTTCCTTTGCTGGATGCAAGCAAGCGCATAGTCGGCCTGGCAGGCCTGTCGCGCGACCTGCCGCGGGCGAATGAGCGACACCGTAGCTACCATCGGCTGGCGAAATTCCTCCAATACATCGACGAGCAACTGGACCAGCCGGTGCGGATCGTCGGTGCGGCGGTCCACGCGTCGGTATCGACTGACACGCTCGAACGCCTGGTATTCGAGGTTTTCCATATGACCCCGAAGCAACTGCTGATGAAAAAGCGCATCGACCTGGCGTGCCAATTGCTCGAGGAAACGTCGCTGTCCATCACCAACGTCGCCGCGGCGTGTGGATATGCGGATCACAGCGCCTTCTCCCGCCGGTTCCGGGCGGCGACCCACAGCACGCCGGGGCAGTACAGAGCCGTGCAAAATACGTCGGTCACAGTGCTCGGATGATGCCCCGTGATCGGGCTGCTCATGAAATTCCATTTCCCTCTCATATCCATCAGCAAATAAGATGCACTACTCGATTCAAACCCGGAGATCAGATGACAAACACTGATGACGCACCTGCATGGCAGAAGGCAGTGTTCAAGGTCCTCAAGGAGGGCAACGTACGGCAGATCGCCTATGTGCCTGATGCGGGGCATTCTTACGCGATCCGGCGTGCGGAAGCGGATCCCGATATCCACGCGACCGTCTGTACGACCGAGGAGGAAGGTGTCGCCGTGGTCAGTGGTGCCTGGCTCGGCGGGCAACGCGCGGCGCTATTGATGCAAAGCAGCGGCGTGGGCAACTGCGTGAACATGTTCTCATTGCTGCGCAGCTGCAATCTCCCGTTCTTCACACTGGTGACGATGCGCGGCGAGTACGCGGAGTTCAATCCCTGGCAGGGGCCGATGGGCCGGGCGACTCAACGGGCCCTGGAGTTGATGGGTATCAGCGTGCTGCGCGTGTCGACGCCAGACGAGGCGGAAGAGATCGTCAGCGCGGGTCTAGACGCCGCATTCCAAGCCGGGGAGCAGGTCGCAGTCCTGTTGTCCCAGAATCTGATTGGTCGCAAGAAGTGGGAGCGCAAATGATGAAGCCGAACATGCCAAGAATCGACCGCCGCGCGTTCGTCTCCAGCTTGCTGAGCAGGGTGCCTGACGCGCTGGTTGTGACCGGTCTCGGATCACCTTCGTATGATGTCTTTGCCGCAGGAGATCGCGACGAAAATTTTTACCTCTGGGGAGCCATGGGAGGCTGCGCCTCGGTCGCATTGGGACTGGCGCTCGCCCAGCCAGAAAGATCCGTGATCGCCATCACGGGAGACGGCGAGCAATTGATGGGCCTCGGCAGTCTGGCCACCATCGGGGCCAAGCAGCCGGCCAACCTCACCATTGTCGTGCTCGACAACGGGCATTTTGGCGAAACGGGCATGCAACGCAGCCACACGAGCCTGGGCACTGACCTGGTGGCAGTGGCAAAGGGTTGCGGATTGACGAATGCGTTCGCGGTGACCGGACTCGACGGCGTCGCCGCAGTGGCAGACCGCGTGCTTGCACGCTCGGGCGTGACCTTTGCGCAGGTATTCATTGACCCCAGCGCGCCACCACGCGCCTTGCCTTCGCGCGATGGTGTGTATATCAAGAATCGCTTTCGCGCGGCCCTTGGTTTCGCGCCGTTCTAGCGGCCATCGACTGGCGAGCCCGCGCCGACGTGTTGCTTCGTCGCGGGCCTGGTTCAGGCGAAAACGGTGACCACCTGCGTACCCAGAGCGGCCAGCGCGCCCGATGGTGCCCACAGCTGAGAGCAGTGATTCACGTAGCCCCCTTCCACGACCAGCGACTGGCTGTCGATACGCCACCAGCCATCGGTTTCCGCGCAGCCGTGCGCGCGCAACTCCAGCGCCCAGGTCACGCTGCTCGACAGCGCCGGCCGCGCCAACTCGCCGAGCGCGGGTGTTGCCGGTGCATCTGCCAACAGCACTGTCAGCACCTCGGGGAGGATGGCGCCGCTGTCGTGGTCGCGCAGCCGCAGGTGGATCGACGAGCGATCACCCGGCCTGGCGCTGAAGGGTGCACCGCCTTCCGCCCAGCGCATCTCCATGTGCTGCATGAACGGCGGCATTCGCCCGGGCTCGAAAGGCACTGACGGCAGCGCCTCAGCCTCGACGCGCGCGGTCGGCCGCTTCGGCCAGCGCGGCGTCAGCGCCGAAGGGCGATCGGCGCTGTAGACCCCGAGCAGCACCGAGCCCAGCCGCCCACCCTCCATCACCCGCGCCAGCACCTGGCAGACGTTGCGCCCTTGCCGCAGCACCTCGACCTCGACCTGCACCCGTCCAGCGGCCACCACTGAGACAAAGCTGCACTGCAGCGCGCGCAGGTGCACGTCGGGAGGCCAGTCGGCGCCCGCAACATCGCGCATCGCCTGCGCCGCGATTGCGCAGACGATGCCGCCGTAGGCTGTGCGGCCCTGCTGCCAGTCTTCGGCGATATCGAAGGTCACGGTATCGCCGGCGCGGGTACGGGCAGCGACGATGGCTGAGAACGGGGTGGTCGGATTCATGGGCGGGGAACGGACGCAGGCGGTAGGCCCGGGGGCAAGGGACGTGATCTGCTCATGTCGAAAATCAATTCCTTAACAACGCTGCTACACCGATTGTGGCGCGCATCAGGGTAGCAGTCGCGGGGCTACCAGGCGTCGACGTAATTCGTGGTCGGGTCCTGGGTGCCCGCGCACGAGGCCAATCCGCGCACCAACCAGGCACGCGTGTCGGCGGGGTCGATCACGGCATCTATTTCCAGAGTTTGAGCCATATTGATGGCTTCGCCACTCTCATACTGCTGCGCCACCAATTGCTCAAAGAGTTGATCGCGTGCGGCGCCTTCGGGAGCCGCCTCAAGTTCCTTGCGGTAGCCTAGCCGCACCGCGCCTTCAAGCCCCATCGCACCGAACTCACCGGTCGGCCAGGCGACGGTGAACACCGGCGCCTCGAACCCGCCCGCTGCCATCGCCATCGCGCCCAAGCCGTAACCCTTGCGCAGCACGACACAGAAATACGGCACGCGCAGGTGTGAGGCAACAAGGAACATGCGGCAGACATGGCGCACTTGTGCCTGCGCTTCGATCTGGGGGCCGACCATGAAACCCGGCGTGTCGCACAGCGCGACGATCGGCAGGCCGTGAGCATTGCATAGCTGCATGAAGCGCGCAGCCTTGTCGGCCGCCACCGCGTCAATCGCGCCACCCAGGTGTTTGGGATTGTTGGCGATCAGACCAACCGGCCTTCCCTCCATGCGCGCGAACGCGGTGAGGATGCCGGCGCCGAAGTTGGCGCGAAGCTCCAATAGCGAACCACTGTCGACGAGGTCGCGCATCACGGCACGCACGTCGTACACGCGCAGTCGGTTCTCTGGCACCGCATGTCGCAGCACTCTCTGGTCAGCACAAAGCCAATCGCTCGTGGCCCCTGAAAGTACGAAAGGGTTTGCTTCGCGGCAGCGACCGCCTCGACTTCGTCCCGCACCAGGATATCGATGACACCGTTCTTTGACTGCACGTCGCTCGGACCGATTTGCTCCGGCGCGAAAGTACCGAGCCCGCCGCCCTCAATCATGGCCGCCCCGCTCATGCCGATGTTGCTGGCGCGCGTGGCAATGATCACGTCGCAGCAACCCAGCAGCGCCGCATTGCCTGCGAAACAGCGGCCATGCACGATGCCGACCACCGACACCTTGCCGGAAAGCGCGGCAAACTGACCGAAGGTGCGGATATGCAAACCGGCGACGATCGGCATGTCGGTATCTCCCGGTCGCCCGCCACCACCTTCGGCAAACAGCACAACCGGCAGCTTGAGTCGATGCGCGATGCCAAGCATGCGGTCCGTTTTGTAGTGGTTTCGCAGGCCCTGCGTACCTGCCAGTACCGTGTAGTCGTAGGCCAACACGGCGCAGCGCGATTTCTCCGCTCCGAACTGCTTTGCGTTGACGCTGCCGATGCCGGTGATCAAGCCGTCGGCCGGCGTGTTGGCGATCAGGTCGTCGAGCTTGCGCCGACGCGTTTGCGCCGCGATCGCGAGCGCCCCGTATTCGCTGAAATTGCCCGGCTCGTCTGCCAGATCACAAAGGTCGGCAATGTTGGCGCGCGCGCTGCGGCCGCCCTGTCGGGCGCGCTTTGCGACCGCGGCCGGACGATTGGCGTCGAGGGTGAACGCGTGGCGGTCGATGACTTTCTGCAGGTCGGGCCGAATTGCATCAAGGTCGAGCGCAGCGTGCGCGTCGACTTCGAGCGCGGCCATATCAACCGCTTCGAGGCGCAACAACGGCTGGCCTTCGACCAGGTAGTCGAGCGCGGCCGCGAGCACCGCCACCACGCGCCCCGCTCGTGGCAAGTGGAGCAGGTGTTCCATCTTCATTGCCTCGAGCACGCCAAACTGGGCGCCAGCCGGCAAGACATCGCCGACGTCGACCGTGAGTTCCACGAGCTTGGCGGCCATCGGCGCCCGAACCATGAGCGCATCGGTATCGTCGAAGAAAAAGGGCGCCGCAGCGGCCGTCACATCGGAGTCAGAAGAAATCGCTCGCGTCACGTCGTCGAGTCGCGCGGCCGCAGCCAGCAATTCGTCCAGATGCGCCTCGATGAAGTGCGTATGAACGGCCTGCGCAGCGAATTCGGGTCGCGCCGCAATGGCGCGCAACAGTGTCAGGTTGGTTGCGATGCCTTCGATGCGGCATTCCTCGAGCGCGCGTGATGAGCGGCGCAGCGCGTCGGCAAAGCGAGGGGAAGGCGAATGCACGATCAACTTGGCGAGCAGCGTGTCGTAGTGCGGCGAAGGCGCGAACCCGGGGTAACCATGGCTGTCGACGCGAATGCCTGGACCGCGGGCCAGATCAAAACAGGCGAGCGTGCCGTGGGCCGGCCGCGTCCGACCCTCCGCATCGAGGGTCTCGGCGTTGATCCGCCACTGAATCGCAAAGCCGCGTTGCACAGCCGTAGCGCCGGCCTCAACCCCGAGGTCGGCCAGCGACTGGCCCGCAGCGACGGCAATCTGCAGTTGCACGAGATCGAGTCCGGTTACGGCTTCGGTAACCGTGTGTTCAACCTGTAGCCGAGGGTTCGCCTCGATAAATACGACTGGCAGCAGGGCGGCGCCTTCGTCGACCAGGAACTCGAAGGTACCAAGGCCGCGGTAGCCTACCGCCTGAGCCATTCGCAGGGCGGCCTGCGTGATCTGGACCCGAAGTTCCTCGGGAAGAGTGGGACTCGGAGCAATCTCGACCAGCTTCTGGAAGCGCCGCTGCAGGGTGCACTCGCGCTCACCCAAACTCGCGACCGCCTGGCCATCTCCGAGCACCTGCACCTCGATATGTCGCGCGTTTCGCATCAGGTGTTCGACGTACACGCCCTCGACACCGAAAGCGGCCCTGGCCTCGGAGACGCAACGGGCGTAAGCCTCGGCAACATCGGCGGTGCGCAACACCGCGCGCATGCCGCGGCCGCCCCCGCCGCCGAGCGCCTTGATCATGACGCCGGCCTGCGCACCGTTGGCCGTTTGCGCAGAAAAGAAGGCTTGCGCCTGTTCCAGCGTGACGGCGCCCGCGCTCCCGGGCATCACCGGCACATCGCATGCCTCGGCCAGTGCGCGGGCACGGGCCTTGTCGCCGAAGAGCGCAAGTTGGTCGGGCGTCGGCCCGATGAAAACCAGACCGCCATCGGCGCAGGCCTGCGCGAAATCAGCGCGCTCGCTGAGGAATCCGTAACCAGGATGGACCGCGTCGCAGCCCTCGGCCTGCGCTATCGCGACGAGCGCTGCGATGTCCAGATAGGCCGACGGGCCGGTGCCGTCGAGCGCGACGGCTTTGTCGGCCAGCCGCACGTGAAGGGCTTGGGCATCGTCGCGCGCGAAAACGCCCACGCTTGCGATGTCCAGATCGTGCAGCGCGCGCACCAATCGAACGGCGATTTCGCCCCGGTTGGCAACCAGAATCTTCTTGAACACAAGATCTTTCATTCGTCTTTGAGCAGGCGCCGCAGCACTTTGCCCGCCCCGGTCGTCGGCAATGCCGCGATGAAATTCACGACCCGCGGTACCTTGTAGCTCGCCATGTTGTCGCGCGACCAGGCGATCAAAGCGTCTGCGCTCACTTCGGAACCGGGTTTCCTGACGACAAAGGCCTTTACGACCTCGCCCTTCTGTGCATCGGGCAATGCAATCACCGCGGCCTGCGCCACCGCGGGGTGCTTGATCAGGATGGTCTCGACTTCCTCGGGAAATACGCTGTAGCCCGAAACCTTGATCATTTCCTTGAAGCGCCCGATGAAAGTCAAATAGCCGTCGGCATCGCTTTTACCCATATCCCCCGTGTGCACCCAGCCGTCGCGCAACGTCGCCTGAGTGGCCTCGGGCTTGTTCCAGTAGCCCTTGAACGTACCCAGGCTCCTCAGCACGATCTCGCCGACCTCGCCGACCGGCATGTCGGTGCCCGTCGCGGAATCAATGATCCGGATCGTCACGCCCGGAACCGCCACGCCGTGCGTACCCCAGCGCGGCGCATGACGCGGCATGTAGGTGTCGCACGTGTGGGTTTCACTCAGGCCGTAAGCTGCTTCCAGCGACGTGCAGCGGGTAGCGAAGGACTGCCACTGATTAGCCAGCGGTTCGGTGAAGGTGATGCCAAAGCTCGTCACCGGGTTCGCCCTGAGGCTGTCGAGGTTGAAGCGCGCCATGTCGGTCACCTGCATGCAGGCCACATTCATCGGTGCGATGCTGTACCAAAAGCTTACCTGGTAGGTGTCGATAGCCCGGAGCGTCGCAATCGGGTCGAAGCGATGCAGCAACACCGCAGTGGCTCCTGTGAGCACCGGCACGTTGACGCCCATGAGCATGCCCGCGATGTGGTACAGCGGCGCGATGGAAAGCAGCACGTCATCAGCCGTCAGGTCATTGCAGTCCGCCACCGCTTCGGTTTTGAAGAGCGCGTTGCCGTAACTGAGCATGGCCCCTTTGGGCAGGCCGGTGGTGCCCGAGGTGTAGGTCATGAGCGCGACGTCATCGAGCGTCAGTTCAACGGGCGTAGGTGTCGCGTCGCCGTGCATCGCGACAAGAAAGTCTTCGCAACCCGCCGGCACGGCGCGCGCATCATTCTTTGCCGCTGCCAGTTCAGTCGGCAGCTCGAGCGTGACCTGGGCCGGCAACAGGTCGGCATAGTGCACCGTGAAGACATGCTCGAGCGCGCTTTCGGCGCGCACTTTCTCGACGACCGGCAGCAGCGACGATGCGGCGATGATCACGCGGGCCTTCAGGTCGTTCAACTGGTAAGCCAGCTCATGCTCCTTGTTGAGCGGGCCACTCGGACAGACGATGGCGCCGATCTTCTGGATGCCGTAGTGCGCCACCAGGTACTGTGGGCAGTTGTTGAGAAACAGCACGACGGGTTCACCCTTTCGCACTCCGACGGCTTGCAGACGTGCGCCAAAGGCATCGCTGGCGCGATCGAGTTCCGCGTAGCTCATGGTGTAGCCATACCAGACGCAGGCGGCATGATCACCCCGTGCACGCGCGTGCATGCGCAGGTACTCATGCAACGGTTGCATGGGGCGACGGGACGAAGAAGTGATCTCCATGTTGTTTCTCTTTTTCTCAATAGGGAATCGATTGGTATTCGGGCCGCGTTCGCCGCAGCTGATCACACACGGACCGATTGTGCTCTTCGATGCGCGGTCCGCCCCGAAATTATGAACAGCCGGGTTAACTCCAGCAATGATGTCCCGAGCTCCAGTATTCCTGGCAAGCAACCGCTACGACGATAGATGGTTAGGTTGATCGGTAAAAACAAAAAGCGCCCCGAGAGGCGCTTTTTTTACTTGTGTTGCGGCGGAGAGAGGGGGATTCGAAACTCTCGCCTTTTTATGCTGTAAATTCAATGGCTTACAGCGGTTGCACGGACGAAAATTAGCACATTGAGGCACGATTTGTTAGCAGTTTGGGCGTCGGCGCAATGCTGCTGTGAACGGCCATGATGTGCGTGCATCGCGCCGCTGAACGCGAACGTCGAGGCTCGCCTCAGGCCAGCCGATTGACTTTGTCCTGCATGGCGGCACAGGCGTCCAGAATCGCATCGAACTTCGGTTGATCGGATCCCAGCAGACCATCCTCACACATCGCGGCGAAATCCTGCGCCAAGGCCTTGCGTGATCCGCCTTCGGGCACAAGCCTGAGCGAGCCGCTCACAGCCTCACTGTAGTCGATGTTGCCGCCGTGGGCATCCTTCTCGGAAAAGAAGATGGACTTGTGCTCGGCCACCTGGCGTGCCAGCTGCCGATCAGCGGCAGCCTTGTCGAATTGCTCGGTTCGGCCCAGCGCCGCCGTATCTCGCGTGGCCGCGCCGGTCGCCCGGACACCGGCAACGGTACGCGGGCAGCGCAGGCTGTTCGACCCCAAGCGGCGCACCTTCGTGCAAGCTCAGGTCTGCCACCGTGAGGACCTCGCGCCCGGCGCATTCGTGACCGGGCCGGCCGTGGTGGTCGAGCGCGAAACCGCTACCGTGGTTCCTTCCGGTTTCACAGCCGTGGTGCAGGACGATCTGTGCCTCCTGGTGTCCCTCGAGGATGAGGCGTCTTTCATAGCGAGCAAGCCATGAGCGAATCGATCGAGAACATCCACATGCAGGTCATGTGGAACCGCCTGATCTCCGTAGTGGAAGAGCAGGCCCTGACCCTGGTACGGACAGCCTTCAGCACCAGCGTGCGCGAGGCAGGCGACCTGTCTGCGGGGGTGTTCGACCGCAGCGGACGCATGCTCGCGCAGGCTGTGACGGGTACGCCCGGCCATGTGAACGCCATGGCCGAAGCAGTGGGGCATTTCATTCGTGACATTGGCGAGGACCGCATCTTTGAAGGAGATGCCTACATTACGAACGACCCCTGGAAGGGCACCGGCCACCTGCACGACATCACCGTGGTCTCGCCGTCGTTCCGTGCGGGGGTGCTCATCGGGTATTTCGCCTGTACGGAGCATGTGGTGGACATCGGCGGCCGCGGTTTCGGGCCGGACGGGCGGACAGTCTTTGAGGAAGGAGTGTTCATTCCGATCATGAAGTTCGCCGAGCGCGGCAAGGTCAATGAGGATCTCGTCAACATCGTCGCCAATAACGTTCGCGAGGCCGATCAGGTCGTGGGCGACATCTACTCGCTGGCCGCCTGTAATGAGATCGGGCAGCAGCGCCTGATGAGCATGCTCGACGAGTTTGAACTCGCCGACCTGGAGGACCTGGGCACCTTCATCCTCGAGCACAGCCGGCGCGCCACGCTGGAGAGAATTGCGGCGCTTCCGAAAGGCGTCTACGCCAACAGCATGGAGCTCGATGGCTACAACGTGCCGGTGATCTACACCAAGGCCTACTCCGGCTACGGATTGAAGTGCGCGATCGCCCCTGAAATTCCCAACAACGCGGGCTCATTGTCGCCCTTTGACGTTACGGCCCCGCCCGGCTGCATCCTCAACGCGCCCCGTCCCAGGGCCGTCGCCGTGCGTCACGTGCTGGGTCACTTTGTTCCCGACCTGGTGCTCGGCGCGCTGTACGGCTTCATGCCCGATCGTATTCCGTCGGAAGGCGCCGGTGCGCTTTGGAACATTCACATCAGCGCCAGCACGCGTACCGACGCAGGACCGGAAGCAGAGCGCAAGACGGCCGAGATCCTGATGTTCAACAGTGGCGGCGGCGGCGCGCGTCCGAGCCTCGACGGCCTGCACGCCACGGCCTTTCCAAGCGGCGTGCGCACCATGCCGGTGGAGGCGACCGAGCAGGTGGGCCCCATCGTGGTGTGGCGCAAAAAACTGCGCCCGGATTCCGGCGGAGCCGGCCGTTTTCGCGGCGGGCTCGGTCAGGTGGTGGAGATCGCCGCGGCCGATGGTTACCAGATTTGCTTTAACGCGATGTTCGACCGTACCCTTTTTCCAGCGCGTGGCCGCAACGGTGGCGCCGATGGCCGGGCCGGATCCGTGGCGCTCGACGATGGCACGGTCCTGGGCGGCAAGGGCTCACGCATCGAAGTGCCGACTGGCCGCCGTGTGGTGCTGAGCCTGCCGGGGGGCGGGGGATACGGCCTGCCCGCTGAACGAGACCGGCAGGCCTTGGCACGCGATGTCACGAACGGCTATGTGTCGGCCGAGCACGCCCGCGACGACTACGGCGCAGCGGCGCAGGGCAAGCCAGCCTGACCCCGGGGCACGCGGGGGTCGCAAACTTGCACTACCAGGTGCGCGTTGCCGGAGTCTTGAACTCGATCTGCACGCAGTCCTCGAGTGCCTCGCTCGAGTGCTCGATCCCGCGCTCATGCACCCAGGCGTCGCCCGATCCGGCTTCGTATTCGACGCCCTCAATCGACAGGCGCTGCCGACCCGAAATGAGATAGACGATGGATTCGTGATCGTCGTGGCGATGCGGCGGCACCTTCGAACCACGCGCCACCGATTCCCACATCAGATTCGCCTCGCGCGCCACCAGCAGCGAAGCGATTTTCATCGGAGCCGGCAGGAGATGGCCCTCGATGGCGGCAACCTCGAGCGCCTGGGTTTCGGCGCCGCGGGCCAGCGGGCGCGAACTCAACGGCAGGGATCGTGACGGACCTTTCATCGGTGCTCCTTCAACGCGCATGAACAAAGTCCAACGAGCGGCTGCGCGACCGCCCGGGACACCCGAGCGGCCATTCTACGTGGGCGAGCACTGCCGCATTGCACTCACTCGCGAACGACGCTAGACTCCGCATTCTTAACACCGTTTACCAGGGTGAGTCGCTCGATCACGGAGACCCGCCTCAGGCCGTTGCCAGCCTCGCCTTGTTTGCCCAGCAGGAGCCTTGACGAATGCCTCTCACCGGTAAGGGAATGCTCATCACGTCGATGGATGTCGACGCGGCAGACGAGCCCGAGTTCAATATTTGGTACGACCGCGAGCATCTCGCCGAGCGCGTTGCGATCGACGGGTTTCTCGAGGCCCGGCGCTGGATCGCCGACCAGGCGAACCCGAAGTATTTCTGTACCTACTCCACCGCGGCTTTCGAGGACCTGAGCAGTCCCGCCTACCAGCAGGCGCTCGCGAACCAGACCGACTGGTCCAAGAAGAACATCTCCCGCTTCCGGAACATGATCCGGGCCGTCGGACGCATCACCGGGAGCCGCGGCCAGGGACGCGGCGCCGCGCTCGGCGTGGTCCGTCTACGGCCCGCAGCCGAAGGCAAGGACGCGTTGCGAGCCAGGATCCGCGAACTGCTCGATCCGGGTAACCTCGCCGGGATCATCTCGCTGCATCTCATCGAGAGCGATCCGGGGCTGTCAAAGTCGCTGACCGAGCCCGACCAGCCGAACCCGGGCGCCGGGGACTGGTATGTGCTGATCGACGGCACGGATCTGTCGGCCATTCGTGCCCTGAACGACGCACGTTTCAAGGACGCCGGTGCCGAAGTCATCTCGACGGGGACTTACCGGCTGATGTGGGACCTCAACAAGTGCGATCTCTAACCAATACCCTTTTTGCCGCCCTGTAACGACCGACAGCATTGCCCGACAAACGGAGTAACACCATGAAGCCGTCCCTAAAATTGATCCTGGCCACGGCGGGCCTCGCTGCGCTGGTGGCGAGTTCCCCGGTGCTTGCCGAAAAGTGGAACATGCCGGTGCGCTCGAACGAGCGGAACTACTTCACGCGCAACATCATGCAATTTACTGCGGACGTGAAGAAGGAGACCGACGGCAAGCTCGAGATCGTCGTCCATCCCGAGGATTCGCTGTTGAAGCAACCCGAGGTGAAACGCGCGGTCCAGACCGGTCAAGTGCAGATCGGCGAATTCCTGATGTCCATGCATTCGAACGAGTGGGCGGTGTTCGGCATCGACTCGGTACCCTTCCTGGCGTCCAACAGCGCGGACGGCGCCAAACTGCTGAGAGTCGTGCGTCCGCTCATCATCGACCGCCTCGAGAAACAGGGCATTCGGCTCCTGTTCGTGGTGCCCTGGCCGCCAAACTCCTTCTATTCCGACAAGGAGATCAAGTCGACGAACGACTTCAAGGGCGTCAAGTTCCGCGCGTTCAACCCGGTGACCGGCCGCCTGGCGCAGCTCATGGGTGCCGTGCCGGTTACCGTGCAGCAGTCCGAGGTGTCGCAGGCTTTCTCGACCGGCGTGATCCAGGCGATGATCACCTCGCCGTTGACCGGTGTGGACACGCAGGCTTGGGATTTTGTGAAGTACTTTTACGAAGTCAAGGCGATGGCGCCCTGGAACATCGTGGTGGTTAACGAGGGCATGTTCAGCGCCCTCGACGCGAAGACCCGCAACGGAGTTCTCACGGCCGCCAAGGCCGCGGAGGAGCGCGGCTGGAAGTTACAGGCGGAAGAAACCAGCAAGCTCATCGACACGCTCAAGGCGAAGGGCATGCAGGTGCGCCAACCGGGCCCTGAACTGATGGCCGAGTTGCACAAGATCGGAGAGCAACTCGTCGCCGAGTGGTCGAAGGCCGCTGGCGATGAGGGACCGAAGATCCTCGATCAGTACCGCAAGGCAAACTGAGTCCGAGCTTGCGATTTCTCGAGAGGCTGTACGCGGCGGGGGCGGTCCTCGCCGCGATTCTGATGGTGCTGATCGCCGTCCTCACCCTGTCGCAGGTGTTGGGGCGGTTGGTCGGCGTTGCTGTTCTCGATGCCGGCGAGCTCGCCGGCTACGCCATGGCGGGCACGACGTTCCTCGCGCTGGCGCACACCTTCCGCAGTGGCGGTCACATCCGCGTCAACATCCTCCTGTTGCATGTGCGCCCGAGCCTGCGCCACGTGCTCGAAATCTGGTGCCTGGCGCTGTTCACAGCGATCGGCGCGGCGTTCACTGTATTCGCAATCAAGCTCGTGATGGACTCGTACGCGTTTGGTGATGTCTCGACCGGCATGATCACGATATCGCTCTGGATTCCACAGACTTCGATGGCGCTTGGCGCGCTTTTGCTCGAGATCGCCGTGATCGAGGAGTGGATTCGCGTCATCCGCGGTCGCGAGCCACGCTACGAGGGCAGCTCGGGCGCCGAGGCGTTCAACGAGTAGCGGGGCTGGCCATCGACCCCATTCTCTACAGTCCAATCCTTGCGCTGGCGCTGCTCCTCCTGCTCGGCTCCGGCGTGTGGGTCGCGATCTCGCTCATTGCGGTCGCGCTTCTTGGCATGCTGCTCTTCGCAAACGCGCCGATTCATCTCGCGATGCCATCGGCGATCTGGGGCGCCGTCAGCGGTTGGACCCTGACCGCGCTGCCGCTCTTCGTGTGGATGGGCGAGATCCTGTTTCGCACCAAGCTCGCCAATGACCTTTTCAAAGGTCTCGCGCCCTGGACGCGGAAGCTGCCGGGCCGCCTCCTGCACGTGAACGTGATCGGCTGTGGCATTTTTGCCGCGGTGAGCGGCTCTTCCGCCGCCACCGCCGCCACGGTCGGGCAGATGTCGCTGCCCGAGTTGAAGCGCCGCGGTTACGCCGAGCCGATCAGCATCGGTTCCCTCGCGGCTTCCGGCACGCTCGGGCTCCTCATCCCGCCGTCGATCATCATGATCGTCTATGGCGTGTCAGCAAATGTTTCCATCGCGCGGCTGTTCCTGGCGGGCGTCCTGCCGGGCATCATGATGATGGCTCTGTTCATGGGCTACATCATGATCTGGGCGGCCCTCAACAAGAACAAGGTACCCCCGCCGGAGCCGCCGGTGCCGTTCTGGGACAAGGTGAAGCTCCTGCGTCTCCTGCTCCCGGTCGCGCTGCTGATCCTGGCGGTCATCGGATCGATCTACACGGGAGTTGCGACCGCAACCGAAGCGGCGACGCTCGGGGTCGTGGGATCGCTGCTCGTCGCCGCCTTCTCCGGCAGCCTGACCTGGACGAATTTCAAGCAGAGTCTCTACGGTGCGACGCGAACCTCCTGCATGATCAGTTTCATCATCGCGGCGGCGGCGTTCCTGTCGTTGGTGATGGGCTACGCGGGCATCCCACGCGCGCTTGCGAACTGGATCGGCACCTTCAACCTCTCCCCCTACGAGCTGATCTTCGCGCTGACGATCCTGTTCCTGATCCTCGGTTGTTTCCTCGACGGGATCTCCATGATCGTGCTGACCACGTCGGTGATCATGCCGATGGTCGAGGCGGCTGGGATCGATCTGCTCTGGTTCGGAATCTTCATTGTGCTCGTCGTCGAATCCGCGCAGATTACACCGCCCGTGGGATTCAACCTGTTCGTCGTACAGGGGCTCACGGGTCACAACATCCTGTACGTGGCGAAATCGGTGTTGCCTTTCTTCTTCGTGCTATGCCTTGGGATCGCGATCATCACGGTCTTTCCGGAGATCGCGACCTGGCTGCCGAAGACCATGTTCAGCGCTCCGTGACCGCGATCCTCCTGAAACGCAAACTCCAGCCAGGCCATCCCATCCATGTCGCAGCCCGATGTCACTCTGCTTCCCGTCCATGAGCTCTCGCAGCAGATCACGGCGCGGAGCCTGTCACCCGTCGATCTGATCGAGGCCTATCTACAGCGCATCCAGGAGCAGGAGCCGAAACTGCAGGCCTTCGTCGAGGTCTACGCAGACGAGGCACGCCTTGCGGCGCATGGCGCCGACGAGGCAATCCGCTCGGGGCACGCGGTCGGTCCCCTGCACGGCATACCGATTGCCCTGAAGGATCTGATCGAGATCGAGGGCAGGGTCGTCACCGGCGGCTGCGAAGTGTGGCGCGAGCGCAAGGCGCAGCGCACGGCGACGCTGGCTCAACGCCTGATCTCGCAGGGCATGATCGTGCTGGGCAAGACGCACACAGTGGAATTTGCCATGGGGGGCTGGGGAACCAACTCGCGCCGCGGCACGCCCTGGAACCCTTGGGACCCGCAGCGCAAGCGCTCACCGGGCGGGTCGAGTAGCGGCTCGGGAGTCGCCGTCGCGGCCGGCCTCGCCCCCTGGGCGGTGGGAACGGATACCGGCGGCTCGGTCCGTCTGCCCGCCTCCTGGTGCGGCATCACGGGCCTCAAGACCACGATCGGGCGGGTCAGTACCTATGGCGTGCTGCCCTTGAGCCCGACGCTGGACACGCCCGGACCGATGGCCCGCTCGGTCGAAGACGCGGCGCTACTCTACCGGGCCATGCAGGGTCCGGATCCGCTCGACCCGCGCACCGAGCGCCTGCCCTACAACGATCCGCTGCCCCAACTCCGGCGCGGCGTGCGCGGTCTGCGGCTCGCGCGCCTGCCTGACGCCGAGCGCCAGTATGCCTCCGCCGACGTGCTCGCCGCCTATGACGCCTCGGTCGCGGAACTGGAGCGCTGTGGCGCGGAGATCGTCGCGATCGACCTGCCCTTCGCGTTCGCCGACGTGGCGGCCTTCAACCTTCGGATCATGGCCGCCGAGAGCTATGCGATCCTGCATGAGCTCATCGACGACGAGAACGCGCCGCTCGATCCGCATGTGCGCCCGCGCATTGCCGCGGGCCGGAGCATTACGGCGCAGGCCTATCTCGAAGCCCTTCAGGTGCGCGAGGCGATGAAGCTGGAGTTCGCGACGGCGCTCGCGGGCACGGATGCGCTGCTCACGCCGACGACGATGACCACCGCGGTGCCACTCGACGAAATCGACCAGACCACGGCGCCCGCCCACTTCACGCGCTTTGGCAACTTCCTGGACCTCTGCGCGGTGTCACTGCCCAACGGCACGGACCCCGGCGGACTGCCGACCTCGCTGCAGATCGTATGCCGGGCCTATGACGAGGCGACGGCGCTGCGCATCGGCTGGGCCTACCAGGACGCGACCGACTGGCACCTGCGCCGCCCGCCGGGGTAGCGAGCAGAAGTGGCTCGGGAATAGGCCCGAGGATCTCCGTCCCGTGCAATCAACCACTAGTACGTTTGATGCTTAGATTGATGAGTACAACAAAAAAGCGCCCCGAGAGGCGCTTTTTTTACTTGTGTTGTGGCGGAGAGAGGGGGATTCGAAACTCTCGCCTTTTTTTGCTGTAAATTCAATGGGTTACAGAGGTTGCACAGCCGAACATTAGCACAATTGGGCACGATTTGTTAGCAGTTTGGGCGTCGGCGCAACACCGCATTAGAAGCCCTTGCGGGTGCTCCTTGGGTCAGCTCCTGAGCTTGCCACCGGGTGCTGGCAGCGCCACCCTCCAGCGACTTCACCCTGCCCTCCGGGCCTCGCTCGGCGCCGACTCGCGGCACTCACGGCTTCAGGCAGGGAGTCGACGGTGTGCTTCCTCCCGTAGAGTTCGAGAGGCGGTATTCAAAGCCAACCGTCAGCAACTGACTGTCAACCGCCACGCGGGTTGCGCCGATTACCGGCAGCAGTTCGGCCGATGCAGCCGTTGGCACTTCGATCCATCAATGTCCGCAACGTTATGAAGATCTGACATGTTGGTGCCGGTCGAAAATTGAGCCATCACGCCGACCTTTGGATAAGTCACCCGACGGTGGGAGAAACGCCTGCTCCACACCGTCTTCCGGACGCTTCGACTGGCGCAAACTGAAGTTGGCAAACATCCCCAAACTGGTTCAATCTGACATGAGCGCCAACAGGCGTCATCGTTGCGGCCTGGCTGCTGTAGTTCCATCGCGGCTAGCACCGCCGTCCCGCCAGCGCCGACCCTTGGCAGGCGCGGCAATCCGTTCGGCAGGCCATCACTGAGCCATAGTCAACCACTATCTATTCTATAGTTACAATTTAATTGATTAATCCCCCTGCGCTGCCTAAGATTCACTCCATCGCATCAATCATTCAACCACCCAAGGAGAAATGGTATGGACGCCTCCCCCCTGTGAGCGCTGAACCGGAGTTACCCCGGCGTCGGTCGCCTCTGGTGGTATCGGGGGTGTTGGCGCCCAACGCCGTGGAGGACTCTGCGGTGGAGGGTAGATGAGAGGTGGACCCTCACGGGCCGACGGCATCGAAGTGACGTCGCCCGTGTTCGCCGGCAAGAGCATGCTGGAGAGCCAGCGCATGGTGTACGGCGCCATCGCCGACCTGATGAAGGGGGACAGGGCGCCGGTGCATGCCGTCGACAGTCTGAAGACCCGGACGTCCACTGAGCAACGCCAGCCTGGAGAATGGCATGAATGACTTTTCGCGCAGCCCCGCTTTAATTTGCCTGCCATGATTCACCTGTCTACAACGCGGTGATCTTCTGATGCTCGACACACTTCATTTCGACAATCGCTTTACCCGCGAACTGCCCGCGGACCCACAGGCCGCCAATTTTCGGCGCCAGGTGCTTGGCGCCTGTTATTCGCGTGTGGCACCAACGCCGGTGGCCGCGCCGCGCCTGATTGCCTGCGCGCGCGAAGTGGCTGAACTGCTCGATATCACGCCCGCAACCTGTGCATCGGCGGAATTCGCGCAGGTGTTCTCCGGCAACAAGCTGCTCCATGGCATGGATCCGTTCGCCATGTGTTATGGCGGCCATCAGTTCGGTCACTGGGCCAGACAGCTTGGGGACGGTCGCGCGATTATCCTGGGTGAGACCGTGAATCGCGCGGGACAGCGCCTGGCCCTGCAGCTCAAAGGGGCCGGACCCACACCCTACTCGCGCAGCGCCGATGGCCTGGCCGTCTTGCGCTCTTCGATTCGCGAATTTCTGTGCAGCGAAGCCATGCACCATCTCGGCGTACCGACAACCCGCGCCCTGTGCGTGGTGGCCACCGGTGAAAGCGTCATGCGCGACATGTTCTATGACGGCAATCCGCGCCCCGAGCCCGGTGCCATCGTGTGCCGCGTGGCGCCGAGCTTCACGCGTTTTGGCAATTTCGAAATTCTCGCGTCGCGCAATGACATTGATCTCCTGCGTAAGCTGCTCGATTACACCCTGGCAACGGATTTTCCAGGGATGGGTGCGCCTGGCAGGGAAACCTACATACGCTGGTTTCGCGAGGTCTGCACGCGCACGGCGGTGATGATTGCGCACTGGATGCGGGTGGGCTTCGTGCACGGCGTGATGAATACCGACAACATGTCCGTTCTGGGCCTGACGATCGACTACGGCCCTTACGGCTGGCTGGAAAACTACGATCCCGGCTGGACTCCAAATACCACCGACGCGGAGCACCACCGCTATCGTTTTGGCGCGCAGCCCCAGGTCGCTATGTGGAACCTGGCGCAACTGGGCAATGCGCTGATGCCGCTGGTGGAAGATGCAGTACCACTGGAAGAAGCACTATCGGAATACAGCAAGAGTTTTGACGCACAGTGGCAACAGATGATGGGCGAAAAACTGGGGTTCAGGACTTTTCGTGCGCCGTCCCACGCTGAACTGATTTCGGAGTTGCTGGACGTGCTGCAACAGGTCGAAACGGACATGCCCATTTTCTTTCGCCAACTTGCCTTGCTTGACACTTCGTCCGCCGCGGCTGACGAAGCGCTGCTCGCACCGTTCGCGGCGGCATATTACCGGCCGGAAACGCTTAACGATACGCAGCGCCAGCGCACGCTTCAGTGGGTGCGTCGCTACGCCGGGCAAGTGCGTGCGGAAGGCGTGCTGGAACACGAACGCCGCGTACGCATGCACAGCGTCAATCCCAAATATGTGCTGCGCAATTACCTTGCGCAACTTGCCATCGATCGCGCCGAACAGAACGATTATGGACTCGTGAACGAACTGCTCGAGGTGCTGCGGCGCCCCTACGATGAGCAACCGGATAAGGAAACCTTCGCGGCCAAGCGCCCGGACTGGGCGCGACAGCGGCCCGGCTGCTCCATGTTGTCGTGCAGTTCTTGATTAGCGGGAACCCAACGCGCGCTACAGCGGTGCTGCCGCCGATTATAAAATGGTGAAATATCTTGTATAAGCTGACGCTCAGCCGGTTCAATGACCGCGTCTATTGCGTCCTGGCTGACCAGGACGAGCATGTGGGTAACCTGAAATTTATTAACGGCGTATGGAAGTTCAAGGCCATCGGTTACGAAAACAATGGCGACGTCATTCCCGGCGGGGGTCCGCTGACTGACCGGCACAATACTACCTTCGGCGCTCTCGACGAGGCTCTGCTTAACGCCAAGCTTGCCCCCGATTTGAGAAACAATCGATCGACGCTGGAACGCTACTGATGGCAACCATATCCAAAACGCAAACGTCTAGTAACGAGGCATTGACTCCCCTGGCAGCCTCCAGCCGAATTTTCGCGTGGAACACGCACGCTTCGCTCTGGTTCAGCCTGGGCGTTGGCTTGCTGGTGATGCAAATTGGCGCCTATCTTGTGCCTGCGGTCGGCACACGTGACGCTGCGATGGCTGTTGTGCTGGGCTCCCTGATAGGTGCGGGTCTGCTGGCGTGGACGGCCAGCGCGGGCTGTGACAGCGGTCTGTCGAGTGCGGGATTGATGCACCGCACCTACGGCAGCGTGTTTGCACGGCTGCCCGTGGTGCTCAATATTGTGCAGTTGGTCGGCTGGACCACGTTCGAGCTGGTGATCATGCGCGAGGGCACCGCGGCCATTAGCAAGCAAAGCCTGGGCCTATCGCTCGACAATCCATCAGGCATGGTGCTGACCACAGTGCTGTGGGGCGGCGTGCTGACGGCGCTGATGGCCGGCTCAATGGTCACACTGGTACGCCGCTTTGTGAGCCGCTTTGGTCTGCCGCTGGTGATTGCCTCGCTGCTGTGGCTGACGTGGCAATTTGGCTCGCGGTTGCATGCCCAAGGGCTGGATGCGTTTTGGGCCCGCCCAGGCAATGGCAGCATGGGCCTGATGTCGGCGATGGATCTGGTGATTGCCATGCCGGTGTCTTGGCTGCCGCTGGTGGCCGACTACGCCCGTTATGGCCGCAGTCGCCGCGGCACATCTGGCGGAACCTGGCTGGGTTATGCGCTGGCCAATATATGGTGTTACGCCCTGGGTGTGATGGTCGTGAGCGTGGCCGAGCCCGGCACCAATCTCATCGCCGCCCTGCTGCTTGCACAAGGCGGCCTGATTGCCCTTGGCCTGATCCTGATCGACGAGCTGGACAACGCCTATGGCGATGTGTATTCGGGTTCGGTGTCTGCGCACAGCCTCAAGCCCGCCTGGAGCATCCGCCGCTGGGGTCTGCTGCTGGCCGTGCTGTGTACCGGTCTGGCACTGGTGCTGCCCATACATAGCCTTGAGCCTTTTCTGCTTATGTTGAGCTCTATTTTTGTGCCCCTGTATGGCGTGATACTAGGCCGGCTCGGCTCGGGCAAACCCGAGTTTGAACTTTCATCGCGCAAAGTAGACCTCATGGCTGCACTGCTGTGGCTCGCCGGGATTGCGCTCTACCACACGTTCGCCAACTGGGAGCCCCAGTGGGGCTCAGCCCTGCCAACCCTGGCGGTGACGTTTATTCTGGCTTGGTTGACCCGCGCCCCGCAAAGCCCTTAGCCTTTTGCGGCCGCAAACAGCCGTTCAGACTACCGCTGCCACCTCACACCTTAGCTCGTCGTCCTCACTGCCAACGATTGAGTTATGTCCCGCTCCGACACCCGCCCCATCAGCGTCCTCACCATCGCCGGCTCCGACTCCGGCGGAGGCGCCGGCATGTTGGCGCCGGTCGAGAATTGAGCCAACAAGCCGACCTTTGGGTGAGCCACCCGACGGCGGGAGAAACGCTTGCTCGGCGCCGTTTTCCGAACGTTCCAACTGGCTCAGACTGAAGCCGGCAAACATCCTCAAACTGGCTCAATCTGACGTCGGCGCCAACAGGCGCGGTCTGGTCGAGCTTGAAGTGCGACTTCTCGGCAACATCGCGCGGCGTGAGTTCGGGCACACGCTTGACGTGCACTTCGGCGCCCCCCGAGCGCGCGCCCTCGGCGATGGCCCCCGCCATCGTCTCGATGTGACCGTAGCTGCTGTAGTAAAGAATCAGAACATTTGCCATGATGAACTCCTGAAGTTGGTTGGAAATACGCGTGTGACGCAACCGCCGGGAGAGCGCTCGTGATGGGGACTGCAAGGAAGGCGCCGGGGAAGTCGGTCGTTTGGCATCGCATTCTCCTTTTTCAGCGTTGGCCTGGCGTCACAGCGCGATGGTCCGATTCACGCTATAAACGCAAATCATGCGCCCTACAATTTGGCAGCAGTCCGCGCTGGCGCCACTTGCCATTTCCCCTCAACCTCGACTGAAAGGCCTTTGCATGAACATCTCGTTATCACGTCGCTGGCTGATCCGCTGCATTCCCCTGCTGCTGGTAGCGGCCCCGGTCTTTGCCCAAGCCGCCGTTCGTGTGGCGTCAAAAATCGACACTGAAGGCTCCTTGCTCGGCAACATAATGATTCAGGTGCTCGAGGCCAACGGCATCAGGACCGAAAACAAGTTGCAGCTCGGCGCCACCAAGATCTTGCGCGGCGCCATCACGACGGGCGAGATTGACCTTTATCCAGAGTACACCGGCAACGGTGCGTTCTTCTTTTCCGATGAAAAGAACCCGGCCTGGAAAAACGCCAAGGCGGGCTACGAGCGGGTGAAAAAGCTCGATGCGGACAAGAACCAGATCATCTGGCTGGAGCCGGCCCCGGCCAACAACACGTGGGCGATTGCGCTGCGCCAGGATGTGGCCAGCCGCAATCAGCTCAAGTCGCTCGCCGACCTGGGGCCGTGGCTGGCCCAGGGCGGCCAATTCAAGCTGGCCGCCTCGGCCGAATTCATCGAACGCACCGACGCCCTGCCCGCTTTCCAGGCCGCTTATGGTTTCGAGCTCAAGCAAGACCAACTC
>JAGXFG010000089.1 GCA_024637395.1 Burkholderiaceae bacterium | reverse complement strand
GTTACTGTCCGCAGTGTGGCTGGTACGTAGCCAGATAACGGTTAGCGGAGTGGACTATATGGAAGGCATGATTCCGCATCACTCGATCGCTATCCTGACCAGCGAACGCGCGAGGATTGAGGACCCGCGCGTGCGTAAACTAGCGGACGAGATAATCAAGGCGCAGCACAGAGAAATTAAGGAGATGGAGTGGCTGATCGCGGATATCAGAGCCAATGGGGTGGCTACCAGCCAGGCGGAGGCGGACGCGAGACCGGTGCCGGCATTCTCCGTTGGGCGTCAATGACCTGCCCCCTTTAACGGTACCAGGCGTGGGAGAAGTGGCCCCGGGAATGATGTGCTTGGCTTTTTCGGACCATCTTCAGCGTTAGCTTTCGGCGCCTACGGACCTTGGCGATCCGTCGTATTGCCCGCCAGGCGTGCGAACACGCCGGGTGGGATGCTGCCGAGAGCCATGTGAGGCCGGCTCTCATTGTAATCGGCCCGCCACTGTCCGATAACGTCTCGGGCGTGGTCGATCGACTCGAACCAATGCACATTCAAACATTCGTCCCGCAACGAGCCGTTGAAGGTTTCGATGAAGGCGTTATCGGTCGGTTTTCCGGGTCGGCTGAAGTCCATTCGCGTGCCGTGGTGGTAAGCCCACATATCCATCAGACGCCCCGTGAACTCTGCGCCCTCGAGTTCGACAGTTAATGGCGTAACCAGTTGATTTCGTTGAGCACGACTTTCAAACGTGCCCCTACAAGAGGGTCAATTGTGATGAGGCGGAGGGTTTCTTGATTCCAAGGGCCTGGAGTACGTCGGTTTGATGCTGGTTGATCGAAGAGACGCCGGTGAGCGGTTGGGCGCCATTGAAGCGGACGCGGTGGTGCTGGATGCGGCGCAACTGCTCCAGTGCGCGTTCTGGCGAGAGCCCGGTTGCAGCCGAGGCAAGCCGCATGCGCATGATCCGATGCAGGATCAGCGCGATGAAGCAGATCGAGGCGTGCGCCCGGATGCGCTCGGGCAGTCGGTGATAGACGGGGCCGATCTCGATCTCGCTCTTGAGCACCTTGAAGCCGCGCTCGATATCGGCGAGCGACTTGTAACGCGCCACGACGCGCTCGGGGGTCAGGTCGGCGGTGTTGGTCACGAGCAGCAACTTCCCGTCGATGGTCTCGGCCAAGGTGCGCGCGGCGGCGTCGATCTCGTAGCTAAAGAGCTCGGCGCGCAGATCGACCTTGATGATCTTGGACAGATGCGCTTCGCACACCGCATGGTAGAAGCGCGCCTTGGCGCCGCTGTCGGAGAGCTTGCGGCCGCGCCGCTTGAGGCCGTCATCCTGATCGACGAGCTTGCCGGCCCACTGCTCGCCCTGGGCAACCAGTTCGTCGATGCTGGCATTGCGCCGCTGGGTCTGGGTTGCCGCCGTCGCCGGGTCATGAGCGAGCACGAGGCGCAGACCGTTCCAGCTCAACTCGCCCGTCACCTCGGCGCTGGCGCTCACGCACTGGCGCTTATGGAACTCGGCGAGCAGCTCGGCGAACTCGTTATAGCGCCTACCCGGGACGGCGATGATGAATTCCAGTGGCTGGCCATTGCTCAGTCGGATCGCCTGCAGGGCTTCGAGGTTGTCCAGACTCAGCAACCCGCGGTCGGCCACCAGGATCAGCCGGCGCACTGCGGGGTAACGTTCGAGCACGGTCGTCAAGGTGGGCAGCAGCGTCCGGGTCTCGGCGGCGTTGCCGTCGAAGACCTCGTGATAGATCGGCAAGCCCTCGGCAGTCTGCACCACTCCGAGCATGAACTGGCGGGCGATCAGCCCTTCCTTGGCCATGCCGAACTGGCGCACATCGTCCTCGACCGTCACCAGCCCTTCGGCGCGAATCGTCGTCAGATCGTAGAAGATCACCGACAGATCCTGATCGATCAACGGGCGCAGCAATCCCGCGACGACGGTGTCGACTTCCGTCTGGTGATCGATCAGCGCGTCCATGCTGCGCAGCAACTGCTGGTGCGTGATCGCTGCGACATCCACCTCGGGGAGCGCCACCGTCTCGAGCCAGCGCAACACGCCGAGCTTGGAGTCGGGATCGCACAGCCGATTGAGTACCATCACGCGGATCAGCGCCTCGATGTCGGTGGTGTGGCGCGTCTTGCGAAACACCCGGCGCAACTCGCCGAAACCCAACTCCTTCCATAACTCGGTGAGCGCCCATACATCGCCCAGCGCGCGGGTCGACTCGAACGCCACCGACGGTGCCGGCGCTCGTTCGCCCAGCGGCTCGCGGCCGGCGACCTTGAGCAGCCCGTTGATCACCGCGTCGAGTTCGCCGCCGAGTTGTTCGACGCGCCCGAGCGTGGCGAGGGTGCGCTTCTTGACTCGGCCGGCATCGTCCCGGTAGGACTCGACGAGCTGGACGTAGCGGCGGCCACCGGAGGTGGTGATCTTGACAAACATGCCGCTACTGTATCACGACTCCAAGTACTGTCCCTGCTGGCACGAATAATGCAAACGTGCCACCACAAGCACTTTTAGAACCCCCCCCCCGGAAACCCGCATGGATGCTGGAGGCACCCTGTCAAAATGGCCGTTTTTAGCGATTAGCTGTCGAACTCGGGTGCGCCGTTGTCGGCGAACAGGTATTTCGGCCGGCCGCGCTGTGCCACCAGACGGTTCAGTGTTTCGACCACGTGTTCTGCGCGCAGGCGAACACCCACGTCAATCGCCAACGCTTCCCGCGTATAGACATCGACCACGGTCAGTGCCCGGAAGCGCTGTCCGCGATTGAGTTGGTCCGAAACGAAGTCCAGACTCCACACCTCGTTCGCGCGTCGTGGCACACAGCGTGCTTCCCGCTGCACGGCCATCTTGCGACGCTTCGGTGGGCGCTTACGCAAGGCAAGGCCTTCTTCCCGATACAACCGATAGACGAGATTCTTTCCGACCTGCCAGCCTTCACGATTCAACATGATCCGGATCGGCCGATAACCGAACCGCACCCGGCTTCCAGCGATCTCCTTCATGCGTTGCCGCAACCCCAGACGAGGGTCGCGGGTGCTTCGATAGCGTTGCACCGAGCGGTTCTGTAGCGCCAGCCTGCAGGCCCGCCGTTCACCGTAGCCATGGTGACTTACCAGATACGACACCACTTCACGTTTCACCGCGGGCCGGGGAATTTTTTTGACAGGACATCCTGCAAGACCGCTTTGTCCAGGCTCAGCTCCGCGACGAGCTTCTTCAACCGGCTGTTCTCATCCTGCAGTTGCTTGAACTCGCGCACCTGGTCGGATTGCAGGCCGCTGTAGACCCTCTTCCAACGGTAAAACGTCTGCTCGGCAATGCCAACCTGCCTGATGATGTCCGCCACCGGCATCCCCAGCTCCGCCTGCTTCAAGACCGCCACGATCTGCTCTACCGAAAACCGTTTCCTCTTCACGACAAACCTCCCGCTTTGCGAAAGTTTGCCGAAAAACTAACTCTGCGTCTGGTCCGGTTTCAGCCGACCACATCAGCGCTGGCTGAACGCTTCGATGTGCACCCGAACCAAATCACGCAATGGAAGACCGAGCTGATCCAGCGCGCCGCCGAGGTGTTCGCTACGGCCAACGAGAAGCGTGACGCTGGCCCCGATCTCAAGACCCTGCATGCCAAGATCGGGCAACTGGCGCTGGAGAACGATTTTTTGTCAGGCGCGCTCGGTCGCATCGACGATGCGAGCGCAAAACGATGATCGATCCAACGCATGCGCTCTCGGTGGTGCGCCAGGCGCGGCTCCTGGAGTTGTCGCGCTCCTCGGTGTACTACCGGCCGGAACCGACTTCTGCGACCGATCTGGCGCTGATGCGCCGCATGGACGAGTTGCATCTGGAGCACCCGTTTGCGGGAGCGCGGATGCTGCGCGACATGTTGCGCAACGAAGGTCACGAGATCGGCCGCAAGCACGTCGCCACGTTGATGCGCCAGATGGGCATCGAGGCGTTGTACCGGCGAGCTAACACGAGCCGGCGGCACCCGTCTCACCGGATCTATCCGTACCTGCTGCGCAACATCGCCATCGAGCGGCCGAACCACGTCTGGGCGATGGACATCACGTACCTGCCCATGAAGCGCGGCTTCGTGTATCTGGCGGCGGTGCTCGATTGGGCCACGCGGCGCGTCCTGTCGTGGCGGCTCTCGAACAGCATGACGGCCGACTTCTGCGTCGAGGCGCTCGAGGAGGCGATCACGCGCTACGGTGCACCGGAGATCATGAACACCGATCAGGGCAGCCAGTTCTCGAGCTCCGAGTTCATCAGCACGCTTGAGGCCAACGCCATCGCCATCAGCATGGACGGCAAGGGCTGCTGGCGCGACAACGTGTTCGTCGAACGGCTCTGGAAGTCGATCAAGTACGAGGAGGTCTACCTGCATGCCTACGACACGGTCTCGGATGCCCGGGCCGGTATCGCCCGCTACGTGACCTTCTACAACCAGCGCCGGCCTCACAGCAGCCTTGACGGACGAACCCCCGATCACGTCTACTTCACCTCGCGGCCGCTATCCGCGGCCGCCTAACCCGCAGAGACTTCACTTAGAAAGTTCAAAGAACTGTCCAACTGCGCGGGGCCACCTCTGGCGGTTCGATGAAGAAGGCGGGACTCCGCCGGGAGAGCGCCTCATAGCGTTTCCGGCGGAGGTGCCCGCAGCTCCACAACTAGCCGTTCGTCCCTTCCCAAAAAAGCAAAAAGCCCCGCAAGCATTACGCCTACGAGGCTTCCTATCCTTCTTGTTCCTTGGCTCCCCGACCAGGGCTCGAACCTGGGACCTGCGGGCTAGCACTCAAAAATACTCAGGATGTTGTGCAACCAATGAGTTCTCCCACTTAGTAACATCGGCAAAATTGGGAAATCTTGGCGCCAGCTGACGGCCGATATCCCAGCAACGCCAAGCTCTGAACCGCCCCGGGAATCCCGGAGGCTGGTTGTGTTGAGTCAGGCCACGATGGCCGTTTCTCCTTGTTGGCGAAGATACGCCATTTCCAACTCCGCTGGCGGGACGTTGCCAATCGGGTCGAGCAGCCTGGGGTGGTAGCGACAGACCTTGCCTTCGAGACGCGCGGCGCATCATATTCGGCATCAAATGATGCTATTATTGATGCATTCCCTCTCACTGCCCAGTGAACGTAACCATGCGAACGACCATCAACATCGACGAAGAACTGTTGGCCAAGGCGGCCAAGCTGGCCGGTCCGTTGGACCGCGCGGCGGTCGTGCACGAAGGGCTCAGGGCGTTGATCCAACGGGAGAGCGCGCGCCGGCTTGCGCGCCTGGGCGGTACGCAGCCGGCGCTGAAAGTGGCGCCGCGGCGGCGGCCTGCGATCAGCTCTTGATCCTCGTCGACACTTCGGTGTGGGTTGATCATCTGCGCCGAGGTGATCAACACCTATCCGCGCTCCTTGAGAGCGCGGCGGTGCTCATCCACCCGTTCGTCATCGGCGAGATCGCTTGCGGGCGACTGGCCGATCGCCACTTGGTCATCGAACTCCTGCGGGATCTGCCGATGATCAACGTCGCTGAGCCCGACCAAGTCCTCGCGTTCATCGAGAGCAGTCATTTGGACGGCACCGGAATCGGCTATGTCGACATGCACCTACTCGCGGCCGTGGCGCTGACCGACGGCGCCAAGCTCTGGACGCGCGACAAGCGGCTTCGGGGAGCGGCCGATGCGCTAGGTTGTGCGTTTCGGGAAGCTGGGTCGCATTGAGTGGATTCTCGCCGTCGGGTGCATCTTGAGAGGCGACGGCCCGGGTGATCAAAGAGATTGGCACGAGGCGGAGCCGGCCGTTCGGCCGCGTTCGACTCCCCGCCGAACCCAAAAAACCCCGCAGACAGGTCATCCACCGGCTCGTTGCGCAGTAGGCGCAACACGACTTCCTTCTTCCGCCCAGCCGACCAGCGCTTGACTTCAGCCGCCGCACCGGGCTCGCCGCAGGGAGCCCGTAGGGCGACGGGAGGCGAGCCCGGCGCAACCCCTTCCACCTTCGATTTTTTCAGCATTCCACAATTCCTTTTTCAGACACAATTTAACCCCCAATTCGTGTCCAGAAAAATCGGGGGCGGCTCATCGGTCGTTCATAAAATGGCTGTTTCAGACAAAAGAGGTTTTTGCACCATGGCAAGTTCAGTAGTTCCGATTCGCGCCAGCAAGGTCGCCAAGCCCAAAGCCACGACCAAAACCGCTTCCAAAGCTGCTCCGAGCGTTTTCACCCTGCGTATAGAACTGGCTGATTCGGTGCCCACCATATGGCGACAAATCGAGATCGATAGCCGTGCCACGCTGGAAGTACTGCACCACGTCTTGCAAGCAGCCATGGGCTGGACCGACTCGCACCTGCACGAATTCGAAATCGCAGGCAAGCGCTACGCCAAGCCAGAAGAGGACGAATATGGCGACGGCCCTGAAACGCTTGACGAGGCACTGTTCACGCTCAAGGACTTGCTCAAGAAAGGCAAGGCGTTCGCCTACATCTATGACTTTGGCGACGGCTGGCGGCACCGCATCACTCTTGAAACCATCACGCCTTCGAGTAGATCAATCTGTGATGTGGGGAGCGCATGGATTGAAGATGGCCAGCGCGCCTGTCCACCCGAGGACTGCGGTGGCATCTGGGCATACAAAGACTTTCTCAAGGACTACGCTGAAGAACCCGATGGAACAGAAGCTCTTGATTTCAGAGACTGGGCTGGAATGGACTTTGACCCTGAACGCTTTGACCGTAAAGCTGCCAACGCTGCCATTGCGCGAATGTTCTGGAATCACTGGATCGTGATTGGTGGCACCGACGTGACCCCTTCTTTAGTAGCACTTTGATTTAGAGCCCGTCGCTGCAAACTGTACTCGATTCATCTACGCCTGAGTTCGCTCGCGAGCTCAGGCGTGCCGCATAAACTGCCGGCGTCACTCCTCCCAGATGCTTCTTG
>JAGXFG010000088.1 GCA_024637395.1 Burkholderiaceae bacterium | reverse complement strand
GGTTCGGAGAAGAAGGGCTCGGTGGTGCGCTCATTTGTTCGCCTTGGCGCCGACAATCAGCCGATCCGGGTCAGTGCGCCGGTCGAGGCTCCCGACGTCATCATCGTGTTTCATAGCGTGTTGCTGCGCAATCCGGCCACCCGCGGTGGTCTGCACAGTGACGGAACCTTCATCTACAACGCGCCGGCCGGGGTGATCCCCGAGGAGCTCAAGGCGCTGCCGCGCACGGCACGGGTGATCAGGGTCGATGCCCTGGGCATCGCGCTGAAGGAGAAATCGCGGCCCAACGCGGTGCTGCTGGGCACGATCTGCGGGGCTTTCCCGTGGCTCGACGCCGAAACCGTGCTGGCTACGCTCTCGGAAGAGTTTGCCGGCAAGAATCCTGCCGCGGTTGCGACCAACGAGCAGGCTTTCCGCCGTGGCGCAAACGAATTCGAGATTCTCGAAAACGTCGGCGAAGCGGACGGCGATCTGCCGATCGCCCGCGGCGAACCGGAGTTTGGCTTCGAGACCCAGCCTGTGGGAGGCCTCTTGCCGGAGCCCGGCAACAGCGCCTGGAACGATATGTCGGCCTCGCGCACCGGGTTGATGCCGGTGCTCGAAAGCGCCAAATGTATCCATTGCGGGGTCTGCGACCTGGTGTGCCCGGACTTCTGCCTGGTCTGGGGTGAAGGTGCCGACACGAGCAAGTTCGAACGCGAGTTGATGGGCGTTGATTACCGCTACTGCAAAGGGTGCATGCGTTGCGTCGAATCGTGTCCCACCGGTGCTCTCGCCAAGGAAGTGGAGACGCCAGGCCTGGCGGACCGGCTGCGGGTGCCGCTGTTCCCCGAACTGATCAAGTGAGGTGGTGATTATGACGACTAAGACCCTGAGCAAGCCTGCCGGGGCGGCGCCTGTCGCGCCCGTCGTGGCAGCCCAATGCACCGATTTCCGCAGCGGCAATGACGCGGCGGCATTTGCCGCGTCGCAGATCGGTTATCACGTGATGGGCTACTTCCCGATCACGCCCTCGACGGAGGTGGCGGAATCGCTGTCGAAGATGCAGGCCGCTGGCGAGCATGAGATCGCGATGATCGCGGCCGACGGTGAGCATGGCGCGGCCGGAATTTGCTACGGCGCAGCGCTGGGCGGCGGGCGGGTGCTCAACGCCACCAGTTCGCAGGGTTTGCTCTATTCCCTGGAACAGCTGCCGGTGCAGGCCGGGACGCGGGTGCCGATGGTGCTCAACGTGGCGGCCCGCGCGGTTTCCGGGCCGCTCGACATTCGAGGCGATCATTCCGACATCTACTACGCCCTCAATACCGGGTGGGTGGTGCTGTGCGCGCGCGATCCGCAGGCGGTCTACGACCTCAACTTCGCAGCGGTGAAGATCGGCGAGCATCCCGACGTTCGACTGCCCGTGATCGTGGTCTATGACGGCTTCATCACCAGTCATCAGAAGCGCCGGATCTCGACCTTCACCGATCCGGAGGTCATCGCCACATTCCTCGGCAAGCGGCCGGATTTCCCGTCGCCGCTCGATCTCGAGCACCCGGCGACGTTCGGCGCGTACATGAATGACCCGGACCTGATCAACAACAAGGTGCAGCTCTCCGAGGCCATGGAAGCGGCGCGCCGGGTCATTCCGGAGGTGTTTGCCGAACTCGAGGCGCTCACTGGTCGCGCCTATCCGATGCTCGACAGCTATCGGATGGATGACGCCACTGCCGCAACGGTGATGCTCAATTCCGCTGCCGAGACCGCCAAGGAGGCAGCCGACCTGTTGCGTGAACGCGGCGAGACGGTTGGCGTGCTATCGCCCAATGTGTTGCGACCATTCCCCGCCGACGAATTTCGCGCCGCGTTGCGCAGCGTCAAGGCGGTCACGATTGGCGACCGCGCCGATTCCTATGGCGCCGGTGGCGGCAATCTCTCGCTCGAAGTGCGCGCCGCGATCCAGACCGATCCCGAGAACCACAGCCGGGTGCTGTCACGCATCTATGGCCTGGGGGGCAAGGATTTCTATACTGCCGACGCCGAAACGTTCTTCGAGCAGGCGCTCGAGACCGCGGTGTCGGGCGTCGCCACTGTGCCGTTTGCCTATCACGGTGCGACGGCCGGCTCGCCCGAACGTGGCGCCCGTCCGGGCCTGCCCGCGATCACCGGAGCCGACTTCACCGAGCCGATGGCGCAGGTTACCCGCGACGCAACGAGCGGCAGGCTCAAGGTGGTGCTCGAGCCGGTATGGAAGATGACTGGCGTGCCCAAGCGCATTGCGCCCGGGCATGGCGCCTGTCCAGGATGCGGCGCGTTTCCGACGCTCAACCAGTTCTTCCGGGTGATCACCGGCGATGTCGTGGTGTTGTTCCAGACCGGTTGCGCGATGGTCGTGACCACTGGCTATCCGTCGACCGCGCACCGCATAAATTACATCCACAACCTGTTCCAGAATGGCGCCGCGACGCTCGGCGGGCTGGTCGAGATGTATTACGAACGGGTGCGCCGTGGCGAGCTGCCGGAATCCAAGGACCTCACCTTCGTGATGGTCTCCGGCGACGGCGGAATGGATATCGGCATGGGTGCGGCGCTGGGCGCGGCGCACCGCAACCACAAGATGATCATCATCGAATACGACAACCAGGGCTACATGAATACCGGCGCCCAGCTGTCCTACTCGACGCCGCTGGGCCACCGCACCTCCACCAGCGAGGTCGGTGGCGTACTGCCGGGCAAGCGCTACCACCATAAGGACACCGCGCAGATCTTCGCCTCCTGCCACGTGCCCTATGTGTTCACGGCCAGCGAAGGCTACGCCGAGGACCTGATGCGCAAGGCCGCCAAGGCCCAGTGGTACGCCCAGAAGGAAGGGCTGGTCTACGGCAAGATCTATTCGTTCTGTCCGCTCAACTGGCGCACCGAAGACAATGCCGCCGAGGACGTGCTGCAGGCCGGAATCGACAGCTGTTTCTTCCCGCTCTACGAGGTCGAACATGGCCACACCACGCTGACCTATGACCCGGAGGCGATGGGGCGACGCATCCCCGTTACGGACTGGATCAAGTTGATGGGCAAGACGCGCCATCTGCTCAAGCCCGAATACGCGGAGTTCATCAACGGCGTTCAGAGCGAGACCGATCGGCGCTGGGCACGGATCAAGGCAATGAGCGAGCATCCGCTGCTCTAGGCCCGGGAGAAAACATGGCTCGAATCATTGAAACCAGGATGCTTACTCCGGTAACGAAGTACTTCCTGCTTGACGCGCCGCTCATTGCGGCCTCGGCCAAGGCCGGACAGTTCGTGATGCTGCGGGTACGCGAGGGAGGGGAGCGGATACCGATCACGATCGCGGACTACGACCGCGGCGCGGGGACGCTGACCCTGGTTATCCAGTCGGTGGGCGCGACCACCCAGAGGATTCACAAGCTCGAGGCGGGCGACGATATTCTCGACGTTGCCGGCCCGATGGGCAGTCCGATCGAACTGCCGGCCGGGGGTCACGTCTGTGGCGTCGGCGGCGGCTTCGGCTCGGCGGCTTTGCTGTGCCTGATGCGCGAGTTGAGCGCGCGGGGCGACCGGACAACGGTCATCCTGGGGGCCCGTAACAAGGACTTGCTGATGCTGGTCGACGATCTGCGCAAGGTCTGCGACAACGTCGAGGTCTGCACCGACGACGGTTCGGCAGGATTCAAGGGTTTCGTAACCCAGCGCCTGCAGCAGCTGATCGATGGCGACGGGTCGGGCCGCCCGGATCATGTCGTGGCCATCGGGCCGATGGCGATGATGCGCGCCGTTGCCGAAACCACGCGCGGTCCCGGCGTCCATACGCTGGTGTCGATGGATCCGCTGATGGTCGATGGCACCGGGATGTGTGGTGGCTGCCGCGTGACGGTGGCTGGCAAGGCGCAGTTCGCCTGTGTCGACGGCCCTTGTTTCGACGCCCATGAGGTCGATTTCGACGTCGCGATGCGCCGCAACAAGGCCTATGTGAAAGAGGAGAAGCGGGCAGTCGACCGGCTCTCCTGCATGGAAGAAAGGGGCACGATCTAATGCCACTCAAGCGTTCAGACAAGACCGCGATGCCGGTGCGCGAAGCGCAAGCACGAGCGCACGACTTCGTCGAAGTCAATCAGGGTTACACCGGTCTTCATGCCGGGTTCGAGGCTGAGCGCTGCCTGCGCTGCCAGGATCCGGTTTGTGTCGGCGGGTGCCCGGTAAACGTGCCGATCCCGGAGTTCATCCACGCCGTGGCGATCGGCGACATGGCCGGTGCGGCGAAGATCCTGCGCAGCGCTAATCCGCTGCCGGCGATCTGCGGCCGGGTCTGCCCCCAGGAGTCGCAATGCGAAGCCGATTGCAGCCTGACCAATCGCTTCAGCCCGGTGGCGATCGGGCACCTGGAGCGTTACGTCGCCGACTGGGAGCGCTCGCAGCCGCCCACTGTCCAGCCCAAGCTAACCCGCAAGGAGAAGATTGCGGTGATCGGTGGCGGACCCTCGGGGCTGGTGTGCGCCGGTGAACTCGCCCGGCTCGGCTACCCGGTGACGGTCTACGAGGCGCTGCACGCGCCCGGCGGCGTCCTGCGCTACGGTATCCCCGAGTTTCGCCTGCCCAAGGACATCCTCGATTGGGAGATCGGCCTGATGAAGGCGATGGGCGTCGAGATCATCTGCAACGTGATCATCGGCAAGACCATCGCGCTCGACGACCTGCTCAACAATCTCGACTATTCGGCGGTGTTCATCGGCACCGGCGCCGGTCTGCCGCAGTTCCTCGGCATCCCCGGCGAGAACCTCAACGGCGTGATGTCGGCCAACGAATTCCTGACTCGCGTCAACTTGATGAAGGGCTATGACGCCGATTCCGATACGCCGGTTCACGTCGGCAAGTCGGTCGCCGTGATTGGCGCCGGCAACACCGCGATGGATGCGGTGCGCACCGCGATGCGCATGGGTGCCGAGCGCTCGATGATCGTCTATCGGCGCAGCGAGAAGGAAATGGGCGCGCGCGTGGAGGAATATCACCACGCGATGGAAGAGGGCGTCGAAATGAACTGGCTGACCAATCCGCTCGAAATCATCGGCGACGATGACGGCTGGGTGACTGGTCTGCGCTGCCAGAAGATGAAGCTCGGTGAACCCGACTCGTCGGGGCGCGCGCGGCCGATCCCGATCGAGGGCAGCGAGTTCGTGTTGCCGGCGGAGAACGTGATTCTCGCGATCGGGACCACTCCCAATCCGCTGCTTACCCGCACCACTGCGGGGCTGTCGATCAACAAGAAAGGTTGCCTGCTGGCTGACGAGCAGACCGGATTGACGTCGAAGGCGATGGTCTATGCCGGCGGTGATGCGGTGACCGGCGCGGCCACGGTGATCCTGGCGGCCGGCGCCGGCAAGCGTGCTGCGCAAGCCATTCACGAGGAACTCACGAGCAAGTCGGCAGCGTCGTAGAGCGGCGCGCCGCCAGCGACGCCCACCGGGGCGTCGCTCAGCGTTCGGGGCGCAATTCGGCGGCGCTGCGCGCGAGCAATTCGGGCAAGTCTTCGAGGCGCCTGATCAGCGCGTGGGGAATCGCGCCGACCCCGTGGCGCTCGCCCCAGGCACTGCCGGCGAGCGCCGCTCCCAATGCGGCGCCGACCGCGCCGCCGAGCAGCGCGCCGAACCAGCGCTCGGCCATTTCATCCTGCTGGAACCGCGACACCGCCGAGCGCACGTGCGCCAACTGGCCGGGCGTCTCGATGGTCCCGGGCCTGGCCGTGCGCACCGCGCGGATTGCGTCGGCCGACGTCCAGCCGGACTCGACCAGCAGGCGCGCGGCGATAGTGCCGGTGCGGCCCATGCCGGCCATGCAATGAACGACGATCCGGCCCCCGTGCGCCAGTGTCCGGCGCAGGCGCAGGCCGGAATAGTTCCAGGCAGCTTCGAAGTCAGAGCCTGGTGTGCTGATGTCAGTGATCGGCAGGTGGTGCCAGTCGATGCCGCGGGCCTCGACCGCCTCTCCCAACCCCCCGACGCCCGCGGATTCGAGTTCATATTCGGGCAGCAGAGTGACGACCGCTTCGGCTCCCCAGGAAGCGATGGTCGCAAGGTCCTGCTCCAGGCTGCGCGCCCGCCCAAAGCCCTGGAACAAACTGCCGCGCCCGGGACACGAACACATTCCGATCGTCCCACCGGTGATGGGCAGGTTCAGTTCGGCGATCGGCAGCGCATCGCTGGATGTCAGTGTTGGGTTCACCCGCCCATCCTAGCGCAGCTCCGCCGTCACCGCGACTTTGTGCCGCCGACGCAATAGCGCCCGTGGGCTGGATGGAGTCAGCCGATTACGCCCAGGGCGCGGCCCACCTTGGCGAATGCCGCCAGCGCTGCGTCGATGTCGGCGTCGTCATGAACCGCCGAGAGCTGCACCCGGATCCGCGCCTTGCCGTGGCCGACGACGGGATAGAAGAAGGCCACCGCGAGGATGCCCTCGGCGAGCAGGCGCCGCGAGAACTCCTGCGCCAGCTTGGCATCGCCCAGCAGTACTGGCGAGATCGGGTGTCCCGCGCCGAGGATGGTGAACCCCAACCCGGTCATCGCCGTGCGAAAGCGCCGCGTATTGGCCTCCAGCCGGTCACGCAGACCACTTGATTCGGAAATCAGTTCGATCGCGCGCAGCGAGCCGCCGGCAACGGCCGGTGCCAGGGTGTTCGAGAACAGGTAGGGGCGCGATCGCTGGCGCAGCAGCTCGACGATTTCGCGCCGCGCCGCGGTGAACCCCCCCGAGGCACCGCCGAGCGCCTTGCCGAAGGTGCCGGTGATGATGTCGACCCGCTCCATGCAGCCGTTCAATTCATGGCTGCCGCGGCCGGTGGCGCCGAGGAAACCGGTCGCATGGCAGTCGTCGACCATCACCAGCGCGTCGTGGCGTTCGGCCACGTCGCAGATCTTGCCGACCTGGGCAATAACGCCATCCATCGAAAACGCGCCGTCGGTGGCGATCAGCACCCGCCTCGCCCCGGCAGCACGGGCCTGGCGCACTTCGGCTTCGAGCGAGTCGATGTCGTTGTTGCGATAGCGCAGGCGGCGGGCCTTGGAAAGGCGGATGCCGTCGATGATCGAGGCATGGTTGAGTTCGTCGGAGACGATCGCATCGCGCTCGTCGAGCAGCGGCTCGAACAGCCCGCCGTTGGCGTCGAACGCGGCGGCGTAGAGAATCGCGTCCTCCATCCCGACGAACTTCGCGATGGCCTCCTCGAGCCGCTTGTGCAGGTCCTGGGTGCCGCAGATGAAACGCACGCTCGAGAGCCCGAACCCGTGTGTGTCAAGTGTGGCGTGGGCAGCGGCCACCACCTCGGGATGGGCGCTGAGCCCGAGATAGTTGTTGGCGCAGAAGTTGATCAGCCCGCGAGCGCCGGCGACGATATGGGCGCCCTGAGCCGATGAGAGCACCAGTTCGCGCTTGTAGAGCCCGGCATCGTCGATGGCATCGAGTTCGGCGCGCAGCTCGGAGCGCAGGTCGGTGTACATGTCTTCTCCTCAGGCGGGGCAGGTGACTCGCGTGCCGAGGTGATCGAACATGTCGACCACCAGTTCCCGCAGGCCGAAGCGCGGCTGCCAGCCCCAATCGCGGCGCGCCGCGTGATCGTCCAGAGAGTGCGGCCACGACGCCGCGATGCCCTGGCGAAAGTCGGGCCGATAACGGAATTCCGGGGGCGCCATTGCGCGCCGCTGCATCTCGCCCTCGATCTCTGCCGCAAGCTCGGCCGGAGTGAAGCTGAGCCCCTGCAGGTTGTAGCTGGTGCGGCGCCGGATGCTATCTGCCGGGGCCGCCATGATTTCGAGGGTCGCGCGGATCGCGTCGTCCATGTAGATCATCGGCAGCAGCTGGTCGGGCGTGAGGAAGCACTCATAGCTCCCGGTCGCGAGCACCTGGTGGAAGATCTCGACCGCATAGTCGGTGGTTCCGCCACCGGGCAGCGACTGATGGCCGACGACTCCCGGGTAGCGCAGGCTGCGCACGTCCACTCCCCAGCGGGCGTGATAGTAGGCGCACCAGTTCTCGCCGGCCGCCTTGCTCATCCCGTAGACCGTACTCGGGTTGAGCACCGCGTCGTCAGGGGTGTCGTCCGGCGGCACATTGGGCCCGAACACTGCGATGGTGCTGGGGAAGAAGACCTTGAGGCCTTCCCGGGCGGCCTCGAGCACGTTTAGCAACCCCGTGACGTTGACCTCCCAGGTGCGGCGCGGATCGGCTTCGCCGCGCGCCGAGAGCACCGCCGACAGGTGGTAGACAGTATCGATCTGGTGCTCGGCGAGCAGGGCTTTCAGGCGCGGCACATCGAGTACGTCGAGCAGCGCGAAGCGGCTGGCGCGCAAGTCTGGCGGCGGGGCGACGATATCGGTGCACAGCACCGCTGCGGGGCCGTGGGCGGCGCGCAGTGCCGCGGCGAGCACCGTGCCGATCTGTCCGTTGGCGCCGGTTATGAGGATTCGCGGGGTCACTGTCATGTCATTTTCCGAACCGGTATTATTTCCGTTATAGTGGAACGGCTCGATCAAAAAGTCAACATAAGGGAAATGATTCCATGATCTCGGAACGTGAGCCACCCTCGGTGGCGTCGACGATCAAGCGGCTGCGCAAGACCCGGCAACTGTCGCTCGAGACCCTGGCGCAGATGTCGGGGGTGTCGCGCTCGATGCTCTCCCAGATCGAGCGCGACGCCACCAACCCGACCGTCGCGACACTGTGGCGGATAACCACGGCATTGGGGGTTTCGATCGGAGAAGTGCTGGGTACCCAGCCCCATGGCGCCGACCTCGAAGTCGTGCCGGGACACGAGCTGCCGTCGATCGGCAGCGCCGACGGACTGATCGCCCTGCGGGTGCTCGGGCCGATGGCAACCGCCGGCTCCCACGAGTGGTACGAACTGAGCGCAGGCGCCGGTGGCAAGCTGGAGAGCAAGGCCCACGCCCCTGGCACCAGCGAGCACGTGTTTGTGATCAGCGGCACCCTGACCATCAGCAGCGGAGACACCAGGCGGGCGGTAAAGGCCGGGGAGCTGGCGCGCTATAACGCCGATGTCCCCCATTCGATCTGCAATGTCAGCAACAAGCCGGCGAGCGCGTGGCTGACCGTGCTGCACGTCTGAGTCGCGCCTGAGCCGATGTCCTCCGCTCTCGAGCTGCGCCGCGCGCTGCACAGTCATCCGGAACTTTCCGGCGCCGAGCACGACACCGCCAGGCTGGTCGCCGATTTCATGGCGCCACTGCGCCCCGACCTGACGCTCACCGGGCTGGGCGGGACCAGCCTGGCCTTTGCCTTCGGCGCTGCGAACAACGGCCCGACGGTGCTGCTGCGCTGTGAACTCGACGCGGTGCCGGTCACCGAGGCTGGCGCGAGCGATCTGGCTGGAACTGGTGCCAGCGCGGCGCATCGCTGCGGTCATGACGGGCACATGGCGATCATGGCGGCGGTGGCGGAGTCGCTCGCCGCCGCGCGTCCGAGCCGCGGCAGGGTGGTCCTGCTCTTCCAGAGCGCCGAGGAAACCGGTGCCGGCGCGCAGGCGGTGATCGCGGACCAGCGGTTCGCGCAACTGCGCCCGGACTGGGTATTCGCGCTCCATAACCTGCCGGGCTACCCGCTGGGAGCGGTAGTGCTGCGTTCCGGGACCTTCAGCTGTGCCTCGCGCGGCATGGTGGTTGAATTCGCTGGCCGGCCGGCCCACGCGGCACAGCCGGAGACCGGTCTCAGCCCGGCAGCGGCGATGTGCCAGCTGATCGCAAGGTTCGGCGCTCTCGCCGCCGAGTTTGAGGGCGCTGGTGAACTGGCGTTTGCGACCGTGGTCGGCGCCCGGCTCGGCGAACGCGCCTTCGGCACCGCTCCGGCGCTGGCATCGGTGTTCGCGACCCTGCGGTGCGAGACCAACGAGACCATGGCGCGGATGGTCGAACATTGCGCGGCGAGCGCGTTGCGGCTTGCCCGGGATGACGGGCTCGGCGTGACCGTCGCCTACCAGGACATCTTTGACGCCACCCGCAATGCCGAACCGGCCGTCGTCTGCGTCGGGCGGGTTGCGGCGCCACTGGAGCTGATCGTTGCGCCCGCACCGTTTCGGTGGTCGGAAGATTTCGGCCACTTCACCGCGCGCTGGCCGGGGGCGCTGTTCGGCATCGGCGCTGGCACCGGGAGCGCGGCGCTGCACGACGCGGGCTACGAATTCCCCGAAGAGCTGATTGCCCCGGCGGCAGCGCTGATGCTGCGCATCGTCGCCGACCGCCTCGCGGGCGACGCGGAATAAGCAAAGCAGAAATTCATATTTCCGCCGCGCTCGCGCCTGTCCAATAATGGTGGCCGAGCAAGCGGGCACGTCCGTGCCCGGCACCGATCCCCGAGGAGAACCCGATGAAGCTTGAGACGCTGGCCGTCCATGCCGGCTACCAGCCGGACCCCACCACGCGCGCCGTCGCCGTGCCGATCTATCAGACTACTTCCTACGCCTTCGACGACACCCAGCACGGGGCCGACCTGTTCGACCTCAAGGTGCCGGGGAACATCTACACCCGCATCATGAACCCGACCCAGGACGTGCTCGAGCAGCGCGTTGCGGCGCTCGAAGGCGGTATCGCGGCGCTGGCGCTGGCCTCGGGCCAGGCGGCGATCACCTATGCGATCCAGACGATTAGCGAGGTC
>JAGXFG010000087.1 GCA_024637395.1 Burkholderiaceae bacterium | reverse complement strand
GTCCTGCTCTGAGCAAACCATCCCTCCGGAAAAAGCATCATGGCCCAGACCGTTGAAGTTAAGGTTCCCGACATCGGCGACTTCAAGGAAGTGGAAGTTATCGAGGTGCTGGTAAAGCCGGGCGACACCGTGGCGCTCGAACAAAGCCTGGTGACGGTCGAAAGCGACAAGGCCTCGATGGAGATCCCCAGTTCGGCCGCCGGCGTGGTGCGCGAGATGCGCGTCAAGCTCGGCGACAAGATTTCCGAGGGCGTGGTGTTGCTGGTGCTCGAGGGCAGCGCGGAGCAGCCGGCCGCGGCAGCACCTGCGGCGGCGACAGCACCGCCGGCACCCCCGGCACCGTCAGCGCCAGCCGCGGTTGCGCCGAGCGCGCCAGCGGGCGCACCAGTGGCAGCCGCCGCGACTTCGGCCGCGCGCTACACCGGCAAGGTCGACCTCGAGTGCGCGATGCTGGTGCTCGGCTCCGGTCCCGGCGGATATTCGGCAGCATTCAGGGCTGCGGATCTGGGCATGAACACGGTCATGGTCGAACGCTACGCGGCTCTCGGCGGCGTGTGCCTCAACGTCGGCTGCATCCCGTCCAAGGCCCTGCTGCACACCGCCGCGGTGATCGATGAAACCCGTGCGCTGGCCGCTCATGGCATCACCTTTGGCGAAACCAAGGTCGATCTCGACAAGCTGCGCGACTGGAAGGAAAAAGTGGTCGGCAAGCTTACCGGCGGACTGGCCGGTATGGCCAAGGCCCGCAAGGTCACCGTGGTGCGCGGCTATGGCGCATTCCTCGACGATCACCATGTCGAGGTTGAACTGACCACTGGCGCCGGACAGGAAAAGACCGGTGAAAAACAGGTCGTGCGTTTCGAGCAGGCGATCATCGCCGCCGGCAGCCAGGCGGTGCGCTTGCCGTTCCTGCCCGACGACCCGCGGATCGTCGATTCCACCGGTGCCCTGGAACTGGCGTTCACGCCCAAGCGGATGCTGGTGATCGGCGGCGGAATCATCGGCCTCGAAATGGCCACCGTCTACTCGACGCTTGGGGCGCGGGTCGACGTGGTCGAGATGCTCGATGACCTGATGATGGGTCCCGATCGGGATGCCGTGAAGGTCTGGCGGCGTTTCAACGAAAAACGTTTCGACCAGGTGATGGTGCGCACCAAGACTTCCAAGGCAGAGGCCACCAAGAAGGGCATCAAGGTCTGGTTCGAAGGCGAGAACGCGCCCGCCGAACCGCAACTCTATGACCTGGTGCTCTCGGCGGTGGGACGCAGTCCCAACGGCCGCAAGATCGCTGCCGAGAAGGCCGGGGTGGCGGTCGGCGAGCGCGGCTTCATCGCGGTCGACCGGCAGATGCGCACCAATGTCGAGCACATCTTCGCGATTGGCGACATCGTCGGTCAGCCGATGCTGGCGCACAAGGCGGTTCACGAGGCCCATGTCGCCGCCGAAGCAGCGTCGGGACTGAAGAGCTACTTCGACGCCCGGGTTATTCCTTCGGTCGCCTATACCGATCCCGAAGTTGCCTGGGTCGGGGTCACGGAGGAGGAGGCGAAGGCCAAGGGCATCAAGATCGGCAAGTCGGTCTTCCCGTGGGCCGCCTCGGGGCGCGCGATCGCCAATGGCCGCGACGAGGGTTTCACCAAGCTGATCTTCGACGATGAGAGCCATCGCCTGATCGGCGGCGCGATGGTCGGCACGCACGCCGGCGACATGATTGGCGAATTGGCGCTGGCCATAGAGATGGGTGCTGATGCGACCGACATCGGCAAGACGATCCACCCGCATCCGACGCTGGGCGAATCGATCGGGATGGCAGCGGAGGTCTTCGAAGGCGTTTGTACCGACTTGCCACCGGCCCGCCGCCGCTAGGGGCGGACCAAGCAAGCGCGGCTAGCGCAGGAAGGCGCGGCGGAAGATGTTGCCCTGAACCTCGAGCAAGGCCAGCACGTCTGCTTCAGAGGCCGCCGGTCTTCCCGCCAACCCGGGCGCACCGTCGCTTGCCGCGGCTATCAGGCGGCGCGCGCCGTCGAAGCGGCGGCTCCAGTAGTCAACTTCCAGGCTCTCGATGCGCACGACGCCGCCGCTTCTCGGGGCGTGGACGAAGCGCTGCTCGCCGATGTAGATCCCGACGTGGGAGAACGGGGAGCGCTGGGTGTTGAAGAACACCAGGTCGCCGGGCTGCATTTCGTCGCGGCCGATCTCCTGGCCCGCTGAACCGATCTCCTGCGAGCGCCGCGGCAGGGTTTCCCCGGCAGCATCGCTGAATACCCGCCGCACCAGACCGCTGCAATCAAAGCCGGTTTCGGGCGACTCGCCACCGTACTTATACGGCACCCCCAGCATTCCCAGTGCCCGCAACACCACCTCGCCGGCGGCATCGGGCTGGGAGACGGTCATCTGCGAGGTTTCCGCGGCGCGCCCGGCGAGGGGCAGGGCGCATAAGACGACCATGGCCAAATTGCGTGTGATGGCACACGCAGCCGTAATAATTGAGCCACAGGCCTTTCGCATAGACCCGAGGTTAAGCGAGAATGGCGGTAAGTTCAAAGAAACGAGGCTCAATCGGGGGGCTGTAACCGATATCCGGTCGGTACGGCATCATTCCCGTGGGGCCAGGACAACAGCAGCGACAGGAGGAGACATGGGGCAACGCTACGAGGCGTTTCATCGTCGTTCGATCGAGGATCGGGAAGGTTTCTGGGCCGAGCAGGCCAAACTCATCGACTGGCACCAGCCATTCGGGCAGGTGCTCGACTACAGCCGGCCGCCATTCGCGCGCTGGTTCGTTGGCGGACAGACCAACCTGTGCCACAACGCCATCGACCGGCATCTCGCAGCGCAGGCCGACAAAGCCGCGTTGATCTATGTCTCGACCGAAACCGGCGAGGAGATGGTCTACAGCTTTGCCGAATTGCATCGTGAAGTCGTCACGATGGCGGCGATCCTGCTCAGCCAGGGGGTGGGCCGCGGCGACCGGGTACTGATCTACATGCCGATGATCCCGCAGGCGGTTTTCGCGATGCTCGCCTGTGCCCGCATCGGCGCGATCCACTCGGTGGTCTTCGGCGGCTTCGCCTCGAACAGCCTCGCGGCCCGCATCGACGACGCAACCCCGAAAGTCATCGTCAGCGCCGACGCCGGTTCGCGTGCCGGCAAGCCAATCGCCTACAAGCCGTTGCTCGACGAGGCGATCCGCCTCGCCAGTCACAACCCCGCGAGCGTGCTCATGGTCAATCGGGGACTGGCCCCGATGGAATTGGTCGCGGGGCGCGATCTCGACTACGAGAGCCTGCGCGCCGCACACCGCGACGCCGACGTGCCGGTGGTCTGGCTCGAATCCAATGAGATCAGCTACACGCTCTACACCTCGGGCACGACTGGTCAGCCCAAGGGCGTGCAGCGCGACGTTGGCGGCTACGCCGTGGCACTGGCGGCGTCGATGCGCCACATCTATTGCGGCAACCCCGGCGAGACCTATTTTTCCACCAGCGATATCGGCTGGGTGGTGGGGCACTCGTACATCGTCTATGGGCCGCTGATCGCCGGAATGGCCACCATTCTCTACGAGGGCACGCCGATCAGGCCTGATGCGGGAATCCTCTGGAAGCTGGTCGAGAAGTACCGGGTAAGCCTGATGTTCTCGGCGCCGACCGCGATCCGCGTGCTCAAGAAACAGGACCCAACCCTGCTGACCAAGTACGACACGAGTTCACTGCGCAGCCTGTTCCTGGCCGGGGAACCGCTGGACGAACCGACCGCGCGCTGGATCACCGAGGGGCTGGGGCGCCCCGTGATCGACAACTACTGGCAGACCGAAACCGGTTGGCCGATTCTCGCGCTCGCCAACGGGGTCGAGCTGATGCCGACCAAGTTCGGCAGCCCCGGCGTGCCGATGTACGGCTACGATTTGCAGCTTCTTCATGAGCAGACCGGCGCTGAGGTCGGGGTCAACGAGAAGGGAGTAGTGGCGATCGTGCCGCCGCTGCCGCCGGGCTGCATGCAGACCGTCTGGGGCGACGACGATCGCTTTGTCGAGACCTACTTCACGACGATTCCCGGCAAGATGGTCTACTCGACCTTTGACTGGGGCATTCGCGACGAGGACGGCTACTACTTCATCCTTGGCCGGACCGACGACGTGATCAACGTTGCCGGGCATCGGCTCGGCACCCGCGAGATCGAAGAGAGCCTGTCCCACCACGCGGCAGTGGCCGAGTGCGCGGTGATCGGGGTGGCCGACTCGATCAAGGGCCAGGTGGCGGTGGCTTTCGTGGTGCTCAAGGATGCTGGCGCCGCCAGCAATCCCGATGAGGCGGTGCGTCTGGAAAAGGAAATGCTCGCGGTGGTCGACCGGCAACTCGGAGCGGTCGCGCGTCCGGCCCGGGCCCACTTCGTCGCCGCGCTGCCCAAGACCCGCTCGGGCAAGGTGCTGCGCCGGGCCATCCAGGCGGTTTGCGAGCATCGTGATCCTGGCGACCTGACGACCATCGAAGATGCGGGTGCGCTCGAGGGCGTGCGCAAGGCGGTGGTCAGCTCTGATGGATGACCCGGTAATCACCGTCAAGCGGTTGCTCTCGGCACTGGTACTGCTGCCGATCGCACCGCTGTTGATCGCCGTGCTGGGGCAGTTGATCCGGCGTTCGCGGCCGCGGTTAGGAGGTTTTCTGGTCTGGTTCGGCGTGCTGGTCGTGTTGGCGACCAGCATGCCGATCGTTTCCCACGCGCTCATTGGCTGGGTCGAGGCGGCTGGCCCTCAGCCGCTGACAGCGGAGCGGCTCAGGGCGGTGATGAGCGCGCCTTCGCCGCCCGGGGCAATCGTGATTATCGGCGGCGGCACCCGCTTCGACGCGCGCGAACATCCCGACCAGACTAGCCTCAAGGCGGGCACCCTGGAGCGGGTGCGGGCCGGGGCGAGACTGGCCAAGGCCACGGGTTTGCCGGTTCTCTTGAGCGGCGGCCAGGGCCCCGAGAGTCGCGAGGCCGAGGCGCTGACCATGGCGCGCACGCTGGCGCGCGACTTCGGCATCAAGGCGCGCTGGATCGAGCCCAGTTCCAGGGACACCAGCAGCAATGCCAGGGAGTCGGCTCGCTTGCTGGCAGAGGCCAGGATTCATCGGATCTTCCTGGTGACCCAGGCCTATCACATGCCGCGCGCGCTGTTGGCCTTCGAGGGCACTGGCCTGGGCGTGCTCGGGGCGCCCCACGGTTTCCTGGCCGGTGTTGGTGAGCGCTGGACGCTGTGGAACTTCTTGCCGGCGCCAAGCGCGATGCACGCCAGCTGGCTGGCCAGCCATGAGGCGGTTGGGATGGGCTGGTACCGTCTGGTGCGCCTCGCCCGCGGTGCGCCCAAATCACGGCGGGAGTAGGGCAGGTGGGGATATTCGATCGCTCGAGCCTCAACGACGGGGTCCTTCCCCGCGAAGTCTTTGGCTGGGCGATGTACGACTTCGCCAACTCCGGCTATACCACGGTAGTGCTGACGGCGGTGTTCAGCGCCTACTTCGTCGGGGTGGTGGCTGACAACGCTCCCTGGGCAACCTTTGCCTGGACCGTCACGCTGGCGCTGTCGGCGTTGCTGGTGATCATCCTGGCCCCGGCGATCGGCGCCTTTGCCGACGCGCTCGGGGCCAAGAAGCGGTTGCTCGCGATCGCGACTATCGGGTGCGTCGCGACCACCGCCGGACTGGCCCTGGCCCACGAGGGAACCATCGCCATCGCCGTGGTGCTGATCATTTTTTCGAACTTCTTCTACTCGATCGGCGAGTCGCTGATCGCTGCCTTCCTGCCCGAGCTCTCAAACCAGAGAGACCTCGGGAAAGTCTCCGGTTGGGGGTGGAGTTTCGGCTACTTCGGCGGGATGCTGGCGCTGGGGCTGTCGCTGGCCTATGTGCTCACCGCCAAGGCCGGGGGAGCCACGGCATCCCAATTCGTGCCGGTTACGATGCTGATCACCGCGGCTATCTACGCGGTCGCGGTGGTGCCGACCTTCCTCTGGCTGCGTGAGCGCGCGCAGCCGCAGCCGATCGCACTGAGCGCCGTTGAACTGGCCCAGCCCGAGGCAGTGACCAGCGGGATGCGCGCCTCGCTGCAGCGCCTGTCCCAGACCTGGCGCGCCGCGCGGCAGTTACAGGATTTCTATCGCCTGCTGCTCTGCGGCACCTGCTATCACGCCGGGATCTCGGTGGTGATTGCGCTGGCCGCGATCTACGCCCAGGAAGCGATGAAGTTCACTGAAACCGAGACCATGACCCTGATCTTCCTGGTGAACATAGCGGCGGCCTTGGGTGCCTTCGTCTTTGGCTACGCCCAGGACCGGATCGGCCACAAGAGGGCGCTGGCGCTGACGCTGGTGGGCTGGGTGGTGATGACCCTGATGGCTGGACTGGGC
>JAGXFG010000086.1 GCA_024637395.1 Burkholderiaceae bacterium | reverse complement strand
GTGCAGATCCGGTCGAGACGCTCGGCGAGTTCGTGGTCGTGGGTGACGATCACGAATGCCGTTCCGGTCTCGGTGGCGAGTTGGTCCATCAGGTCGAATACCTCGCGGGCACTGCCGCGGTCAAGATTCCCGGTCGGCTCGTCGGCGAGCACGCACCGCGGCGCGGTAACCAGGGCACGGGCCAGCGCCACTCGCTGGCGCTCACCACCCGAGAGCTGCCCGGGCAAGTGCTGCAAACGCGCCACCAGCCCGACCCGGTTCAGGATCTCCCGCGCGCTCGCCTCGGCCTGCGCCCTGGGCTGACGCCGAATGTAGAGCGGCATGGCGACGTTCTCGAGCGCGTTGAACTCGGGCAGCAAGTGATGGAACTGGTAGACGAAGCCCAGGGCATGGTTGCGCGCCTGGCCGCGCTCGGTTTCGTCCATCTTGTCGAGCCTGCGGCCAAGCAGTTCCACCAAGCCGGCGCTGGGCTCATCGAGCCCTCCGAGCAGGTGCAACAGAGTGCTCTTGCCCGAACCTGAGGCGCCAATGATCGCTACCCGCTCGCCGGTGGCGACCGTCAAGTCGACCCCGCGCAGCACGGTTACGGCCAGTTCCCCGCTGCCGTAGGTCTTGCACAACCCGCGACAGGACAGCACGTCTAGCGGGACTGCACTATTCATAGCGCAGCGCCTCCGCCGGACGGACCCGTGATGCCCGCCAGCTGGGATAGAGCGTCGCGGCGAAAGCAAGCACGCAGGCGGTCAGCCCGATCATCGTCACGTCGTCGAGATGCAGATCGCTGGGGAGGTGGTTGATGAAGTAGATTCCCTTGGGCAGCACCTGGAAACCAAACGTCGCCTCGATCGCTGCCATTACCGAACCGACGTTGAGCGCCAGAACGACTCCCAGCACCACGCCCGCCAACGTTCCCAGCAGGCCTACCGAGGCGCCCTGCACCACGAAGACTTTCATCACGCTGGCCGGACTGGCGCCCAGAGTGCGCAGGATCGCGATGTCGGAGCGCTTGTCGGTTACCGTCATCACCAGCATCGACACCAGGTTGAATGCCGCCACCGCGACGATCAGCATCAGGATGATGAACATCATCCGTTTCTCGATCTGGACCGCGGCAAACCAGTTGCGGTTCTCCTGGGACCAGTCGCGGATCAGCAGATCTCCCGGCAGCGTTTGGGCCAGCTCGCGCGCGATCTCCGGCGCCGCCAGCATGTCGCTGGTGCGCAGCCTCACCCCGGTCACCCCTTCCACCCGGAACAGGCGGGCCGCGTCGTCGATGTTCATCAGCACCATCGAGCTGTCGTACTCGTAGTGCCCGGCCTGGAATATCCCGACCACCTTGAGCTGGCGCAGCCGGGGAACCAGTCCGGCAGGGGTCGTTGTGCCCTGGGGGACGATCAGGGTGATGCGATCGCCCATGCCGATGAGCAACTGGTTGGCCATCTCGATTCCGATCGCCACGCCGTACTCACCGGGAACCAGCGCACTCGCCGATCCGCTGACGAAGTGGGCCGCGAAATCAGCCACCGTCGGTTCGACTTCGGGTTCGATACCGCGCACGATCACCCCGCGCACCGTCTCCTCGCGGGTCAGCATCGCCTGGCCGGCGACATAGGGAGCACCGGCCAGCACCCGCGGATTCTTCCTGGCCTCGGCCACCAGCGTGCGCCAGTCGGTCAGCGGCGCCCTGCCGGCCATGACCTCGATATGCGACAACACCGAGAGCATCCGGTCCCGGACCTCCTTCTGGAACCCGTTCATGACCGAAAGGACCACGATCAGCGCCGCCACGCCGAGCGCGATCCCGGCCACGGACAGGGCCGAGATGAAGGAAATGAAGCGATTGCGCTGCCCGGCGCCGCGGCTGGGGCGGGTGTAGCGCAGGCCGATGAGAAGTTCGTAGGGTAGTTGCATGGGTCGCGGCAGAGTTTGCCATAGAATCGTCCCGTGACCGCAATCCTGTTGTGCGTCGGGGCCCTCGACGTTGAAAATGAAGCTCATGGCCGGCTCGACCCGGCAGCGGCCGAGTTGTTTCGCGGCGCCTTGGCGCGGGCGCGCTGGATCGGCGAACGCCCGACAGCGGGCGCGCAGACGCGCGAGCTGGCCCACGAAACCTGGCTGCGCGAAATCTTCAGCGTCGATCGCTCGGCCAGCATCGGCGCCTACAACGGCTGGACTGCCAGTGAAAGCGACCTGCCCGCTGACGACTGGATCGTGCGGCCGGTGCACCTGCAGCTGGCTCGCGACCACATCATCCTGTCGCCGCCGAGCGGCACAGCGCTTACCAGCAATGAAGCCGAGGCGCTGCTGGCGATCGTCAACGATCATTTCTCCGGCCGCGAAGTCCGGTTCGAACCAATCGGCGCCGAGCGCTGGCGCCTGCGCTGCGCACCGCCGCTGCGCCTCGTGCCCTGGTCGAGCGCGCTGGCGAGCGGTCGCGACATCTTCGAGTTCCTGCCCGACGGCGAGGACACCTGGCGCTGGCGCCGCCTGCACGACGAGATCCAGATGCTCTGGCACGATCATCCGGTGAACATCGCCCGCGAGGCCCGGAGCGAGGAAGCGGTAAACAGCGTGTGGATCGAGGGTCATTGCACTCAGCCGAGCGCGCAAGGTGCGCCCTTCTCGCGGGTGCTGGCCCAGACACCGGTTCTCGCCGGATTGGCGCGTGCGGCCGGCGTGCCGGTGCGCGAGTGGACACCACCGGCGAGCGCCGCAGACGCCGGATACGACGAACTCGTCCAGGCACTGAGCGAACAACAGCCCGTGCTGCTCGAATTCGCGCTCTGGGACCAGGACACCGCCGGGGCCGACTGGCGCGGCATCACCACGGGATGGAGCGCTCTGGGGGCTGCGCTGACTCCGGTGCTGGACAAGGTGCCGCGGGCTCGGGAACTGGAACTGGTATTGACCGGACGCGAACGCATCGTCAGGCTGGGCTGGAGTCCCGCTGACGGCTGGAAGTTCTGGCGCCGCTTCGATCCTGCCCGCCTGGCGTCGGGCTCTGGGCGTCATGGCTGAGGCGCTGTTCCGCCGGCGGGAGGTGCCGGCCGCGGCGGCCCAGCGCCTGTTGAGCGCCGGCATCGACCCGGTCCTGGCGCGGGTGCTGGCCGCCCGCGGGATCGCTTCTCCTGCCGAACTGGGCCAGGACCTTGCTGCCCTGCTCCCACCCGCTGCGCTGCTCGGCGCCGGCCAGGCCGCCGCTCTGCTGGCCGACGCCATTGCCGACGGTGCCAAGCTGTGCGTCATCGGCGACTACGACTGCGATGGCGCGACCGCCTCGGCCGTGGCGGTGCGGGGCCTGAGAATGATGGGCGCCAACGTCGACTACCTGGTGCCCAACCGCTTCGAGCACGGCTACGGGCTGAGCACGGCCATCGTCGATCTGGCCGGCAACCACCCGCGGCTGGGACGCCCCGACTGGCTGATCACGGTCGACAACGGCATCACCAGCGTCGCGGGTGTCGCGCACGCCAACGCGGCCGGGATGCGGGTCATCGTGACCGACCACCACCTCCCGGGAGAACAATTGCCGGCGGCGGCGGCCATCGTCAACCCCAACCAGCCGGGTTGCGCCTTCCCCAGCAAGAACCTGTGTGGTGCCGGGGTGATGTTCTACACCCTGCTCGCGCTGCGCGCCGAACTGCGCGCCCGCAACGCCTTCGCGGGTTCCGAACCGCCGCTCGGACAACTGCTCGATCTGGTCGCGCTGGGCACGGTCGCCGACGTCGTGCGGCTCGATCGCAACAATCGGCTGCTGGTAGGCGCCGGCCTGCGGCGAATTCGCGCCGGCCGAGCGAACGCCGGCATCCGGGCCCTGCTGCGGGTGGCCGGGCGCGACGAGCACCGCACCGGCAGCACCGACCTGGGCTTCGCGCTCGGCCCACGAGTGAACGCCGCAGGACGCCTGCAGGACATTTCACTGGGCATCGAATGCCTGCTCAGCGACGACCCCGAGACGGCGGCGCGCCTGGCCGGCGAACTCGACGCGGTCAACCGCCAGCGGCGCGGCATCGAGCAGTCGATGCGCGAGCAGGCGCTCGACGGCATCGTCGACTTCGACCCCGCGCGGTTGTGCGTGGTCGCGCACCGGCCGGATTGGCACGAAGGCCTGGTCGGACTGGTTGCCGGCCGGCTGAAGGATCGGCTCCATCGCCCGGCGGTGGCGCTGGCGCCGGCCAGCGCCGAGCCGCTGATGCTGCGCGGCTCGGGGCGCTCGATTCCCGGCGTCCACCTGCGCGATGTGCTCGAGCGGGTCAGCACGATCGCGCCCGGGCTGCTGGTGCGCTACGGCGGACACGCCATGGCTGCCGGACTGACAATCCTCGCCGCTGACCGCGAGCGTTTCGAGCAGGTGTTCGAGCAGGCGGTGGCCGAGATGGCCGACCGCGCCGCTTTCGAGCGCGAGCTGCTGACCGATGGCTCGCTCGCCGATGCCACCGTCGATCTCACTCTGGCCGATACCCTGGCCGAGCAGATCTGGGGCCAGGGATTCCCGGAACCGCTGTTCTGTGACCGGGTCGAGGTGCTTGGCCAGCGGGTGGTTGGCGGGGCACATCTCAAGCTCGAGTTGCGTTTTGCCGGGAAACGGGTGGATGCGATCGCGTTCCAGCGCGTCGACCCGTTGCCGGTGAGCGCCGAGATCGCGTACCGGATCGGGCGCAACGAGTATCAGGGACGGGCCACGCTCCAGTGGCTGGTGGAGGCGGTGGCGCCGTCCTGATTGGCCACGGACGCGGTTTGGCAACCGGTTGGTCGCCTATAATGTTGGGTTTACCAAAACCGGTGCGTACCAATGGAAGCCGAGCGCCTCAATCAGATCGATTCGCGGATCACCGACCTCAGAGAGCGTGTTGCTGCTCTCAGGGGGTATCTTTGACTTCGACAACCGCAAGAATCGGCTCGAAGTAGTCAACAGCCTGCTGGAAGCGCCCGACGTCTGGGACGATCCGCAACGCGCCCAGGAGCTGGGCCGCGAGAAGAAATCAATCGAATCGGTGGTGGGGTCGCTCTCCGGACTCGACTCGACGCTCAGCGACGCCGGTGAACTCTTCGAGATGGCCCGCGGCGAAGACGACGACGAGACGCTGTTCGCGCTCGAAAAGGACATGGACCCGGTCAGCGCCGATGTCGAGGCCCTCGAATTCCGCCGGATGTTCTCTAACCCTGCCGACCCCAGTCCCTGCTTCCTGGAGATCCAGGCCGGCGCCGGCGGCACCGAGGCCCAGGACTGGGCGGCAATGCTGTTGCGCCAATACCTGCGCTACTGCGAACGCAAGGACTTCCAGGCCGAAGTCCTCGAAGAGTCCGAGGGTGATGTCGCCGGCATCAAGGGCGCCACGATCCGGGTCAACGGCGAATACGCCTACGGTCATTTGCGCACCGAGACCGGGATCCATCGCCTGGTGCGCAAATCGCCATTCGATTCCGGCGGCGGGCGCCACACTTCCTTCGCCTCGGTATTCGTCTATCCCGAAATCGACGACTCGATCGAGATCGAGATCAATCCCGCCGACCTGCGCATCGATACCTACCGCGCCTCCGGCGCCGGCGGCCAGCACGTCAACAAGACTTCGTCGGCGGTCAGGATCACGCACAACCCGACCGGAACCGTCGTGCAGTGCCAGAACGATCGCTCCCAGCACCGCAACCGTGACGAGGCGATGAAAATGCTCAAGGCGCGGCTCTACGAACTTGAGCAGCGCAAGCGCCAGGCCGAGCAGGACAAGGTCGAGGCCGGCAAGAGCGACATTGGCTGGGGGCACCAGATCCGCTCCTACGTGCTGGACAACTCCCGCATCAAGGACCTGCGCACCAACGTCGAGACCAGCAACACCAAGGCCGTGCTCGACGGCGACCTCGACATTTTCATCGGGGCCAGCCTCAAGCAGGGCCTGTGAGCGCCCTGCCCGATCCCAGAATCCATCAACCCGCGGTGACCAAGTGAACAACGAATCCCAGCCCGCAACGCCCGCCACGGTGCCCAGCGACGAGAACCAGATCATCGCCGAGCGCCGCGCCAAACTGGCCCAGATTCGGACGGCCGGGGTGGCCTTTCCCAACGACTACCGCCCCGAGCACCGGGCGGGCACCATCGCTGAACATTACGGCTTCAAGTCGCGCGAGGAACTGGCCGCCGAAGATGTCCGGGTGTCGCTGGCCGGGCGCATGATGCTCAAGCGGGTCCAGGGCAAGGCGAGCTTCGCCACGATCCAGGACGGCACTGGCCGGATCCAGCTCTGGGTCAACAACGAGGGCATCGGCGCCGACGCGCACGAGTCCTTCAAACACTGGGATCTGGGCGACATCATCGCCGCCGAAGGCACCTTGTTCAAGACCATGAAGGGTGAACTTTCGGTGCGCTGCTCGCGCCTGCGCCTGCTCTCCAAGTCGCTGCGTCCGCTGCCCGACAAGTTCCATGGGCTGGTCGACCAGGAAGTACGCTACCGCCAGCGCTACGTCGACCTGATGGTCAACGCCAACGTCCGCGACACCTTCGTGCGGCGCAGCACAATCATCCATGCGATCCGCTCGTACATGCTCTCCAACGGCTTTCTCGAAGTCGAGACGCCGATGCTGCACATGATCCCCGGCGGCGCGATTGCCCGCCCGTTCGTGACTCATCACAACGCGCTCGACCAGGAGATGTTCCTGCGCATCGCTCCCGAGTTGTTTCTCAAGCGGCTGATCGTCGGCGGCTTCGAGCGGGTCTTCGAGGTCAACCGCAATTTCCGCAACGAAGGCATCAGCCCGCGCCACAACCCCGAATTCACGATGATGGAGTTCTATGCGGCCTACACCGACTACCGGTGGCTGATGGACTTCACCGAGGAGTTGATCCGCGACGCGGCGATCGCCGCCACCGGTGCCACCCTGGTGCCCTATCAGGGCGAAATGATCGACCTGGGCAAGCCTTTCGACCGGCTGACGATTACCGGGGCCATTGCCAAGTACGCCCCTGGTTACGAACCCGGACAACTCGAGGATGCCGCCTTCCTGCGCACCGAACTGCAGCGGCTGGGCGTCGACACCGCTGAGCCGCAGCTGCTCCGGGCGGGACTGGGAGCACTGCAACTGGTGCTGTTCGAGGAGACCGCCGAGTCGAAGCTGATCCAGCCGACCTTCATCATCGACTATCCGGTCGAGGTCTCGCCCCTGGCCCGCGAATCAGACGAGCGCCCGGGCATCACCGAGCGCTTCGAGCTGTTCATCACCGGGCGCGAAATGGCCAATGGTTTCTCGGAGCTCAACGACGCCGAAGACCAGGCGGCGCGTTTCCAGGAGCAGGTCGCTGCCAAGGAAGCCGGCGACGAGGAGGCGATGTACTACGACGCCGACTTCATCCGGGCGCTCGAATACGGACTGCCACCCACCGGGGGCTGTGGCATCGGCATCGACCGGCTGGTGATGCTGCTCACCGACAGCGCCAATATTCGTGACGTGATCCTGTTCCCGGCGCTCAAGCGCGAAGACTGAGCCGGCGAGACGGCCGGCGCCGCAAACGCGCGTGGCAGGAGCTCAGTCGCGCTCGTCGATCCAGGCTTGCTGGATAGCCTCGAGAATGCGCTCGCCGGTGCGCTTCGGATCGCCCGTGAAACCGGGCAGCGCCAGCACCATGTTGTGCAGGTCGGTGAACAGAATCGTGCGCGGATCGGTCTCGGGATGAGCCTCGGCCAGCGCAATGGCCACATCAAGGGTATCGGTCCAGTTCATTGTTGCTCTCCTCCACTGCCGGCACGCGGCACGCGGCGCGTTACTCGCGTTCGAGGTTGATGGTGTACTTCGGCAGCTCGATCACCAGATCGGTATCACCGACCTCGACCTGGCACGAGAGCCTGGAGAGCATCGTCAGGCCCCAGGCCCGGTCCAGGAGGTCATCTTCCTTTTCCTGCGATTCGGGGAGCGCGTCGAAGCCCTCGCGAACTATCACGTGACAGGTGGTGCAGGCGCACGACATCTCGCAGGCGTGTTCGATCGCGATGTCATGATCGAGCAGCTCGCGGCACAGGCTGACGCCGCTCTCGACCTCAAACTCGGTCCCCTGCGGACAAAGGCTTTCGTGGGGCAACACCCGAATTCGCGGCATGGTCAGTTTCCGATCTCGTTGATGGCGTGCCCGGCCAGTGCGCGGGCGACCGCACGATCCATCCGCCGCGCCGCGAATCCTTCGGTACCGATCGAGAGCGTGCTGATCGCCTGGCGAATCGCCTGTGAATCATCGCCGCCGCGCGCCTGGGCCAGTTTGGCAAGCAGCTGGTCGATGCGCACCCGTTCGTCGGCGCCCACCAGGGCACCATCCGCGTCCAGTGCCGCCCGGGTTGCTTCGATCAGGCGCTCGGCCTCGACCTGTTGCTCGCGCAAGGCCCGCGCCTGGGCGTCACTGCCGGCCGCGTCGTGCGCGTTCTGGAGCATGGCGCCGATTTCCTCGTCGGTCAGCCCGTAGGAGGGCTTGACCGCGACGCTCGCCGCCACTGCGCTCGAGAGTTCGGTGGCGTTGACCGAGAGCAAGCCGTCGGCATCGACCTGGAAGGTCACCCGAATCCGTGCCGCACCGGCACCCATCTTCGGAATTCCCCGCAGCTCGAAGCGTGCCAGCGAGCGGCAATCCTCGACCAGGTCGCGTTCACCCTGGACGACGTGCAGCGCCAGGGCCGTCTGGCCGTCCTTGAAAGTGGTGAATTCCTGGGACCGCGACACCGGAATCGACGCGTTGCGATAGATGATCCGCTCGACCAGCCCGCCCATCGTTTCGATGCCCAGCGACAACGGGATCACGTCGAGCAACAGCCAGTCGTCACCGGCCGAGCGGTTGCCCGCGAGCAGGTTGGCCTGGGTCGCGGCGCCCAGCGCGACCACCTGATCGGGATCGATCCCGGTGAGCGGCTCCTTCTCGAAGTACTCGGAGACCGCGCGGCGCACCTGCGGCATCCGCGTCGAGCCGCCAACCAGCACCACCCCCTTGACGTCATCGACCTGCAGCCGCGCATCGCGCAATGCCTGCCTGGTGGAGCTGATGGTTCGGGCCAGCAGGTCGGCGGTCAACTCCTCGAAACGCTCGACCGTGAGCGGCAGCCGGACGCGGGTTGCGTCCGACAACTGCACCGAGAAGGTCGTCATTGGTTCGCGCGACAGCACCTCCTTCGAGCGTCGGGCTTCGATCAGCAGCGCCCGCCAGTCTCCGGACTCGTGCCAGTCACCCGGCTCGACGTTGGCGCCGGTCGATCCGGTTTCGCGCAGTGCCCATTCGACGATACGCCGATCGAAATCGTCACCGCCAAGCGCACTGTCACCGCCCGTTGCCACAACCTCGAAGACACCCTTGGTCAGGCGCAGGATCGAGACGTCGAAAGTGCCTCCGCCCAGATCGTAGACGGCGTAGATCCCCTCGGCGGCATTGTCCAGCCCATACGCCAGCGCGGCCGCCGTCGGTTCGTTGAGCAGCCGCAAAACCTCGAGGCCGGCGAGCCGTCCCGCGTCGCGGGTCGCCTGGCGCTGGGCATCGTCGAAGTAAGCCGGCACCGTGATCACGACCCCGTTGAGTTCGCCCCCGAGCGCCTCCTCGGCGCGCTGGCGCAGGGTGCGCAGGATCTCCGCCGATACTTCGACCGGACTCTTGTCGCCGGCCCGGGTGCGCAAGCGCACCATTCCGGGCGCATCGATCAGGCCGTAAGCCGCGCGATCGATCTGCACGTCGTTGATGCCCCGCCCCATCAGGCGCTTGACCGAAACAATGGTGTTGGTCGGGTCGGTGCTGGCTTGCGCCAGCGCATCGGCGCCAACCGCCACCGTAGCGTCGGGGCAATAGCGCACCACCGATGGCAACAGCGGCCGTCCGCGCTCGTCCTGGATCACTTCACTGATTCCCGAACGCACGGTCGCGACCAGCGAATTGGTGGTGCCGAGGTCGATCCCGGCAGCCAGCCGGTGCTGATGCGGGTCGGGGGCCTGGCCGGGTTCGGAGATCTGCAGGAGTGCCATGTTCTTCTTGGTTTACGCCAGTGCAGCGATCGATTCCTCGGCGCGCTCCAGCTCGGTGGCGAAACGGTCGACAAAGAGAAGCTGCCTGACCAGGTCAGCAGCGGCGTGGTAATCGTGCTCGGCATCGAGCGCGCGCGCGAGCATCACGGTGATTTCGTCACGCAACGTGGCCAGTTCCGCAGCCAGTTCGTCGAGTGCGCCGCGAGCGCGCGCCTGAGTCGCCTCCTCGAGCCGCTCGCGCCAGTCGAGCTGGCGCATCAGGAAATCGGCCGGCATCGCGGTATTGGACTCGATCTGGGGATCGACGCCGTTGATTTCGCACAGGTAACGACCCCGCGAGACCGGTTCGGCAAGAGTGCGATAGGCCTCGTTGGCTTGCGCCGACAGTTGCTGGGCCAGCCGCTGCTCGGCAGCGCTGGTGCCGGTGTAGCGGTCGGGATGAACCGCCGACATGACGCGCCGATAGACGTCGTCAAGCTCGCGCCGATCAAGCGCAAACGCCGGCGTGAGCGAGAACAGTTCGAAGTGGTTTTTCTTCAGCGCATTCATACGGTCGTCGCGACCCAAAAGAAAAAGGCGGCTTCATGCCGCCTTCCCGAGCCACGGAGCTCGACCCGGCGCCAAGCCGAGATTCTAGATCGTGAACGACTCCCCACAGCCGCACTCGCTCTTGACGTTGGGGTTCTTGAACTGGAAACCTTCGCTCAGGCCCTCGCGCACGAAATCCAACTCGGTGCCGTCGAGATACGGCAGGCTCTTGGGATCGACCAGCAAGCGCACCCCGTGACTGACGAATTCGACGTCCTCGGGATTGGCGCCGTCGACAAATTCGATCTTGTATGCCAGCCCCGAACAACCCGTGGTCTTGACACCCAGCCGCACCCCGATGCCCGATCCGCGCTTCTCCATGAAACGGTTGACCCGGGTTGCGGCGGCTTCTGTGAGAGTCACTGCCATTTCACCTTGCTCCGTGCTCAAGCTGCCTGATCCGATTCGGCCTTCACTGCTGTGCTGCCATGCTTCTTGCGGTAATCCGCGACCGCCGCCTTGATCGCATCCTCGGCGAGGATCGAGCAGTGGATCTTGACCGGCGGCAGCGCCAGCTCCTCGGCGATCTCAGTGTTGCGAATCGCGGCCGCATCGTCGAGCGAACGGCCCTTTACCCAGGACGTGACCAGCGACGACGAGGCAATCGCCGAGCCGCAACCATAGGTCTTGAACTTGGCGTCCTCAATGATGCCCGCCGCGTTGACCTTGATCTGCAGCTTCATCACGTCGCCGCAGGCGGGGGCTCCGACCATCCCGGTCCCGACCTGGGGATCGGACTTGTCGAACGCGCCGACATTGCGCGGGTTCTCGTAATGGTCGATCACTTTTTCGCTATAGGCCATGTCTATTTCCCGGTTCCCGGATCGCCCGGACCGCGCTCAATGCGCTGCCCACTGGACGGTATCCAGGTCAATTCCTTCCTGAGCCATTTCCCACAGGGGCGACATCTCGCGCAGCTTGCCCACCTTCTGGTGGAGCGTCGTAATGGCGAAATCGATTTCTTCCTCGGTGGTGAAACGACCCAGCGAGAAGCGGATTGAGCTGTGCGCCAGCTCGTCGCTGCGGCCCAGGGCACGCAACACGTACGACGGCTCGAGGCTCGCCGACGTGCAGGCCGAACCACTCGAGACCGCGATGTCCTTGATCGCCATGATCAGCGACTCGCCCTCGACGTAGTTGAAGCTGACGTTGAGGTTGTGCGGGATACGCTGTTCGACGTCACCGTTGAGATAGACCTCGTCCATCTCGCTGAGTCCGCGCCAGAGCCGGTCGCGCAACATCCGGATACGCTCGTTTTCGGTCGCCATTTCCTCGCGGGCAATCCGGTAGGCCTCGCCCATCCCGACAATCTGGTGGGTGGGCAGGGTTCCCGAACGCATGCCGCGCTCGTGGCCACCGCCATGAATCTGCGCCTCGATCCGTACCCGCGGCTTGCGCCGCACGTACAACGCGCCGACCCCCTTGGGGCCGTAGGTCTTGTGCGCCGAGACCGACATCAGGTCGATCTTGAGCGTCTGCAGATCGATCGGCATCTTGCCGGTCGCCTGCGCCGCATCGACGTGAAAGAGAATTCCGCGGGAACGCAGCAACTCGCCGAAACCCGCCACGTCCTGGATCACGCCGATCTCGTTGTTGACCATCATCATCGACACCAGGATCGTGTCCGGGCGCAAAGCCGCCTCGAATGCCGCTGGGTCTATGAGGCCATCTTCCTGAACCTCGAGGTAGGTCACCTCGAAGCCCTGGCGCTCGAGCTCACGCATCGTGTCCAGGGTCGCCTTGTGCTCGGTCCTGACCGTGATCAGGTGCTGGCCACGCTCTCGATAGAAGTGTGCCGCTCCCTTGATGGCCAGGTTCGACGATTCGGTTGCGCCCGAAGTCCAGACGATTTCGCGCGGATCACAGTTGAGCAGCGCCGCCACGTGGCCGCGCGCTTCCTCGACGGCGTGCTCGGCAGTCCAGCCATAGGAGTGACTGCGCGAGGCCGGATTGCCGAATTCGACGTTCAGATACGGCACCAACTTCTCGACCACGCGCGGATCGACCGGAGTGGTCGCGGCGTTGTCGAGGTAGATCGGCAATTTCATTGGTACAACCCTCAAACGGTACTGAGATGGCCCTGGTCGATCTTGATCTTCTGCAAGGTCGAGGTCGGGAATTCCAGCGCCGCGCGGTGCTCCTTGAGCACGGAAATCTTGCGCGACTTCTTGCCTTCGTCGCCCTTCTGCGACTCGACCAGCGCCGAGAGCTTCACCGACTGCAGGTATTCGACCATTTTCTGGTTGAGCGTCATCCACAGCTCATGGGTCATGCAGGGGCCGGCTTCGGTGCAGTTCGACTTGCCGCGGCAACGGGTGGCGTCGAGCGGCTCGTCGACCGCAAACACGATGTCGGCCGCCGATATTTCGCTCATCTTCCGCGCCAGCGAGTAGCCGCCGCCTGGACCCCTGGTGCTTTCAACTATGGCGTTGCGGCGCAACTTGCCGAACAACTGCTCCAGGTAGGAAAGGGAGATGTCCTGACGGTCGGCAATCCCAGCCAACGTCACCGGGCCGAGATGCTCACGCATGGCCAGATCGATCATAGCGGTCACTGCGAACCGACCCTTGGTCGTCAATCTCATGGCTATTCTCCAGCAAGTTTTGTTGCGATGCGGTTAGGAATACCCAACCATTTCAGTCAAGTATATCTATTCCGACCATTTTAGTACAGAAACCGTATTTGTAAAATGGTTTTTTGCATTGTGGCGCAGCATTTTACGAAAGTGCGCCGGCGCAAAAAAAGGCCCCTCTCACCGCCTGCCGCCGGGTCACCATGGTGACCCGGTCAACCTACCCTTTGCCGATGGCGCCAGGCACCAGCCTCACGCCGCCGCGTACTGCGTAGAACGCCGCTTCACGACCTCGATGAGCCCGTTGCAGGCGTCTTCGATGTAGTCGAGGGTCTGTTCGAAACCCTGGGCATTGCCGTAGTAAGGGTCGGGAATCGTGGCCGACTCGTGATCGGTCGCGAAACGCATCAGCAACTGCAGCTTGTGCCGCAGGTGCTTCGGTGCCATCTGCTGGAGCAGCGCCAGATTGTCCCAGTCCATGGCCAGGATCAGGTCGAACTCTTCGAAATCCTTGTCCTTGACCCGGCTGGCCTGCAGGCCTGAAATCTCATAGCCACGCCGCCCCGCAGCCGCCTGGGCACGCGGGTCCGGCGCCTCGCCGACGTGAAATGCGTGCGTGCCCACCGAACTGACGCTGACGGCGGACTCCAGCCCGGCCTGGCGCGCGAGCGCGCGGAATACGCCTTCCGCCATCGGCGAGCGGCAGATATTCCCGGTGCAGACGAATAGCACTCTAGTGTTCATGGCGAACGATATCGGTTCTCTTCTTCCCATTTCAATATCCATTTCAAGTTCTGTCTAGTCCCCCGTCCGTTCTGCCCCTAGGCAGCACGTCCGGTCGCAAGCGTGAGTTCACCCGAACTCCCCGTTGCCCCAAAAACCCTTTCCTTCAGCACTGCGAGCTCGTCGCGGACCTCGGCCGCCTTCTCAAACTCCAGATTTCTTGCGTGCCCGAGCATTTCCTTCTCGAGCCGCTTGATCTCGCGCGCCAGGCCCTTTTCGCCCAGCGCCGTATAGCGCAGTTCCACGTCGGCCACCCGCAACGCCTGGGCCGCTTCCTGGCTCTGGCCGCCGATCCCGTCGATCAGCTCACGCACCTGGCGGCGCACCCCGCGCGGAACAATCCCGTTGCTGGCGTTGAAAGCAAGCTGGCGGTTGCGCCGGCGGTCGGTCTCCTCGATGGCCCGGCGCATCGAATCGGTGATCCGGTCGCCGTAGAGGATCGCACTGCCCTCCAGGTGCCTGGCCGCACGGCCGATGGTCTGGATCAGGCTGCGGGTGGAGCGCAGGAAACCTTCCTTGTCGGCGTCGAGAATCGCGACCAGCGAGACCTCGGGCAAGTCCAGCCCCTCGCGCAGCAGATTGATGCCGACCAGGACGTCAAACACGCCCAGGCGCAGGTCGCGGATGATCTCGACCCGTTCGACCGTGTCCACGTCGGCATGCAGGTAACGGGCCTTGATACTGTGCTCGGAGAGGTAATCGGTCAGGTCCTCGGCCATGCGCTTGGTGATCGTAGTCACCAACACGCGATCGCCCCTGGCCACGCGCTCGCCGATCTCGCCGAGCAGGTCATCGACCTGATTCGACGCCGGGCGAACCTCGAGGGCCGGATCAACCAACCCGGTCGGGCGCACCAGTTGCTCCACGATCTGTCCAGACTTCTCCAGCTCGTGCGTCCCCGGCGTCGCCGACACGAAGACGCACTGGCGCACCCGTGCCTCGAATTCCTCGAAGCGCAGCGGCCGGTTGTCGAGCGCCGACGGCAGCCTGAAACCGAACTCGACCAGCGTCTGCTTGCGCGAGCGGTCGCCGCGGAACATGCCACCGAGCTGACCCACGGTGACGTGACTCTCGTCGACGATCATCAGCGCGTCGGCAGGGAGGTAATCGATCAGGGTCGCGGGCGGATCGCCGGCCTTGCCGCCGACCAGATGGCGCGAATAGTTCTCGATGCCCTTGCAGAAACCGACCTCTTGGAGCATCTCGATGTCGAGCCGGGTGCGCTGCTCGATACGCTGCGCTTCGACCAGCTTGCCCTGCTCCTGGAACAGCGCGATCTGGTCGCGCAACTCGAGCTTGATGTCCTCGATCGCCCGTAGCACGGTCGCGCGCGGGGTCACGTAGTGCGATGAGGGATAGACCGTGAAGCGCGGAATCTTCTGGCGCACCCGTCCGGTCAGCGGGTCGAACAGTTGCAGACTCTCGATCTCGTCGTCGAACAGTTCGATGCGCACCGCCAGCTCGGCGTGTTCCGCCGGAAACACGTCGATGGTCTCGCCCCGGGCCCTGAAGGTGCCGCGCGTGAACTCGGTCTCGTTGCGCTGGTACTGCATCGCCACCAGGCGCTGCATCAGGCTGCGCCGGTCGATGCGGTCGCGCACCCGCAGCGTCAGCACCATCGCGTGATAGTCCTGCGGGTTGCCGATCCCGTAGATGCACGAGACGCTGGCGACGATGATCGTGTCCCGGCGCTCGAGCAGCGATTTGGTAGCCGAGAGCCGCAGCTGCTCGATGTGCTCGTTGATCGACGAGTCCTTCTCTATATAGAGGTCTCGCTGAGCGACGTAGGCTTCGGGCTGGTAGTAGTCGTAATAGGAAACGAAGTACTCGACCGCGTTGTGCGGGAAGAACTCACGCATTTCGGCGTAGAGCTGCGCGGCGAGGGTCTTGTTGGGTGCCAGGATCAGCGCCGGACGGCCGGTGCGCGCAATCACCTGCGCCATCGTGAAGGTCTTGCCCGAACCGGTCACCCCCAGCAACGTCTGGTAGCTCAGACCGTCAGCCAGCCCCGCGCACAGCTGCGCGATCGCCTCCGGCTGGTCGCCAGCCGGACTGAACGGTTCAAAGAGCTGGAAGGGGCTACCTTCGAAACTCAGGAACCTTTGGCCGTCGCTTGCCGTGTTGGTCATTTGGAGGGGGTGGCCCGTGCTAACATTTACTTGATTTAACGATTTATTCGTTGCGCTGCAACAAAGTGCGTCAGGGAAGTCGTTGCGCCAGACGCAATTGCTTTTCAGCCAATCGCGCATTATCGCTGTGGCGCCAGCAAAAAGCTAGTGGTCTGCACAAAGTTTGTGCACAGAATTTTACCAAGGTCGGCATTTTTACTCACATATCAACTACTTAGGCTAAGCGATGCAAACCTCCATCTTCGCGGCGGTCGAACTGGCGCCGCGCGACCCGATCATGGGTCTCACTGAGGCATACAACCTCGACACGCGTCCCAACAAGGTCAATCTCGGGGCCGGCGTCTATACCAATGAAGCCGGCAAGGTCCCTCTGCTCGCTGCAGTGCGCGAAGCCGAGAAGCAACGGATCGAAGCTGCCCTGCCCCGCGGTTATCTGCCGATCGAAGGGATTGCCGCCTACAACCGCGCAGTGCAGGAGATGCTCTTCGGAGCGGACTCGGCGCTGCTGCGCGACGGTCGGGTCGCCACTTTCGGGGCGCTCGGTGGTACCGGGGCGCTCAAGGTCGGAGCCGACTTCCTGCGCCGGATAAACCCGCAGGCTGGCCTGTGGATCAGCGATCCGAGCTGGGAGAATCATCGGGCGCTGTTCGAGGCGGCCGGATTCAAGGTCCAGACCTACCCGTATTACGACGCCGCCACCAAGGGTGTGCGCTTCGACGAGATGATCGCGGCCCTGGCCGCCCTGCCCGCCGGGTCGATCGCGCTGCTGCATGCCTGCTGTCACAACCCCACCGGGGTCGATATCCAGCCGGAGCAGTGGCAACAGGTCGTAGCTGCACTGAAGAAGTCCGGTGCGGTGCCGTTCCTCGACATTGCCTATCAAGGTTTCGGCGACGGGATCGAGCCCGACGCGGTTGCCGTGCGAACCTTCACCTCTTCGGGGATGAATTTCTTCGTCGCCAGTTCGTTCTCCAAGTCGTTTTCGCTCTATGGCGAACGGGTGGGCGCGCTGTCGATCGTCACCAGCGACAAGGACGAGACCGCACGGGTGGTCAGCCAGGTCAAGCGTGTGATCCGCACCAACTACTCGACGCCGCCGACTCACGGCGAGGCGATAGTGGCAACCGTGCTGGCGGATCCCAAGCTGCGCCAGCTCTGGGAACAGGAACTTGCCGGGATGCGTGACCGGATTCGCGAAATGCGCGCCGGCCTCGTCGAGCGGCTCAAGGCCAACGGCGTTACCTCCGACCTCGACTACGTCGTGCGCCAGCGCGGAATGTTCTCCTATTCAGGGTTGAGCGCAACCCAGGTCGATCGACTGCGCACCGAGTTCGGCGTCTACGCGGTAAGTTCGGGCCGGATCTGCGTTGCTTCGCTGAACAAGGGCAACCTCGACACCGTCGCCAAGGCCATGGCCGCGGTGATGGCCGGCTGATTTAGCAAAGCTGATTTGCAGCGCGGGGGCGACCCACGTTATTATTGCGGGCTGTATTCCCCGATAGCTCAGCTGGTAGAGCGACGGACTGTTAATCCGCAGGTCCCAGGTTCGAGCCCTGGTCGGGGAGCCAAGGAATGACGACAGGCTGGTGACGAAAGTTGCCGGCCTGTTTTGTTTTCGGGACCGGCATCGGGGGCGGGGGCGGCACTACCACCAGGTGCTGCCCAGGGTGGCCCGATCGGGGGCTGGCCATGACCTCCCCCATTGCCTCGCCACCGGGGGCCACCTCGGGGCAGCATTCACACTTTTGTTTAGTGGCCGCACCGAACGATTGGGCTTACAGTCGACCTTTGTATCCGTAGGACCCCGTGTTACTTGGACGGGGGCCAAGCCCGCTGCTGCTCTTGTCGGCAATTTTTTGACGAGTTATGCAGCGTGGTCAGCCGCAACTTGTTGTCGGGACCCAACCCATTCATACACTAGCCGCGCTTGTACAGCACCGGTTGGGGTTAGCGCGAAAACTGTTGCGCTAAATCAAAGCTGGGAATACAAACGAGGAGATGACATGACTGAAGAGAGCAAAGAATCAACGCAAGTAATACGAGTTGTTGACAATGATTGGTTTCTCCAAACCCTTGTCAATTTTGTTAATCTTGGCGACTTCAACTTTGGAATAACGCTAAATGTTGGTGGGTTCTTAGTGTCTGGCCAACTTATTGGTGGCAAAGAATACTTCGAAGGCTTTGCTAGTGATTTTGCTAGCGCTATTACCGACAGTGAAGCCGCTGAAGACGTAAGAGCGACCTTTGCAAAGAATGGTGATATTTACTCTTCGGAAGAGGGAGACGCGCCACCACCCAGTTACATACATATCAAAGACGCAAGATTCTTCAATACCAATGGAGATCCTATTCCGAGCAATAGAGGAGTTTGGTGGAGAGGACGCATATCACAAGTCGACGGATTTTCGTTAGGCTCACTTAGTACTCTAAAGTCCTAACAATCGTATCAAGAAATTTCGCTCTCGTTCACTGTGACGCCGCTAACACGAAACCCTTTACGAAATCGTTAGTTTTTAACAGCCATGACACCTGACCAGCCTTCACTACTCTCAGAGGCCATAGAACTTCTTCCTGTTCTCATTGGTGCAATGCTAGCTATCTTAGGTGGTGCTATCAGCCATTACCTTACTTATATATTTGCCGGTAAGCGCGAGCGCAAGAAGCTTCTTCGCGAAAGAGCTGAAGCGATGGTCGAGAGTCTGTATGCGCACTCCGATTGGCTGAACGACAATAATAACAAGCTTGTCTTTTCTAAAGAGACTCACAATGTCCCATCCCCACTGGATAGGGCATGGATGATTCAAAAACTCTACTTTCCTGAATTACGAGAGTCAGTTGCTGACGTAATGGTTGCGTCCGCACAAATGGCCCAGTTCAATATCAATCAGCGTATTGCTCAGCTAAAGGATTACGACGCCTGGGTGAAAACCTTCGACCCATCGCCTTACTCTGAAATGTATCGCTCGTATCTGACGGCTTTTGAGACTGCCATCGCCAGGGTGGCCCAGGTAGTCAAGATCCATGTGGAAAACTAACCGGCCGCTCCAAGGAATGCTTCGCGGGCAAGTCGGCTTTAATCCCTGAGCTAGCACCTTAGAAGTCGTATGTCGACATTCCGTCACCAAAAACGTCTCCGTCAGCCACTAGCGCGTCCCAGCGCGCGAGCGAATAGACCTGTGAAAAAATCTCGGCAACTGGACGTTTGGCTCCTTCGGCTCAGTCATTTTTCTCAGTTTGGCCTCTTCCTCTTCACCGTTGGAGCCATATATTTCACGGTCATTCCGCTGTATCAGAAGACGCTTCTCGATGAGGCAATCGCAAAGAAGGAAGTGGAGCTTTCGGTTGCGAACGCTGCCCTCGAAAGAGCTTATGCGCGTGTTCGGGCAACAGTAGTAACGGACTATGTCTTTTTCGCCGGCGCGAAATGCACTGGGTTACTTGAGCAACCCGAATCGCTGCCAATTCCTGCAAGGTCTTCCCTCGCTGATACGCTGTTTGCAATTGACGTACCCGCCTGCTTAACCAGCACCGCGAAGGAGTCGGTTGCACTACAGGAACTACGCCCCGACGATCGGAAGTTGTTTGACCAACGACTCTCGGCTGTGGGTGCAGAAGTACTGCCGCTTAGGCAGCGCAGAATGGTAGAGCACAGGGAAGTTCCTTCTCGTGCAGCCGCCAATCCCACCGCCCTGCCCCCACCCGAAGGATTCACGGGCAGGATGCTGGAATTTCTCGCCAACCGTGAACCACCAGAGCGGCATCAACAGCATGTGCGTGAGACGCAAATTGAAGCGGAGCAGTCACGTATCGCAACTGCATATGCAAATGAAGTGAAGCAGAAGATCTCTGCCCTAATGGCCATCGAATGGGTAAAGAAGAACTGACCCTAGGACTTCTAACCATGCGGTCAACCGGACCTGCGCGAAGAGCCGCTCAGGCCTGTTACCTTGAAGAAGTAACAAACAATCAACGATGACAACCCGTATCACCGGAGCAGTCAACTTGGCAGCAAGCAACTCTTGCGTCTCGAGACGAATTCGCACAGTACGCAGACACCTTGAACGTTAAAGGCCGAGCTCGACAATCCAGTTCGCACCTTCGTTCTCGTTGGGGAGCCAAGGAACACGAAGCACAGGGAGCCTCGCAGGCGTCATGCTTGCGGGGCTTTTTTGCGTCATGGGGCAGCCGAACGCAGTCGAACTGCGTGCTGCCGTAGGAGCCGGTCATGGCACCCACCGTCAACACTCCTACTTGAGAATCACGAGCTAAACCGCCAGTGCAAGAGGGACGAGTCCAAGTCCAGCTTCAGCTTCAGGTACAACTTCAATTTCAGAGCCACATTTCACTGTGATCGTTCCTCTGCCCGTGCTATCGTTCACCGTTGAGGGGATCTGATTCGACTGAGGTCATCTGACCTTTCGTTTGTACCGGAGCGAAGTCGGCTCCAGGAGGTGACGCAATGCCTAACGAAAGAATCAAGAACGGTCTGGGCGTAGCACTTTTGATCGCGCTGTTCTCGCTCAACGCGGCAGCGCAAGACCGCAGACCCATCGACGTGGGCAAGGCGCGCGTCATCGAGCACTGGACCAGTGAGCGCAGGGCTGGTGCAATACCCAGAGACCTGGTGATCGACCCGCGCGGTCTGGGCTACATGAGACGACCGGGCGGAGTCCTCGTGCCGTACGGCCACAACGTAGCAGCGCAAGAAGCACCCCGCGAGGCGACGCCTTGGCCCTTTGGCAAGCCCAGTGGCGGCAGGGGTGGATCGAGCGACACCACGCTTCCGGAAATCACGGGAATGAATCCTGGCGAGGGAAGTGTGATTCCTTCAGCTCATACCTTCTCGGCGACGGTCACGGATGCCAGCGGCGTCAAGTCCGTCACATTCAAGGTTCAGAAAATCGGTGGCGTGGCGCAGTCGTTTTCCGCGACAAAGTCCTCCGATAACCTTACCTGGTCGGTTGCGCTTACGGGTTTCTCGGACGGTCAATGGAATTGGTGGGTCGTTGCCAAGGACTTAGCCGGCAAAGGCGGCAATACTGCCACGTCCTCATCTATCAGTTTCAGCGTGGGTACCACTGGAAGTGGTGGGGGCGGTGGGACGGGAACCGTCACCAACGCGCAATGGCCCGGCGGCGGTGCCGTTCAAGCTGCTGCCGGACGCCTTTATTTCGAGATGCCCGCGAACTCCACGCAGACCTACTGGAACGGGTATGTCTGTTCCGGCACAGTCGCCACCGATAGCACAAGCAATCGTTCGATCATCATTACGGCAGCACATTGCGTTTATGACGATGCGCACAAGGCGTTCGCTCGGAATGTCATGTTTATCCCGAACCAGGCCGGGACCTCGGGCGCCGGAACAGATCTGAATTGCAACAATGATCCGTTGGGTTGCTGGGTTCCTTCGTTCGGTGTCGTTGACGAGAACTGGACGCTCAGAACATTCCCGGACAACATTGCTTGGGACTACGCCTTTTACGTCGTAGCCGATTCAGGAGCGCACCAAGGCACAACTACAACAACGGACGCCCTTGATGGAGCGGGAGCGGCGGGCTCAATGAGCATCAGCTTTGCCGCCCCGAGCGTCAACGATGGAACCGCCGGAGCCAACACTGCGGATTTCACGGACGCGCTGGGCTACTCGTACAACGAAGATCCGAAGCTCATGTACTGCGCCGAGGACATGACAACGCAAGGGGCGGTCAATTGGTGGTTGCCAAGCTGTGGACTGTCCGGAGGATCATCGGGCGGCCCGTGGCTGCAACCGATCGTGGCGGGCAGCGGCGACATCATTTCGGTTAACTCCTGGGGGTACACGAACCAACCAGGGATGGCTGGGCCGAAGCTAGTCGGCACTTCTGCCAGTTGTATCTTCACCGCCGCCAAGAATGCATTGTTCGACGGGAACCGAGGCGCGATCAAGACCTGCCCTTAGGAGCTAACTGCAACAGGTGGACGGTCTCGCGCCTGCAGCGCTCAAGAGTGGCGATGCAGATGTGAAGGTGCCGGTGCTTCGTTCACGAAGCCTGAACCGCATTGCGCCGACCCCAGCTTTTGCTCCATGGTTGGTTCATTCGCAGGTCCCAGGTTCGAGCCCTGGTCGAGCCAAGGAACACTAAGTACAGGAAGCCTCGCAGGCGTAATGCTTGCGGGGCTTTTTGCGTTGTGGGAGGGGCGATCTCTAAGCCAGCCGAACCGCAGTAGGGCCAAACCGTGGGTTGGGACCACAGGGGCGGGTCGAACGCGGCGGGTGAGCATCACTCAACTTACCAGGCGCGGCCGCTCGACTGGGGAACGAGGATGGCCACGGGGTTGTACAAGCTTCAAATTTCGATTCTTTCTTTGCGTCCCGGGCCGTTGACATTGAATCAACTAACATTCATGCTGTATTGCATGTTAGTTGATTCCAGTTCTCGAGTGACACCATGACTTCATACATCGGAACCACGATAGGATGCGCCAGAGAGATTTACTGCCAAGACGCCGCAACCGAGCGCAAGCAAGCGTGATGGCCGGAAGTCATCTGGAACGCAGGACACAGGAGGGGCGGAGCGCCGACACCTGCAAGAAGTTGATCAAAGCAACCATTGACTCAATCAGCGTCCTTGGTTATGCGCGCACGACCACAGCCGAAGTTGCAGAGCGTGCTGGTGTGTCACGTGGCGCTTTGCAGCATCAATTTCGCACCAAGGGTGACCTTCTGTTGGCTGTCCTCGCCTTCATTTGCGAAGAATTCGCGGTCGGCGTCGCTGATATCACAGCACGTAACCAGTCTCTGGAATCGCGTTGTGATGACTTGGTTCGAACGCTCTGGAAAATATACGGTAGTCCAGCCTATATGGCCGCAATCGAGGTGATTCTGGGCGCTCGGGGGGACCCAGATCTCTACGTCAAGATTCACGCGTATAGATCGTTGAACGTGGAGGCCGCGGAACGGCGCTGGGCCGAGCTACTGCGTGACGTCGACATGCCGCCCGAGTGTCTGGTCGACATCCTGCACTTCACCGTTGCGGCGATGCGTGGTTTCGCGCTGCATACAGCCCCAGCCAGCAATGCTCATTTCTACCGTCGCCAACTCGACTTGTTGCGCGATTTTTTGGTTGGAACATTGAAGCCGTATACGAAGAGCATTCAACAATAGCAGGCAATTGCGAGCGAAATTTCGACGAATTATCGATATGCACAAATCCACGGCAGGAGAATCAAGATCATGAAACTCTATTGGCGCCTTACGACTGTAACTGCATTGGCAATTCTGGCAACTAGTTTCGCGGGTCAAGTTTCCGCCGACACTTTGGACGACTGGCTAAGTCACAAGAATCCCGCGGCGGAGCCGAAGATCACGTACGCCGGTGAGGCGATCCAACTGAAGTTCTCCTATCCCCAGCCGCCCACGTCCATCGTGCCTCCGGTGTGGCAGCAGACATTTGCCTGGCTCTCCCAGGCGACGAATGACAAGCTTAAGTTCAAGCTCTTTGGCGCCGGAACACTTGTCAGTATCCGGGATGGTTTCAAGGGTGTCAGCGCCGGCATCTCGGACTACGGTACCTGTTTCACGGCTTTCGAAGGGCGCGGATTCGAAATGACGAAGGCGTTCTCGCTGCCGTTCGTTGCCACCGGCAGTGCGCTCAAGAACACGCGGATCTACCTGGAACTCGCAGAGAAATATTTTGTGCCCGAGTTCAAACGTCAGGGAGTGTATTACGGCTATTCGGTCCATCTAGGATCGAACGACATAATGAGCAAGAAGCCCATTCGGTCCCTCGAAGACCTGCGTGGCCTGAAGGTCATCGCGCAGGGCATGAGTTCCGAAACTGCCAAGGCGTTCGGCTTCGTGACGCTCAACGTCCCGTTTCCGGAAATCTACACCTCCGTCCAGCAAGGCATCGCCGATGCGGTGATATGGACCGACGGCGGGTTCATCCCCTACAAGATCTTCGAGAGCTTCAAGTACCACACTACTCTCGAGATCGTCTCACCCACCATGGACACCTGCATCAACCCGAAGGCGTTTGATGGCCTGCCAGGAGATCTGAAGACGGCCTTCTACAATTTTCAGCAGTACACGGCCGCGGCAGTTGCACAACGCGTCGTGGTCGATTTCCACAAGAAGGCCCTCGCCGTCTACAAGGAAAATGGCGTCGAAATGATCACGCTGCCAGATGCGGAATTAAAACGCTGGAAGGCAGCGGCCAAACCGGTCGTCGACGAATGGATCAGCGCCCGTGAGAAGGACGGCCAACCCGGCCGCGCATTTATCGAAGATGCCGAGCGCCTCAAGGCAAAGTATGCCGCGATGTCAGACGAAGAGATGCTCAAGCTTATGCTTGAGCATCCGGTCAAAGGAATAATCAAATTCTGATCTTGCCCTTACCCCAGCCTAGCACCGCCGATCCGGGTCGATTGCGATTTCCCGGGGTCTGCGATGCAAGGTTCGCCCGTCGCGTTCTCCAAGGGCGCGACGGTCCACACGGCTCGACGGTCTGAATCGATCGATGTCTGACCCACTACTGTCCGCGGCCGACAATGTTTCCGACGCGGCCGAAACTGGCGTCGTTGCGCGACTATCGCGATCGATCCATTGGATCGGAATATATCTCGCGATGCCGGCAATGATCGGGCTCATCGGGATCGACGTGTTCTTGCGCTATTTGTTTCGAGCGCCATTGCCTTGGGGCAACGAAGTTGGCTCGCTCCTGCTACTCGTTGTGTTTATGGCTAGCCTCCCTCTCTGCACCCAACTTGGCGATCACGTCCGGATGGACTTGTTCTACGGGCGGTACAGTCCGCGCGCCAAGCGCCGCGCCGACGCAGTATCAGCATTGTGCGGCCTCGCGTTCGCGGCTCCCCTGGCTTACCAGGCCTTCACGGTAAGCGCACGGATGTACCGACTGGGCGATGGTGCCTATCTCATCGACTTGCCCTATTGGCCGTTTGCGGCGCTCCTCGGTTTTTCCGCAAGCCTCCTGTGTCTGCAGTTTGCGATCACTATCTCGCGCGGCGTGAAGCCGAATCACGGCGAGGGGAAAGGTTGATGGATCCCGTTTCAATCGGACTGATCGCCGTCGTCGTGGCGATCGGCCTGATCTTTTACGGCGTGCCGATTGGCTTTGCCCTAGCTGCCGTCGGTTTCGTCGGGAACGGGGTAATGATCGGATGGCCTCAGACCGTCGTTCAGACCGAATTGGCGGCTTGGGAGGTCGGGACAGACTTCCTCTTTATTGCCGCTCCATTGTTCTTGCTGATGGGGCAACTGGTCTTCCACACGGGGATCGCGGCTGACCTCTTCGATGCCGTATACAAATGGTTTGGCCGACTTCCGGGGGGACTGGCGGTTACGTCGACTGTCGCATCCGCGGGCTTTGGCGCCGTCACGGGGTCGAGCGTCGCTGCAGTTGCCACGATGGCCTCCATGGTGGTGCCAGAGATGCGGCGCTACAAGTATGACTTGAGCTTGGCGACCGGGAGCCTGGCGTCGGCGGGTACGCTGGCCATTCTCATTCCGCCAAGCATCCCCCTCGTCTTCATCGGTGTCTGGACCGAGACCTCGATCGGTAAGTTGTTTGTTGCCGGGATTGTCCCCGGCGTGTTGATGGCGACGGTATACGCGCTTTGGATCGTAGTTCGTTGCACCATCAGCCCCGAACTCGGGCCACGCGGGCCGGCCTTCTCCTGGCCGGAACGGTTCAGGTCCTTGGGCAAGCTACTCCCGACGGCAGCGATCTTCAGCGTCGTCCTGGGCGGCATATACGCTGGCGTTTTCACACCGACCGAGGCGTCCGCCATCGGATCCATTGGAGTCATCGGCGTGGCGGCGATGATGCGGCGACTGACCCGGCGAGCCCTGAAGGACTCACTGCATCAGGCGGCCATCCTCAGCGCCATGATCTATGTGATCTTTCTCGGTGGAACCTTGATCGGGAAATTTCTCATCCAAACGGAAGTTACATCTGGGCTGATCGTCTTCGTAGGACAACTCCACGTCAGCCGGTACGTCATCATCGCGCTGTTCGCTTTCTTGTACCTGATCCTTGGTGCCGTGTTGGATACCTTCGGAATGATAATCTTGACCTTGCCGTTCGTCTTTCCGGTGACCCTTGCACTTGGCTTTGACCGCATCTGGTTCGGAATCTTCCTGACCATAATGATAGAGCTCGCGCTGATCACGCCACCGGTCGGCCTCAATGTCTACGTTATGAAGCGCTTCGTGCCGGAGGTGCCGATCATGAGTATCTTCCGCGGCACAGCGCCGTTCGTCGTCTTGACGCTCTTGGTGGTAGCCCTCATAACGGCGTTCCCGCAAATTGTCTTGTGGTTGCCGTCTACGATGTGACGACCGCGGCAAGAGCCGCGCTGTAGTGCGAGATCGCCCGTTGTACGCGAACTGGCCTGTTGTACGCGAACGTCCCGAGGGGCGATCATTTCAGGAGTGGGTGATGGCCGAAAGTCGTGTTCCGAGAAAGAGTTCTTCACGTGTCTCTGTCGCATACAGCGGCGGCGATGAGTTGCGAATCAGCACCGAAAGCAGTGTCATCAAAGGCTTCCTTCCGCACGCCGGTGCGGCAACACCAAGCGAAGTACGCGACGGCAGCGACCCGGGTTTCAGACCCGGGGAACTGCTTCTGAGCTCAGTTGGTACCTGCGTGGCGGGAATGATGGCCGTGTACGCGCGGAGCCACCACTATCTCGTCGAGGGCATCTCCGTGACGCTGACCGATACACTGGCCGGAAATCCCGCGCGCATCGGTAGCATCGCCATCAGCGTTTCCATCGATGGCAATCTCACGCACGAGCAGCGCGACATCCTTCACGAAATCGCCAAGCGCTGCAAAATCAGCGACACGTTGAAGCATACGGTCGAAGTCGTCGTATCGTTCGATCAGCCCCGGTCAGCGGATACCGCTAACTGATTGTTGCCATTGGCGACTACCGCAGTATGACCACCGTGCCTTCCGTGCAAAGTTTGGACACGGTTCAGTTTGCGAAATTCCGACGAAGAACACCCCAAGGAAGGCTCCTTGGAAAGATTCGGCTTAATTTCCATAACCATGCTCGTCATTTCGACTGTTAATCCGCAGGTCCCAGGTTCGAGCCCTGGTCGGGGAGCCAAGGATTGCTGAGAGATGGGCACCCAGGTGGTGCCCATTTTTCTGCCCGTCGAGTGTGCCCGCCGAAACACGGGTGGGGCGACCCTGATCGAGACGCGGTTTTCCTTCCGTGGTGATCCCAGCAACCGCCCATTCCGACTTGAGACTCAAGTCCCGCCAAGCCCGCGCAAGAGGATCAAGTCCAACTTCAGGTCACGGCGACTCGAGCGGGTCTTGAAGTCCTTCCGGCATTGGCTTGTCTTCTCTATGGTTGTCCAGCACTAGCAACGGGGTGATGCAACACATCAACACGTTCACACGAATCGTCCGCTTCTCCTCAGGCCCGGCCGCCCATTTGACGGCTTCACTGATGGCATCCGCAACGAACCGACGATGCGCGGCGTCTTCAAAGCGGCCCCTGGCAGCCACCATCGGATGAGGGAACTGGCTGAACTCGCCAACGAAGATCTCATTGATGAAGTCGATCAGTCGCGCTGGCACTTCTCCTCCGCTCGCGGGATGCCGCAGCAGCGACTCAACTATGTGCTTGAGCAGTTCGGCCACTGCGCCCACGTAGACGCAAGCGCTAAACATCAACAGCTTGACAAACTCATGGGAGATCGCGACGGCACTCGTGTAGTCAGCCTTCGGATCCCGCAGATGCGCCATGAACTTGGCCATCCCGAAGCGCAGCCACGGTGTCCCTTGGTGGCAGATGAAGACAAGCTCATTGGCACCAATTGAAGTAAGTTCCCGATTGCCGACAAACATGTGTGCCACTGCCTGCGTGTACTGTGCAGCCGGCAGGACACCAGCGTGCATCGCATGCAATAACACGGGCTGCGGCCAAACCCCTTGAATGCCCATCAGAGCTGCGATATTGCGCAGCCGGAGGTCGAGACTGACTAGCCGCAGACCCTTCTCTGCAGCCAGAAGCAAAACCTGCCGATCCTCGTTGGGAAGCCGCGCTAGGAGCCTCTCGACGTCTGGTCTAACCGCAGCTGGGCCGTACACAGGTGTCAACTCGCAGCACTTTTCCATCACGTCAACCACTCGCTGGAGCTGTGCTGTGTTCTCCGCATGCTGCTCCGGGGTGAACTCAACGAATCCCAGTTTGCCATCCCGCTCGAAGGTCTGCCCGAATGACCGATCGCGTTTCGACATCTCGAGCGTTTTCAACACGGCCGCTTGCGTTTCGGCGCTGACGTATAGCTTGGGCAGTACCGAAAGAGCTCCGCCGACGTCCAGCAGCGCCATCTCAGCAAGGGTCGCGGCGTCGACCACGTACGCCGCGTCCTTGTCGGCGAGCAACTGCAATGCCCGCATGCGCTCGTCGGACGTACCGACGCATACCTGCAATTTCTGCCCCACGCCAGCCGTCACCCAGCCGCGGACAAGTTCGATCGGGTCGCGTCCGAGCATCATCGCCAGAAGACCCAGCGTGATACTGCCTTTTTGGTACGCCTCAAACACCTGACGCACATGTGCCGACTGCCGTTTGAGCTGCTCAAGCATCTCGCTGAAGTCGGTACCGTCTGGGCCGTGCCGCATCTGCATCATGGAGATATGCGGAATAGGGGCAACCGACTTCTGCATGTCCTCCATCGCCAGCTCGATCAGCCGGCGGTAGGCAGACTTGACCGCATCGACTCTATAGGTTCGAATGCCGCCAAGCGACTGCTCGACGGCGACCTCATCACCAAGCCTCAAACCGAGCAATCTAACGACCTCGGGCGCCGACCAGGACTTGAACTCCGTGGTTGCAGGAAGGTCGCCAAAGTCGGCCGGGTCGATGGTCACGTTGACCTGGACACCGTCGGAGTCGATGAGCGTAACGTGGCTCCCAATCCGCACTGACTCGAGGCTCTCCTCCATATCGGGCAGATTATCGTGCGCGGTGGCAAACGCGATGAACACGGCCGGAGCCGACTCGATGGCACCTGAGTTGAGCCGTCGCATGCGATAGAGGCGGCACATGCCCCGAGTATCCAGTCCGAGCCGCAGCTCCTCAGTGGCCAGCTGAGTCAGCTCGTGGATAGAACCTTTAAGGCTGAGCGGCGCCGGTGCGAGTCGGTTTCGTAGATCAACCAAAGACATCGTTTTGAGATCGAGCGTGTGGCGGAAAATCCAGCTGGCTGCCTGGTCGGGAGAGCGGTCGAACTCGACCTCGGCCACCTCGTGCAACAGTTCCATATCACCGGCTTTGTTCCCCAGCTCCATCGCCAACCCACGAGCACGTTCATCGTGGATCCAATGAGGCGGAAACGTGTCCAGCAGCTCCTTTGCCGCACGCCAGTTTCCTGCCCGAATAAGTGCCCAAAGCCACCGGTTGTGCATCTCGCTGTGCTGCCCGCGCGGCATAACGCGTTCTAGCTGCTGCGCCGCCTGTCTGAAGCGCTTCGCGTCCAGCAATAAGTCGGCCACTACCATGCGATCTTCCGGGGTACCGCTAGTGTTTGCGAATTGCTCCGCCCTGCGCAGCAACATGGTCATTCTCTTTGGCTCAGCGGACTTCATCAGCAGCCGCGTCCCCGCCACAAGCAACGGTAGGCTCTCTATGTTATCGATAGAAGCGGCTTCGACCGCCGCAACGGCTTCCGCACGCTCTCCACAGTTCCAAGTCGCTATCCAGTGAAGCCCCTTTAGGGCGTCAGCCGCCCTGGCCGACAGATCTGGCAGAGCCTTCGATGCCTCGACAGCGGCCTCGACAAGTTCCAAATCACTGTTGTTCGATCCGGCCTGCGCAAGCGTCACCAACCCATCCTCAGCCAGTTGTCCAATGGATTCCATGGCGTAGCTACGGATTTCGGCGTACGGGCGTGTTTCTGCCAGACACTCCAACTCGACGCGGACCAAGTTGGGCGTCGCGACGCCATATATCTTCGCCTCGCGCACGACGTCCAGTGCCGTGGCGTGATCGTTGAGGAGTGCGTACGCGATGGCCAGATGTGAGGCCGCCAACGCTTGGGCGCCGGGGGACTGCAGCGACCACAGTCGATCGACGCGCGGTTCGAATGCGGCCGCCACCGTCGTGAGCGCCTCCTTTGCCGTGTCATCAAGAAGACGGAACGTTGCGACGACTTGGTTGTCCGTCACTGCCTCCAGCACGACAGCCAACGCGGCGTTTCGCGCGGCGAAGGCGCTGTCCTTGGCCGATAACGCCCGCAGTGCTGTCTCGATAGCAACGGGCCAGTCCTTCTGTTCCCGCTTGCTCCAAGCCACCAGTTGAAGGACGTCCGCATCATCGCGACGCGAAAGTGGGAAGTTCTCCAAATTAATGGGTTCCCCGGTCAGAACCTTCGTAAGCCCCCAGGCTGCCCAGACATGAGCCGACTCCGGAAATCGTTCCGTGGCAGCAGCTGCGGCTGCCATAGCTGCGTCAAGATCGTTTGTGAATGCTAGGCCGCGGACCTTGCCCGCTGCCATCTTGTCGTCGTCTGGAAACAGTTCTTCGGCGTGCTTGAAGTCGGCTGCTGCCTCAGGCATGTGGCCCTCGGACCAGTGGCAGGCGCCACGCATCAAGTACCAACGAGCGCGCTGATGGTCATCGAAAAGAGCCATATCGGCATAGGCGGTCAACTCGGCCAATGCATCCCGATAGCGCCCCTCCTTTACCTTGCCATTGATACTGTCGAGGTGCGAAGTGACAAGCTTGTTTACCGATGCCGACAGGGCGGCCGGCAAGCCGACGTTCGTGTCCGGCGCCGAGTCGATAGCCACCGACGGGACGCGCGTACTTGACGCCACTTGCTCAAGGTGTGTCGGTGGCGGAGCAGCCAGAGCGCTTGACACAAGAGCTTCGGCGGGTATGGCGACACCACTAGCGCGATTTCTTTCGAAACCCTGCAGCACTGATGCCTGCAAGTGCCGCGACATGGTCGCAAGCGTGACCGTGTCTGCGTTGGCGTTGAACCGCGAACACGCCCCGACGACCTCAGCCCAGATGGCCCATGGGTTCGGCGCCAAGATTGCACCCAAGATCTGCTGGATGGAGTTGACGTGTTGAACAGCTTCCGGGGTGTCGTCTGTAAGCAGTTCATGCTTCAAGAGCTTCCAATGTGACAAGAAATCCCGAAGCTCTTCGTCACTGATGCTCCGACCAGCCGCGATATCGATCTTGTCGCGCACAACACACAGGGCGACGCGAACGGAGTCATTGCTGAACCCCTCTGCCGTTGCCTTTTCGAGAAAGTCCTGCCCGGTCCTAGAACCACTGGCATATTCCATCAGCCTCTGGAGAGCCTGTAGCGAATTTCCGACCGTAGAGGCGTAGACCAAATAGATACAGTCCCGGTTGGGCGTGAAGCACTCGGCATTCCGGAAGTCAAGCCACGCAGCACCCCGATGGCCACCCAAACTCCCCCGGTTTTGGCCACTGCAAACTCCCCCACCTGAATTGATCGGGAACAGGGGGTAACGCCGGCGTCGTCGGCACCTGTTTGGCGGGACGTGAACCCGACCTCCCCGAGTGGAGGTCAC
>JAGXFG010000085.1 GCA_024637395.1 Burkholderiaceae bacterium | reverse complement strand
GTGGCGCAAGCCCTGGTTGTTCCACCGGCGCAATCATCGCAAACTTGCCATCGTTGACGACAAGGCCGCGTATCTTGGGGGTTTCAACATTACGGAACTCAACTCGCGACGAATTTTCGGGGATGCCCGCTGGCGCGATACCCACTTCCGCCTCGCTGGTCCCTTGGTTGAAGAGGCTCGTAGGGCATTTGAGTCTTTTGGAAGGGGAGATCTGAAGTGGCAGGGTGGTGGCTACCGAGACGGGATAGAGTTGCTCACCAATCACGGCCGTGCTTGCCGTTACCGCCTGCGTTGCCATTTGAAAGACCGTTTCAAGGCTGCGCGTAATAGATTGTGGCTGACCACGCCCTATTTTGTGCCGGATTCAGGAACCCAGCGTGACTTGTGCCAGGCGGCATCGGATGGTGTCGATGTCAGAGTGCTGGTGCCGGGAAAGAACGATGTGCCTCTTGTCCAGTGGGCGGCGCGAGCGGCCTATTCCAGGTTGCTGGCGTCAGGGATCCGGATATTCGAGTATCAGCCGCGCGTATTACACGCCAAGACGCTTATCGTGGACGATGACTGGAGTACGGTTGGAACGGCCAACCTCGACTACCGAAGCCTGTTCATCAACTACGAAATCAATCTGGCGGCAGACTGCCAGTCACTGAATTCCGCCCTGGCGACAATATTCGAGAATGACCTGAACGAGTCGATTGAGGTTCGGCGAGAGCCTTGGTCGCGGCGGCCATCGAGCGCTAGAGTGGCCGAATTCATCGGCTGGAGCGCGAGGCACTGGCTGTAATTGCCGACTCCAGCCTGAGCAATAACGTCATAAGGAGTGGGCGCGCCGCCCCGGTCGGTCACCCCTCCGAAAGCTGTGGAGGGGTGAGCTCGCCGGACAGCTCCATGGCACGGACTACCCGACGGAAGGCCATGCTCAACGCGGTGTCGCGCCAGGTCGGGAACGGCGCGGCCGCCACGCGCTCCCAGGTTTGGTCGAGCCGGTCGAGAACTCGACGGCGCTGGGCACGGTGGGTCCGTTGGCGCCCTCGACCACCAGCTGGGCTTGCATGCCGTCGGCCACCTCGTCGGTGATCGTGCCCTCGAGTGCAGCCGGGATGGCGATGTCGCACTCCAGCGTCAGTACCGACCCTTCGAACCGGTCGGCGTCAGGGTAGCTGGCCAGGTCACGGCCCGAGGCGACCCAGTCCTGGACGGCTCGCGGGTCCAGGCCGGCAGTGTTGGTGATCGCTCCGGAGATGTCGCTGAGCCCGACCACGCGGGCGCCGCGGTCGGCCAACTCCAGGGCGGCATGGCTGCCAACGGCCCCGAACCCCTCGATCGTGATGCGTGCGCCGTCGAGCCGGTGTCCGAGGTGTTCCCAGGCGCGCTGGGCGACGTGCGCGACCCCGACGCCGGTGGAAGCGGCCCGGAACCGGCTGCCACCCAGCAGCACCGGCTTGCCGGTCACGATGGCAGGGTCGGGCACGCCGGCCTCGGCGGCGGTGCGCACCATCCAGGCCATGATCTGCGCGTCGGTACCGACGTCGGGGGCGAGCACGTCGACCTGAGAGCCGATCACGGGCAGGATCGCCAGCAGGTAGCAGCGGGTGAGCTCGTGCCGCTCGCGCGCGCTCAACACAGTCGGGTCGCAGTCGATGCCTCCCTTGGCGCCGCCGAACGGCAGCCGGTGCAGCGCGGTCTTCCAGGTCATCAGCCGCGCGAGCGCGGTGACGTCGTCGAGGTTGACACCCGGCCGGTAGCGGGTGCCGCCCTTGGCGGGTCCGAGCGTATGGGAGTGCTGCACACGGTACCCGCGCAACACGGCGGTCGATCCGTCGTCGTGCGTCAGCGGCAGCTCCACGGTGACCGACCGGGTCGCGCAGTGCAGGGCGCACACCGTGGCTTCCGGCAGTGCGAGATCGGCGGTGATCCGGTTGAAGCGGGTGTGCTCCCACGCCAGAAGGCCCTGCGGCGCCGTGCTGGTGGCCGCCGGCATGACCGAGCAGTCCGCCCCAGTGTCGGGTGTCATTCTAGTCTCCTCATGGTGGACGTATAAAATAGTGTAGACGCCTTATTTGACATTCCAACACTACTCTGTATCCGCACCAGCCCCTGACCCGTGTTTTATTACCCCGACTGCCTGATCCATGCGGCCCGCAGCGGCCTTGCCGACTGCTGTCGCATGGTCCACGCTGAAGACGCTGGGCGCGCGAAAAATCGAAGCAAAACTGAAACCTAAAGGGGACACCTGCAATGATGAAATCTCTTACTGGCCCGCTAGCAGTTACCCTGGCGCTTGCGGTCGCGCCACCGGCGCTTGCCACGTCTCATGGCGCGACGACCGAGATGCAGGGCATGCCGCCCGGCATGTTGAGTTCCGGGATCGTGATCCCCTCAATGGATTCGTCGAGGGGGCGCGAGTTGTTTGCCGAGAAAGGCTGTGTCACCTGCCATTCGATCAACGGCGTGGGTGGAACGGACGCCCGGAAGCTCGACGCAGAGTTCATGGATCTACCGATGAACCCGTTCGATTTCGCGGCGCGGATGTGGCGCGGGGCGCCGACGATGGTCGAGTTGCAGCGGGAAGAACTTGGCGCGCAGATACAATTCACCGGCGAAGAACTGGCCAATATCATCGCCTTCGTCCACGATGCCGAGGAACAGGCAAAATTCTCCGAAGCGGACATCCCGGAAGAGATCCGCGAGAAGATGGAACATCATGACGAGAAGATGGAACATCATGACGAAGAGGAGGAGGAGCCCCACGGCTAGCTGTGATCTCTCAGTAGGTTGGTCATCCGGGACCTTACATCTATCTACTGACGCAAAGGTACAGATCCTGAGCCCTGGGTAGCTTTCCTCACACCCAGTCGTAGTTGCAGGGGATTGACCTGTGTGCGGCACATACCCGAAATAATGTAAACAAAGGCCCTGAACGCGCCCAGTAGCCCGCACGGAGAACGATCATGAAGAGTCGCAAGTACATATGCTCTCGTCCTGCACCACAACGGCGCGGTGATCACACTGCTATGATCTGTTGTCGCAGATCAAAACCACCCATCGCTGCTGCCATTAAGCTAAATCGTACTTATTACCCCTCCGAGTAATTGCTCGGTGTCGGATTCGGCTTAGCGGAAGTCACGATGGGGCTTTTATGGACACACTGTTTTATTTTCTGCTTTGGGCAGCGATCCTCTTTTTGATGATGCGCTTTGGCTGTGGAGCCCACGTTATGGGGCACAACCATGGCAGGACCAAGCACGACGACGCTAGCCCAGAGGATCAAAGCGCAACCGAGAGGCTGCAGTGGATTCCGCCAGCCGAGGACGTCGATCCCGTCTGCGGCAAGACCGTCAGCACCGAAAAAGCCAAACCGAGCGTCCACGATGGCCGCGTCTTTTACTTCTGTTCTCGTGACTGCCGGGAGCGCTTCGAGGCAGCGCCCGATCAGTATCTCGTCCCTGGCGCAACGGCCTCGCCCCACCAACCGGAGAAAGAAGATGCCTGATGCCGATACTCAGTCGACAACCAAGCCCCGTTACGGAACCCGCTTGCCGATTCAGGCCACACCGCGGATTCCCGTGATCACGCTCGGGATGAGCCTGGGCCTGTTCCTGGCCGTGACCTTCATCCTATGTGTTGGCTTCGACCTCCTGTTTCCCGAGCAGGCGATGTACGAAAGCTGGTTGCGCTTGCTGCCAGGCTTCACCTGGCTCAGTTGGTCAAGCTTTTTCCTGGGGCTTGTCGAAAGCTTTGGCTATGGCTGGTACATAGCCCTGATCTTCGGACCACTCTACAACTTCTTCGCCGCGCGCTGGGGACGGTAACCGTCAAAGGCGTGAAGGATCGCGCGGACAGCAAGGCTGTGGCACTCGGCAACGTCAAGATGACGCAGGAATCGGCCTCGACGGCATCGTGCGGGTGCGGGCCCGCAAGCTGTCGGTGGCCAGCATGCGCAACATCAAGCAGAACCTGTTCTTCGCACTGGTCTACAACTCTACAACGGGGCAGGGGTACCAATCGCCGTTGGCATTCTCTATCCGTTCTTCGACATCCTAATCGGGCCGATCTTCGCCGACTTCGCGATGAGCACATCCTCGCTGTCGGTGGTGCTGAATTCGCTGAGACTGCGAAACGCAAAGATATAAGCGGGCGATGCTTGTCCCTGCCCGGATTTCCACAGTCCCTATCAAAACGAAACAGGAGTTTGACGAAATGAACCGATACAGTCTCGGGCTTGTCGCGGCAGGGGGCGTTCTGGTTGGCATTTACGCCTGGGCCCCTTGGGCGGACAAGGGCAACGTCGAGGACCAGCCGCGGGTCAATACACAGATGCACGGTGCTGCCGCCGGCGCACCCGCTCCCGATCCCGACAGCATCGTCGTGCCCGAAGTCCTCAGCCCACTCGCCGCTAACGGTAAGATACTCTTTGAAAACAACTGTGCCACCTGCCACGGCAAGAACGGCGCGGGCGGGACCGGGAAGGCCCCGCCATTGATCCACCCGATCTACAAACCCGGCCACCACCCCAACGAGGCCTTCTTGCGCGCAGCAATGGGAGGCGTACAGTCACATCACTGGAATTTCGGAAACATGCCGCCCGTCGAGGACATCACCGAAAACGAGGTCACGCTCATTGCGACCTATATTCGCGAGGTCCAGCGTGCCAACGGGATCGAGTAATGGCGTGGTCTCGCCACTTGCAGCCGCCTAACCATCCCGCGCGGGCCGCCCGCGTCGTGATCACACAGGTGCCCCCATGCGAATAACCCCGGTGGCGCAGAACAGGGCCCCCTGGTTCCTGCGCCCGTTCTTCTGGAACCAGCGGCGGAAATACGGCCGTGTCCTCGATGCGGCACGCGTCTGGGCGCGCGCACCGCGGCTTTTCCTCGGCGTGGCATTGCTTTACGGCTTGATCGACCGGCGCGACTCGCCGATAGAACCGGCGCTCAGGTCGCTCGTGACCGTGCGCGTCTCCCAGATTAACGCCTGCGCGTTCTGCGTCGACGTGAACACGGCGACGCTCGCGAAACGCGGCGTGCCGCCGGAGAAGATCGCCGCGCTGGCCGGCTGGCGCGAGAGCCCCCTGTTCGACACGCGGGAACGGGCCGCGCTCGACTTCGCCGAGGCGATGACGCGAAGCGACGCCATCGTCGAGGACCGAAAGGTTGCAGCCCTTCGCGCGCACTGGGACGAGGCTGGCATCGTCGAGTTGGCAGCCCTGGTCGGCTTCCAGAACATGTCGAGCAAGTTCAACAATGCCCTCGATGTCCCGGCACAAGGGTTTTGCGAGATACCGCGGGGCGATGCAGGAAACGCCGCAACGGTCCCGCCCGGGGCGCATGACCCTCTGATCGCGCAGCGCGGCCACGCGACTGATCCAAACGGCCGCCCCGAGGAGCCCTCATGAAACACGACACCGACAACACCGCTTACAAGAAGAACTAGATTACCCTCGGGGGCGCTGTCGCCATGGGCACCGGTGTGATGATCAGGGCGGATTTGAGGCTGGAAGAACCCGCGTTCAGAACCAGGACCGCCGGGCTGGCCATGTCACGCCTTCCAGTCGGGTGGCTGGTCGTCCCCTTTGAGGGCTTTGTCGTCGGTTCGGGCGTCTGCGTTCTTTCCGTGCCCGCCATGCCCCCCGTGCCCGTGCCCGTGCCCGAAGAGGTGCATCGCGATCATCCCGCCACCAAACAGAATCAGCAGCCAGTTGTCGATTATCCATTGCATTGTTCAGAGATCCTTGTTCAAGGCCACGCCGGGGATCGGCGCGGACATCGTGTTGAGCGCCAGTGCGATGACGTTGTCACTTGGCTTGCGTGCAGCACCGATCGGGTGGGGCGTCACACAAGTAAGACGCGCGCCGCGGCCGGACATTACAGCCCATCAGGCGCCCGCCGACGCAGCCCGACCGCGCAACATCGTCAGCGCGATCCCACCAAGGGTCAGCAAGATGCCGGCTATCACGATCCAACCCAGAGATCCGCCGAAGAAGGCCGCGCCCATGGCCAGACCAAAGATAGGAACCAGGAAGATGAAGGCGTTGGCGCGATTGAGTTCAGACCGCCCAGAGAAACATCACGGTGACGATCTTCGCGACCTTGCCGGCGCTCATCCGTGGGCTGCCGCATTTTCTTGCTCTGCGCGTGCATCGTGGGGTTGGTCCTTGGCTGCCGGTTGGGCAAGTGCGCGCTCTTCTTGCGCGATGTATCGGCGCGTGATCGGCAGGGCGTCGATCCGGTGCGCGAGCTGGATCTGGAACACCACCAGTCCATTATGGCGGAACCCGGCCTCGCAGGCGGCCAGGTAGAATTCCCACATCCGGCAGAAACGCTCGTCATAGAGCGCCGCCGCCTCGTCCCGCCGCGCCATGAAACGCTTGCGCCAGGCCTTGAGCGTTTCGGCGTAGTGCAACCGCAGCACCTCGATATCGGCGATGACCAGCCCGGCCTTTTCCACCGCCGGGGCGATCTCGGACAGCGACGGGATATAGCCACCGGGGAAGATGTATTTGCGGATCCAGGGATGCGGGGCATCCGGCTCGCCCACGCTGCCGATGGCGTGGATCAGTGCCACGCCGTCGTCCTTGAGAAGCGCAGCGACCTTAGTGAAATATTCCCGGTAATGCGCCGCGCCCACATGTTCGAACATGCCGACCGAGACGATCCGGTCAAAGCTGTCGGTCTGGTGGCGGTAGTCGCGCAGATCGAACCGCGCGCGATCGATCAGCCCTTCGCGCGCCGCCCGCTCGGTTGCGTATTTCTGCTGCTCGACCGATAACGTCACGCCGGTGACATCGGCCCCGCCCGCGCGCGCCAGATAGAGCCCCAGCCCGCCCCAACCCGACCCGATGTCGAGCACGCGCTGGCCCGGCGCGAGGCGCAGCTTGGCCGCGATGTGGCGCATCTTCTGGATCTGCGCCACCTCGAGGCTGTCTTCGGGCGTTTCGAAATAGCCGCAGGAATATTGCCGCTCGGGGTCGAGGAAAAGATCGTAGAGCCCGTCGCCGAGGTCGTAGTGATGCGCCACGTTGCGCTGCGCCCGGCCGACGGGATTGTGCATCAGCAATCGGCGCATCGCCATGCGCAGCCGGTGCCGCACCCGCCGCAGCCAATGCCCGGATGCCCTCCCGGCATTGGCGATACAAAGCGCGAGAAAGCCGTAAAGATCGCCTTCTTCCACGGTCAGCGTGCCATCCATCCAGGCCTCTCCCAGCGCCAGATCGGGGTTGAACGCGATGCGCCGCAGTGTCGGCCAGTCGTGGATGGCGATGGCGCTCTGCGGCATGCCGCTGCCGTAGCGGCGGGTCTCGCCATCTGGCAAGCGCAGTATCAGCATGCCCTCGCGGATGACCGTGCGCAGCGCACGGTCAAGAAGCCATAGCGACAGCGACGCGCGGCGACTAGGATCGCCAGCAGGGTCGATGCGTGTGTCAGTCATGTCGGCTCCATTATTTCTTTTTTGCTTCCTGCCCGCCTGTCCCGGCGGTTGGCGATCCCGCTCCGGCCAAAGCTCGGCCTGCCAGAGCGTGGGTTCCGCGCCCGCCCTGCACCAGAAGGTAGGCGTAGCCGCCCGGTGCAATGACATGGCCGAGCGCCAGTCAGGCTCCGTCCTCCATGCCGGTCTCGAAGACTTGGCCGCAGCGATTTTCTTCCGGCTTTGCGTCAGCCGCGCCGAGTTGGTCTTGCGGGAAGCCGTAGCGGCTCCAGCGCTGGGGTTCGAGAATGCGCAATGGACTCAAGAAGAAGAGCCGTCAAGGCAAATGCTGCGGCAATTAGTATTAACATCATCGCTTGCTCCTTTTTTCTTTCCTCACCCCGGCCGAGTTTACCGTGGCGTTCATAGCGTAGACGCCGGTCGGCGGAAGCCATTACATGACTGCGCTTCTGTAGACCCGCTGCATACCCAGAAGCCGCTCGTCGCGCTACTGCTATTGCCCTACCTTGCCTGGGTCTCGCTGGCCAAGGCCCTGACCTACAGCGAGTGGCAACTCAACCCGCAATTGCTAGGATGTGGGGAGTGAGAAAATTCGTTGCCGACAGCGCTGGGCAGAAGCCCAGCATCACCGAGTATTCCTGATAGCGGCGGGCAGGAGGACGTAGGGTGCTCTCGGCGTTTTCCATGAATCTAGGTGACAGCGCCGGATTTGATCGACGTCATGGTGTGCAAACGCGACTCGCCCGATTATATGCCAAGTGTGGATGACCAAAGAGGTGGGACCATGGCCGAACATATGGCCGGCACGGGTCAAGGTATGAGTTCTCCGGAACGTGCTTTACTAGACGGGCAAGGGGCCTTTTTCGGCTTCCTTGTCAAGCGGCTGGGCAATCACGCCGATGCCGAGGACGTGTTGCAGGAGTTCTGTATCCGTGTCCTCGCCCGCCGCGAGCAGTTGCGGGATATTGACCGGATGGACGCTTGGCTCTATGCCATCCTGCGCTCGGCGCTGAACGACCATTATCGAAAATCGGCAAGGCGCGGGCGACTGGCTGAGGCGGTGGCCCGCGAGCCGGAGGTTTGGGCCGAGGACGCCGCGGCGCAGATGGCACGGCTCTGCACCTGTCCCGGCGGTCTGATCTCCGAATTGAGGCCCGCGGATGGCGATCTGCTGCGCCGGATCGACTTCGGCGAGGAGGAGCGCGCGGCTGTGGCAGCGGATCTGGGGATCAATCTCAATGCGCTCGGCGTGCGCCTGCACCGCGCGCGGGCGGCGCTGCGCAATCTGCTGATCGCGCATTGCGGTATTTGCTGCGCGGACGGCACGGACAATTGTTATTGCCTGCCGGAGGGCTGCGAGAGTCCGGAACATGCCTCGCATTGCGGCGAGAGCGAAGGGGCGGCGTGATGGCCCCGCGCACACGGCGTAGCGTGTAACGTTCACGACCGACCGGCATCTACCCATATAACAATTCCCATGGGGGCGATTGTTCGGGAGGACACGGACCATGCTTCGACGCCATCGCAACGCGGCCGACTGTCAATGTGAACCCGCCGGCGAGCTGCTCGGACTTGTGAGCCAGATGAGTTGCGCCTGTGCGGAAGGCCTGGCCACCCGCGGTGCCCCGCTGTCGCGCGAATTGTTCCGCCGGGTCGAGTGCGAAGGCCAGAGCCCTTTCGAGGCAGGCCGGGCGCTCGGCCTTGGTCCACGGGATGCCGCCTATCTTCTCG
>JAGXFG010000084.1 GCA_024637395.1 Burkholderiaceae bacterium | reverse complement strand
TGGCGAAGCGCGGCCAGGTCGACCAGAGCCGCCTGATCACGGTTGAATTCGACGCCAACTCGCGGGGGGCATGGGGCTTCAAGCCGGAGATCCGCAGCCTGAGCGCCCATCCCGGCGAACTGGTGACGGTCACCTACGAGATTGCCAATAACCTGCCACGGGCAGTCAGCGGTCAGGCGATCCCGAGCTACGCGCCCCAGCTGGCGGTGAAGTACTTCCACAAACTGGAGTGCTTCTGTTTCCAGCAACAAGATTTCGCGGCCCAGGAAAGGCGCCGTTTCCCGGTGGTGTTCGTGATCGACCCGGAGCTGCCGCAGGACGTCCACACGATCACGCTGTCGTACACGTTTTTCGAGATTGTCGGCAAGAAGACAGTGAAAGAGTTGCGCGGATGAGCGGGCGCGATTCGCCGTCGGGTTCGAAGGCGGGTTTCGTGGAGACTTTGCGCGCCGTGGGAGCGTCGTTCTTCGGCGTGCGGGGGCGAGCCGCCCACGCCAGCGATGCGCGCCGCCTCAACCCGGTGCACGTGATCGTGGCCGGGGTATTGCTTGCGATTTGTTTTGTGCTGGTGCTGGTCGCGATAGTTCGCGCCGTGACCGGCGCGTAGCGCTTACCCGCTGCGCCTACTACCAGGAGCTAAGAGATGAAGGAGACCGACATGGCAACCCCTGGCGCCCACTATTACGTTCCCGGCCCGTCGAAGTGGCCGATGGTCGGCGCCCTTGCGCTCACCTTCTTCGGCTTCGGCATGGCGACCATGGTCAACGGCATGGCCATCGGGCCGTGGCTGCTGGCGGTCTTCGCGGCGATCCTGGTCTACATGCTGGTGGGCTGGTTCGGCGCGGTGGTCGGCGAGTCCGAGAGCGGCCAGTACGGCAGCCGGGTCGACACTTCCTTCCGCTGGTCGATGGCGTGGTTCATCTTCTCCGAGGTGATGTTCTTCGCGGCGTTTTTCGGGGCCCTGTTCTATGCCCGTTCGATCGCGCTGCCGCTGCTCGGTGGCATCGACAGCCACGCGCTGTTGTGGCCGGATTTCGTGGCCACATGGCCGAACCGCGGCCCCGGCGGCGCGGTCGAGGCCTTCACGACCATGGGGCCGTGGCCGATCCCGACGATCAATACCGCTTTGCTGCTCAGCTCAGGAGTGACGCTGACGATCGCGCATCACGCGCTGCAGTCGAACCGGCGCGGCCCGCTGGCGTTCTGGTTGCTGCTCACGGTGCTGCTGGGGGTCACCTTCATAGGGCTGCAGGCCTATGAGTATTCGCATGCCTACCATGAGCTCAACCTCAAGATGACCTCGGGGATCTACGGCTCGACGTTCTTCATGCTGACCGGCTTCCACGGCTTCCACGTGACGATCGGTGCGATCATGCTGTCGGTGATCCTCTACCGGGTGCTCCGTGGCCACTTCCGGCCGGACCATCACTTCGCGTTCGAAGCGGCGGCCTGGTACTGGCACTTCGTCGACGTGGTGTGGCTGGGGCTGTACGTGGTGGTCTACTGGTTGTGACGCGTGCTTAGCGGGTCGTGAGCGGCAGCCCGGTGCTGTGGATCCAGCCTAGCCAGTTGGCCAGCAGGATCAGCGCGAACAGCGCGATCGACAGTCCGACCCGCAGGCCCAGCGAGCGGACCATGTTGCGGCCGGGACGGGGCCTGACCATCGCCACCATTGCTGAGACGAGACTGGCGATGATCAACACGAAAGCGATAATTACGAACCATTTCATGCCCAGCTCCCAAGTCAAGGGGCGATTGTAAAACGGTGGGCCATGCGCAGGGGTTTTCTGCTTCCGAACATCGCCGCCATCGCGGCGATCGCGCTGACGGTGTCGCTGGGCAACTGGCAGATGAACCGTGCCGCGTACAAGGCCGGGCTGCAGACGGCGCGCGATGCCGCCGACCGCGGCGCTCCGCAGCGCTTGGGGTTCTCGCCAGCGGAGGCGGGGATTGCCGCGGGGCAGCGGGTCCTGATCCGCGGGCGCTTTGTCGCGCAGGACACCGTCCTGATCGACAATCGCACCCATGATGGAATTGCCGGGGTCCATGTGGTCACGGCGTTGCGAATCGAGAATCCGGGCGCGGCTGGGCCTGGTCAGTTGGTCCCGGTGCTGCGCGGCTGGATTGCCCGCGACCCGGCGGATCGGAGCCGGCTACCGGCTCCGGCCACGCCGGACGGGGTGGTGGAAGTCGAAGGCCGGGTCGAAGCTGAACTGGCCAAGGCGATGGAACTCGGCTCCGACGGCGCCACGGGGCCGTTGTGGCAGAACTTTGATTACGAGCGCTTTGAACGGCGGATTGGTGAGCCGGTGATGCGCTTGGTGGTGCGCCAGGATGCATTGCCAGGCGCCCCGGACGATGGCCTGGTCCGCGACTGGCCGGTGCCGGGCGACGGGGTGGCGCGCCACCACGGCTATGCGTTCCAGTGGTATTCACTGGCGGCGATGGTCGCGGGGCTGTGGGGCTGGTTCCTGATCAAGGCAATTCGGCGGCGTGGAACAGGCAAGGGAGCTTGACGTGGCAGTTGATGTGAGTGATTTGCCCAACGACAATGCGGCGCAACCGGTCCGGCGGCGGACCAGTCGCCTCACCGTGCTCGGGATATTGGCGCTGTGTGCGGCGCCGGTAATCGCTTCCTACCTTGCCTACTATTTCTTCCCGCCCGAAGGCCGGGCGATCTACGGCTCGCTGGTCGAGCCCCAGATCGAAGTCTCCGATCTGGGCGGAACCCCAGCCCCAATGCCGGCCGGCCAGGAAGTGGCGCCGGACGCTGGCTCGGTGCCGCAGGAGTCCATTTTCGCCAGGTTGCGCGGGCGGTGGGCGCTGGTGGTAGTCGCTCCCGGCGCCTGTCCGGGCGACTGCGCCCAGCGGCTGTATTCGATCCGGCAGGTGCGGCTGGCCCAGGGCCGCGACGCCGAGCGCCTGGAGCGGGTCTGGCTGGTAACCGATGGCCAACAGCCGGCGGCCGAGTTGCTGGCGCAGCACTCCGGGATGCAGGTCTGGTTCACTGCGCAAGACCAGCTGCGGCAGCGCTTCCCGGCGAACGCAACCGCCGACGGGTTCGCGCGGATCTATCTGGTCGATCCGCACGGGCAGCTGATGATGCAGTTCCCGATTGGCGCCGATCCGGGCAGAATCCGCAAGGACCTCGCCAGGTTGCTAAAGATCTCGCGAATCGGATGAGCCGACGATGACTGACACCAACCAAACACCAGGGAAGGCCGCGGTGCGCTACCGGCGCCTGGTCGCGTTCGCCGCGGTGCTGGCACTGGGCCTGATCATGCTGGGCGCCTACGTGCGCCTCAATGACGCCGGGCTCGGCTGTCCCGACTGGCCAGGCTGCTACGGCAAGGTCTTGCCGACGCAGGCACACGAGCAGATCTCGGCCGCGGTCTCGCAACAGGGCGGGGAACACGGTCCGGTCTCGATGGCCAAGGCATGGCGCGAGATGGGCCACCGCTACGTCGCGACCCTGCTGGGAATCCTGGTGATCGCGATCGCGGTGCAGGCGTGGCGGTTGCGCGACGACTTGCGCCAATCGCCGTGGCTGCCGACGGCGCTGCTCGGGACGGTGATCCTGCAGGGCTTGTTTGGCATGTGGACCGTGACGCTGCTGCTCAAACCGGCCGTAGTCACCGGGCACCTGATCGGCGGGCTGCTCACGCTCGCGTTGCTGGTCTGGCTGTGGCAACGCCAGCAACCTATTCCCAACTACCTCGACGCCGAACCGGTCGCCGCGCTCGCGCCACTGGCGTGGGTCGGGCTCGGCTTGCTGGGCCTGCAGATCGCACTCGGCGGCTGGACCAGCGCCAACTATGCCGGGCTTGCCTGCCCCGACCTGCCGACCTGCCAGGGGCTCTGGTGGCCCGAAACGAACTTCGGCCAGGCATTCCATGTCTTGCGCGAACTGGGGATGACCGGTGATGGCGCGGTCCTGCCGCTCGCCGCGCTCACCGCCATCCAGCTGGCCCACCGGATCGGCGCCGTTCTCATCGGCGGCTTCCTGCTGTGGCTGGGCTGGCGCATCGCCAATACCGACGGCGCGCGCCCCTTGGGACGCATGATGCTGGCGGTGGTCGCGCTGCAGATCGCCATCGGTATCACCATCGTCCTGACCGGCCTGCCGCTCGCGGCCGCAGTCGCCCACAACGGCGTCGCCGCCGTACTGCTCTCACTCATTGTCGTTGTCGCACACCGCGCCACCCGGGCGCGCCTGAGGATCTGAACATGCTGCTTGCCCGTTACTCCAACGCCGGATGGCGCGAAATCGCGCTCCGTTACCTTGCCCTGACCAAGCCGCGCATAGTCGTGCTGGCTGCGTTCTGCGCCCTGATCGGCATGGTGCTCGCCTCGGGTGGCGAACTGCCGCTGCGGGTCGCCGCCTTCGGGCTCGTCGGGATCTCGCTGCTGGCCGCGGCGGGCTTCGTCTTCAATAGCCTGGTCGAGCGGGGCATCGACGCCCGCATGGCGCGCACCCAGCGCCGGCCGCTCGCCAGCGGGACGGTGGGCGCGGCCGGGGCACTGGCATTTGCCGGGGCGCTCGGGGGCGTCGGGGCACTGCTGCTCTACCTCGAGGTCAACGCCCTGACCATGTGGCTGACCTTTGCCACCTTTGTCGGCTACGCCGTCGTCTACACCGTGTTGCTCAAGCCCGCGACCCCGCAGAACATCGTCATCGGCGGTGCCTCGGGCGCGATGCCGCCGGTGCTCGGCTGGGCCGCGGTCTCGGGCGACGTCGGGTCCGGCGCGCTGGTGCTCTTCCTCATCATCTTCGTCTGGACCCCGCCGCACTTCTGGTCGCTCGCGCTCTACCGGATCGAGGACTACCGGCGCTCGGGCCTGCCGATGCTGCCGGTCACCCACGGCTCGCGCTTCACCAGGCTGCTGATCCTGCTCTACACCGTGCTGCTGGTGGTGACCACGATGCTGCCTTTCATCACCGGAATGAGCGGGTTGCCGTACCTGGTGGCGGCCCTTGGCCTCGGCGGCGTATTCGTCGCCTACGCCTGGCGGCTGTGGCGCGATTATTCCGATGCGTTGGCGCGGCGCACCTTCGGCTTCTCGATCTTCTACCTGGCCGGGTTGTTCGGCGCGCTGCTCATCGACCGTTTCGTCCAGTAGTCGCGCGACTTAGTCGCGCGACTCACGCCGCCGCTGCCTGGCCCGGGCTGCGCGCGGCGAGCAATGCCGCCGCACAGATCAGCACACCGCCCATCGCGACCCGTGGCGCGAGCGACTCGCCGCCGATCCAGATCGCGGTCCCGGCCGCGAACACGACTTCGCTGAGCAGCACGATGGTGGTGACACTGGTCGGCAGCCGGGCGGCCCCGTACTGCAGCGCCATGTTGGAAACCAGAAAGGCGATCGCCAGGGCCGCCGCGCCTGCGACCCAGCCGAACTCGATGGCCGGTGGCCAGGCGATCGCGCCGCCCGCCGACAGCGCCAGCCCCAGCGCCCCCGAGACCACCGCACCGCCGGCGAACATCGCCACGGCGCGCCCCTCCTCGGGAATGTTGGCGTATTTGCGCAGCAGCACGTTGGTGAACGCGAACGACAAGCCCCCGACCAATCCCAGCCAGTCGCCGAGCGAGTGTGGCACTGGCAATCCCAGGCCGGGCTCCCACAGCACCAGCCAGGCCCCGGCGAGGGCCAGGACGATCCTGATCAGCGCTGTCGGCGTGATCGCTTCCTGGTTGAGGATGCGCGCCAGCGGCACCGCCCAGATTGGCATAAGGTAGAAGAGCAGCACGACGCGCACGACATCGCCGACGACCACTCCCCAGTTGAAAGCGGCGTTGGTCATCCCCGAGGCGAGGACCAGCCACCACAGCGCAGGGCGGAGCCGCAATTGGCGCCACGCGCCGGGGCGCCAGAGATGGATCGCGACCAGCGCCAGCACGTAGACCACCACCGTCGTCCAGAGGCTGTGCAGGCCGGCGTCGTGGAGTTGGCGAAAAGGCCACCACGAGACGCCCCAGATGAAGGCGTTCAGAGCCAGCGCGGCCACTGGGGCCAATCGCGCCCGATTCATTGCAGGTTTCACCTCTGGTGGTTACGGAAAGGAGATGCCGCGCAGTATGGCGCAGACAAAGAAAAGCCGCCTCGGGTCACCCTCCAGCGGCAAGTCAGGGGGAACAGCGATGAACCGGTATCAGGCGTACTCGGCCAGCGCGACCTTCATCTTCTGGAGCGCCTTGGTTTCGATCTGGCGAATCCGCTCGGCCGAGACGCCGAATTCGGCTCCCAGTTCGTGCAGCGTCTTGGTGCCGCCGTCGTCATCGTCCCGCAACCAGCGGGTTTCGACGATCCTGCGACTGCGCTCATCGAGCGAGGCCAGGGCGTGCTCGATCCCTTCGCCTTGCAGGCGGGTGCGCTCGCGCGCCGCGATCACCCGTTCGGGTTCCGCTTCCGGCGCCTGCAGATAGGCGATCGGGGCGAAGCGTTCATCCTCGTCGCCCTGGGATTCAAGCGCCATGTCGTGCCCGCCCATGCGGGTTTCCATCTCGACGACGTCGGCGCCGCTGACGTTGAGCTTCTCGGCCAGCGCATCGACTTCGTCGCCGGTCATCGTGTGGTGGTCGACCTTGTTGGAGCGCAGGTTGAAGAACAGCTTGCGCTGGGCCTTGGTGGTGGCGAGTTTGACCAGCCGCCAATTGCGCAGCACGTATTCGTGAATCTCGGCGCGGATCCAGTGGATCGCGAACGAGACCAGGCGCACGCCGCGGGTCGGATCAAAGCGCTTGACGGCCTTCATCAGTCCGACGTTGCCTTCCTGGATCAGGTCGGCATGGGGCAGGCCATAGCCCAGGTACTGGCGGGCAATCGACACCGCGAGCCGCAGGTGCGACATCACCAGCTCGCGCGCGGCGTCCAGATCCTCATGGTCACGATAGCGCGTGGCAAGCTCAATTTCCTGCTCGGCGGTCAGCATCGGCATGCGATGGACCGCGCTTATATAGGCGTCCAGGTTCCCGAGCGCCGGCAGCGCCAGCTCGGCGCCAGCGGCGCGGCTTGGGGCGACGATCATAGAACTGCGTTTGGACATCGCTCTAACTCCTGTTGTTGCATTGCACCAACCAGCCGGCGCACACCCAAGAATAGCACTCTCATACCTCGAGTGCTAATTGACTTCAATGATCAATCCAATAGTCTTAATCAATCGCATCCTGGCCAATCGGTGCCAATCCTTAACCCAGCAAGGCGGCCGCGACTTCGTCGGCGCTGAACGCCTGGAGGTCGTCGATGCCCTCGCCGACGCCGATGAAATAGACCGGGATCGGGCGTTCCCGCCGGGTGTAGGCGAGCGCCGCCAGGGCCCCGCCCTTGGCAGTGCCGTCGAGTTTGGTGACGATCAGGCCGGTCAGCGGTGCGACCTCATCGAAGGCGCGGACCTGCGCGAGCATGTTCTGGCCGGTGTTGCCATCGAGCACCAGGATGGTTTCATGGGGCGCCTCGGGCAGGGCCTTGGCCAGCACCCGTCGGATCTTGCGCAATTCCTCCATCAGGTGCTTCTGGGTCGGCAGCCGGCCAGCGGTGTCGACCATGACCACCCCGGTGCCGCGGGCAATTCCGGCGCTGACCGCGTCGAAGGCCACCGCCGCCGGGTCGCCACCAGCCTGGGCGATGACCTCGACCTGGTTGCGCGCGCCCCATTCGGCCAACTGCTCGCGGGCAGCGGCCCGAAAGGTGTCTCCAGCGGCCAGCAGGATCGACTTGCCGGCGCGCTGCAGGTGATGGGCCAGCTTGCCGATCGAGGTGGTCTTGCCGGCACCGTTGACGCCGGCGATCATCATCACCAGGGGCTGGGCCCGGTCGATGTCGACCGGCGCCTCCATGGGCCGCAGGAGGTCGGCGAGCAGGGAGCGCAGCGCGGCCCGGGCCTGGTCGCCGGAAGCGAGGCGCTGCGCGCGCACCTCGGTGCGCAGCGCCTTGATCAGGTGGGCCGTGGTCTCGACCCCGGCGTCACTCATCAGCAGGGCCGCCTCGAGTTCCTCATAGAGCGCCGGTTCGATGGCCTCGCCGGTGAAGATCGTCGCCAGGTTGCCGCGGCTGCGCGCCAGGCCGCGGCGCAGGTTGGAGAGCCAGCTGCTGCGCGCCGCTCCCGCCTCGGGCGTTACCGCGGGCGGAGGCGCCGACGCCACAGCCGGGGCGGATGCCGGCGCCACCACCGGGGCGGATGTCGGGCTCGCTGCCGCGACCGCCGGCGCCTCCGCCGGAGTGGGGGGGGCTGCCGCCTCCGCAGCCGCCTCGGCTGCCGCCGTGGGCTCCTGCGTGCTGGCTTCGTCGGTTAAGGGAGTGGTCTTCTTGCGCCGGAGAAATCCGAACATTGTGGAAGTGTCGCCAGAAAAATTAGGGGAATAGCTATCCGGTCTCGGAGCCAGCGCGCAGCGCCCGCCAGCGCGCAATAACCATCGACAACACAAGGGTTTCCCGGGCCCAAGCGGCGGGTGCTAATGGTGCATCGCGTTACACTGCCGCTTCTTATTACTGCAATTCTACTTTGATGAAACGAATCATTCTTCTTGCGGCCACGCTGGCCCTGGCCACGGTCACCGGCGTCGGCCACGCCCAGACAGTCGAGCGCACCCTCGCCAATGGCATGAAGGTCCTGGTGATTCCCGACCATCGTGCCCCCACCGTCGCCCACATGGTCTGGTACCGGGCCGGCTCGATCGACGAGGTCAACGGCCGCACCGGAGTTGCCCATGTCCTCGAGCACATGATGTTCAAGGGCACCAAGACGATCGGCCCGGGCGAGTTCTCGGCCCGGGTCGCGGCGCTTGGCGGCCGCGAGAACGCGTTTACTTCGCGCGATTACACCGGTTACTTCCAGCAGGTGGAGAAGTCGAAACTGGCCGACGTCATGGCGCTCGAAGCCGACCGGATGAACAACCTGGTGCTGGCGAAGGACGAATTCGCCAAGGAAATCCAGGTCGTTATGGAGGAGCGCCGCTGGCGCACCGAGGACCAGGCCCAGTCGCTGGTCTATGAGCAGTTGCTGGCGGTCGCGTTTACGACCTCACCGTATCGCCGCCCGATCGTCGGCTGGATGGACGACCTGGTAGCAATGACGGTCGACGATGCCCGCGACTGGTATCACACCTGGTACACGCCCTCGAATGCCGTGTTGGTGGTGGCAGGCGACGTCGATCCCGATGAGGTGATGAAGCTCGCCGAGGCAGACTACGGCACGATCAAGCCCCACGCCTTGCCTGAGCGCAAGCCGCAAATCGAACCCGAACAGCGCGGCCGGCGGACAGTGGATATCAAGGCGCCAGCCGACAATCCCTACGTCGCGCTGAGCTTCCACGTGCCCAAGCTCGTCAACGTGAGCGAAGACGTCGAACCCTACGCGCTCGAGTTGCTCGCCGCGGCGCTCGACGCCGACGAGAACGGCCGCCTGACCCGCAACATCGTGCGCGGCTCGCGCGTTGCCAACCAGGCTGGAGCCGGCTATGACATGACGTCGCGCGGTCCGGCGCTCTTCATCCTCGATGGCACGCCGGCGGCGGGACACACCACGGCCGAGGTCGAGGCCGCGCTGCGCGCCGAGATCGCCAAGATTGCGGCCGACGGGCTGACCGACGAGGAACTCAGGCGCATCAAGACGCAGTACGTGGCGGGGCGCATCTACAAACGCGACTCGATCTTCGCCCAGGGCATGGAGGCCGCGCAGCTCGAGATGCTGGGGTTCTCGTACGATGACGCCGACCGGATCCTGGAGCGGATTCGCGGGGTCAGCTCGGCGCAAGTGCAGGCGGTGGCGAAGAAATATTTCGGTGACGACACCCTGACCGTGGCAACCCTGTTGCCGCAACCGGTTGGCGTGCCGCGCAAACGTGGTCCTGTAACGAGTCACTGATGAGCAAATTCAATTCAGACAGCTTTGGTCTCGCGGCGGGCAGCAAGGCCCGCACCGGCGTGCGCCGTGTTGTGTCCGGCGCCTGCGTGGCGCTGCTGGGGATGATGATGCTGACCCCGGCGTCGGCAGCGTTGCCGATCCAGCACTGGACTACTGCCAACGGGGTGCGGGTCTTCTTCGTCAACGCACCGTCGATTCCGATGCTTGACGTGCAGGTCGATTTCGACGCCGGTACGCGGCGCGAAGCACCGGGCAAGACCGGCCTGGCGAACATCACCGCTGGCCTGCTCGCCAAGGGAGTGGCGGGAATCGACGAAGCGGCAATCGCCGAAGGGTTCGCGCGCATCGGCGCGATCCGTGGCGCCAGCGCTGATGACGATCGCACCAGCATTACGCTGCGGACCCTGGCGACACAACCCGAGCGTGATGCGGCGGTGGCGCTGCTCGCCAAGGTAATCCAGGCGCCGCTCTTCCCGGCGAACATTCTGGCGCGGGAACAGGAGCGCACCATCCAGGCCTTGCGCGAGGCCCAGACCAAGCCCGAGAGGATTGCCTCGGAGCGCTTCATGGAACTTCTCTACCCGGCCCATCCCTACGGCCGCAGCCCCACGCCGGAGTCGGTCGCGGCCATTACGCGTGACGACCTGGTGGCCTTCCATCGCGACAACTACGTTGCCTCGCGGGCGGTGGTGGCGATGATCGGTGCCGTTACCAGGAGCGAGGCCGAGGCCATCGCCGAGACCCTGGTCGGGGCGTTGCCGGTCGGCTCACCGGCGCCGGCGCTGCCGGCTGTAGTGGCGCCGGCCAAGGGCCAGACCGAGGTGATCGCGCACCCGGCCACCCAGAGCCACATCCTCTACGGGATGCCGGGAATAGCCCGCGGCGACCCGGACTATTTCCCGCTGCTGGTCGGCAACCACGTGCTCGGCGGCGGCGGCTTCGTCTCGCGGCTGGTCGACGAGGTGCGCGAGAAGCGCGGCCTGGCATATAGCGTCTATTCGTACTTCTCGCCCCAGGCGCAGCAAGGTCCGTTCACGATCGGCGCCCAGACCCAGAAGGAACGTGCCGAGGAGACGATCAAGGTCATCAAGGACACCGTCGCCAAGTTCCTCAAGGACGGCCCGAGCGCAGCCGAGCTGCGCGCCGCCAAGGACAACCTGGTCGGCGGTTTTGCGCTGCGCATCGACTCGAACCGCAAGATTCTCGCCAATCTGGCCGCGATCGGCTTCTATCGGATGCCGCTCGATTATCTCGATCGCTGGCCCGAACGGGCAGAGTCAGTCACGCTCGAACAGGTGCGTGCGGCTTTCGCCCGTCACATCGACCAGGAGCGGATGATCATGGTGGTGGTGGGAGACGGCGGCAAGCCTTGAGCACGATCCGGATCATCGGCGGCGCGTGGAAACGCACGCCGCTCGTGATTGCAGCGGTTCCGGGGCTGCGCCCCACGCCCGACCGAGTCCGCGAGACGCTCTTCAACTGGCTCGGGCAACGCCTCGACGGGCTCGCCTGCCTCGATCTCTTTGCCGGCAGCGGCGCGCTGGGACTCGAGGCGCTATCGCGGGGTGCGCGCGAGGTTCTGTTCGTCGAATCCGACCGGCGCGCACTGCGCGCCATCGAGCAGACTCTCGCTCGGCTGGGCGAAGAACAGGTCAAGGCGCGTGCCGAACTCTGGTCTAGCGATGCGCTCGCCGCGTTGGGGCGCTGCGCGCGGCTGGGGCAGCGCTTCGAGCTGGTGTTCCTCGACCCGCCGTACAGCTCCGGCATGCTCGCGCGGGTGTGGCCATTGCTCGCGCCAGTGCTCGCCGCTGAGGCGCGGATCTATGTCGAGTCGGCGGCAGCGATTTCCGACGCCGATCTAGCGGGAATCGCGGCGCAACTCGGCGGCGGCCGTTCTCTGGCGGTGCAGAAACGCGACCGCGCGGGACAAGTCCACTATCATCTGCTGGTATCCACTGTCGGTGTTTCGGAGGCATGATGACCAAGGCGATCTACCCGGGAACTTTCGACCCGTTCACCCGCGGGCACGAGGATCTGGTGCGCCGCGCCGCGCGCATGTTCGCGAATGTCGTGGTGGCCATTGCCGACAGCCGCGGCAAGGGCCCGGCACTGAGCCAGGAAGAACGCGTGACGCTCGCCAGGGCTGAACTCGCCGATTGCGCCAACGTGGAAGTGGTCGCGTTCTCGGGATTGCTGGTCGACCTGGCGCGGGCGCACCAGGCCAACATCGTGGTGCGGGGCGTGCGGGCCGTCTCGGACTTCGACTACGAGTTCCAGATGGCGGGCATGAACCGCCAGCTGATGCCCGAACTCGAGACCGTATTCATGACCCCAAGCGACCGCTACCAGTTCGTCTCCGGCACGCTGGTGCGCGAGATCGCCCGGATGGGCGGCGACGTCGAGCGCTTCCTTTCACCAGCAGTGGCGGCGGCGTTGCGCGCGAAATTACTCGGCGAGTGAACCAGTGGCGCTGATCATCACCGACGAGTGCATCAACTGCGACGTCTGCGAACCCGAATGCCCCAACGAGGCGATCTCGATGGGGCTCGAGATCTACCAGATCGATCCCGAGCGTTGCACCGAGTGCGTCGGTCACTTCGACGAACCGCAGTGCCAGCAGGTCTGCCCGGTGGCCTGCATCCCGATAGATCCCAATCACCGGGAAACCCGCGAGCAACTGCTCGAAAAATACCAGCGGCTCCATGCACTGACGCGATCGGACGCCGAGTAACCGGCCGCAGCCATTCTTAATTGTTCTTGCAGCCTGTATAAGTTTGCGCGCATACTGGTTTTAGTCCGTACGGGCTTGCCGAGGCGCTACCAAAGCGAGTTTCCCTGCCTCTGAGCGCAAGCCCCAAGCGGCCTGCATTATTGAGACAGGAGGGGCACATGGGCTTCGCAACGAAACATCCAGTCCCGTTCCGGCTAGCTTCCTGGTCAGTGCGGTTCTCGCTGGTGATGATAGCGATAATCGCGGTGATCGCGCTGGCCGGATCAGCCATCAACGTCGCGGTGATCGGCCTCTGGAGAATGCTCGCCGGCGGCTGATTCGGCTGCTGCAACTGCTTATCCGGCGGCTGATTAACGGGCGCTGCCGAATTCGTTGATGTCAAGGGCGAAAGAGCCGCCGTCGGTTATCACGAGGCGCCTCCCGGCTTCGCTATACACCAGCGATGCGATGGCCACCGCGGCAGGGATCTTGGTGACAATCAGGCCATCCATGCCGAGCGAGAAGATCCGCGTCCTGAGCTCCGGCCGCTTCTTGTACTCGTTCATCCCGGATTCGAAGACAAACGCGTAGCCCTGGATTTCCTGCAGGTCGCCGGAAATCCGCGTCACTTCGCCTGCAAAGTGGCGCCGAACGTCGTTTTCGAATAGCCGCCGCGTGATGATGTGCACCTTGTCACCGACTTTGATCGCTGGCTCAGACACCGGGTTACCCCACTTTGTTCCTGCCGCGTCGCGTTGACACAGCCAGACAGTCTTGTCACTCAAGAACGCCGGCCGCCCATCAGGCCCCCGTGAGCGCGCCCCGAATGAACGTCGACCGGGCCAGAATACACGGCTTGTGGTTGTTGATGCCCACGCAATCGCGGTGTCTTCGGGCGGGGCCATGCGATCCCTAAGGGGGTCGCTCGGGACGTGGCCCCGCTGGGGCGAAGGATCAGCCCGCGCCCGCTCAATGCTCGGCACGGGGAAGAACAGCTTGATGGCCGTCTCTTCCCGCGGTTGGGGTGGCGCCGTGATTTCGAATGTCCCAGCAATGTGCGCCGGGATGGCGTGGATGACGAGTTGCATGTCGGGCGATTGCAGCACGAGAAGCTCGGGCTTGGCGTGAAGCTGCTTCATCTGGAGCACCTGGCAGTAGAAATCGGCCAGGCGCGCGACATCCTTGCCAAAGTTCTCTTTTGAGCGGGCAATCTAGCCGCCGGGGAAAGCATCCGCTAAGATGATCCGCGCGTCATAACACTCTTGGAGGAGAAACCATGGCAGGCTGGTATGAGATCAAGCAAAACAGCAAGGGGCAAACGTCTTTTGCACTAAAGGCTGGCAACGCCGAGACGATCCTGCGCAGCGAACAGTATGAGAGCAAGGCGGCTGCGGAAAATGGCATCGCTTCGGTGCAGAAGAATAGTCCCGCTGACGCCCGCTATGAGCGCAAGGACGCCAGCGACGGGCGGTTCTACTTCAACCTCAAGGCCGGTAACCATCAGATCATCGGTACCAGCCAGATGTACAAGACTGCCGCGAGCCGCGACTCCGGCATCGAGTCCGTCAAGACCAACGGCCCGAGCACCACGGTGAAGACTGCCGAGTGAGTCGCGTTTCCAGGGCGCCGGGCACGGTTGGCTTGTGGTGACCGTGACCCGGCGGCGTGGGTATAGGAAATGACCGACGACATCCCCACTCTGCGCCGCATTCTTGGCTCCTGCCACACCATAGCGATAGTCGGGCTGTCGGCCGACTGGTTCCGGCCGAGTTACTTTGCCGCCAAGTACATGCAGGAGCACGGCTACCGGATCATTCCGGTGAACCCGCGCTACGACGAAGTGCTGGGCGAACGCTGTTACGCGCGGCTCGAGGATATCCCCGAGCCGGTGGACATGGTCGATGTCTTCCGCAAGGCCGCGGACGTGCTGCCGATCGCGCACAGTGCGGTGGCGATCGGCGCCAGGTGCCTGTGGCAGCAGCTTGGCGTCATCAACCGCGAGGCCGATGAGCTGGTGCGTGCCGCGGGGCTCGATTCGGTGTTAGACCGCTGCGTCAAGATCGAACACGCGCGGCTCTTTGGCGGGCTGAACTGGGTGGGCGTCAACACTGGGGTGATCTCGGGCCGGCGGCGCGTCTAGGCGGCATGCTGCGATGAGCGATCACGTCTTCAAGCCCGAGACCCTGGCGATCCACGCCGGGCAGATACCCGATTCCGCCACCGGCGCCCGGGCACTGCCGATCTACCAGACCACCAGCTTCGTCTTCGACAGCGCCGACCACGCGGCGAGTCTCTTCAACCTGCAGACCTTCGGCAACGTTTACTCGCGACTGTCCAACCCGACCGTGGCCGTGCTCGAGGAGCGCGTCGCGGCGCTCGAGGGCGGGCGCGCCGCGGTCGCCTGCGCCAGCGGCATGGCGGCCGAGACCCTGGCGCTGATGACGATGTTGCGCTCGGGCGACCACGTGGTGGCGGCCGGCGCACTCTACGGTGGCTCAGTCACGATGCTCGCGGTGGCATTGGCCAAGTTCGGTGTCGAAACCAGCTTCGTCGACGCGCGGGATCCGGCATCGTTCGCGGCGGCAATGCGGCCCAACACCCGGGCGGTGTTCGCCGAGAGCCTCGGCAATCCGAGCCTGGTGGTGCTCGACATCGCGGCGGTCGCCGAGGTGGCGCACGCCCACGGCGTGCCGCTGGTGGTGGACAACACCGTGCCGAGCCCCTTCCTGTGCAACCCGATCGCGCTCGGCGCCGACATCGTGGTTCATTCAGCGACCAAGTACCTGGCCGGACACGGCACCACGCTCGGTGGTGTCGTAGTCGAGAGCGGTCGCTTCCCCTGGGACAACGGCAAGTTCCCGGGCATGACCGAGCCCTCGTCGGGTTACCACGGGGTGCGCTTCTACGAGACCTTCGGCGACTTCGGCTTCACCATGCGCTGCCGCATGGAAGGCCTGCGGGTGTTCGGTGCAGCGCTCGCGCCGATGAGCGCCTGGCAGATCCTGCAGGGGGTGGAAACACTGCCGGTGCGCATGGAGCGGCACAATCGCAACGCGCTCGCGGTGGCCGAGTTCCTGCGCGCGCACCCGCTGGTGAGCTGGGTCAACTACCCGGGCCTGCCCGACCATCCCCAGCACGAGCTGCTGATGCGCCAGATGCGTGGCGCTTCCGGGCTGCTCGCCTTCGGGATCCGGGGCGGCATCGAGCCGGGGGTGAAATTCATCGAATCGGCCCAGTTCATGAGCCACCTGGTCAACATCGGTGACACCCGCACGTTGATCAGTCATCCAGCCTCGACGACCCATCGCCAGCTCGACGAGGCCCAGCTGGTTGCCGCCGGAGTCGGTCCGGACATGATCCGGATTTCGGTCGGGCTGGAGCACATCGACGACATTCTCTGGGACATCGACCAAGCGCTTGCCAGCACGGAGCAATCATCATGAGCATTTTCGACCAGGACCTGGAACGCAACAGCGCCAACTTCGTGGCGCTTTCTCCGATAAGTTTCGTGGAGCGCAGCGCCGAGATCTTCGGCGACCTCCCGGCCGTGATCCACGGCGCGCGGCGCTACGACTGGACGCAGGTCCGCGAGCGCTCAGCGCGGCTGGCGGCGGCCTTGCGCGGTTTCGGGGTGGCGCGCGGCACGACCGTCACCGTGATGCTGCCCAACACCCCCGAGATGGTCGAGGCCCACTATGCGGTGCCGGCCCTGAATGCGGTGCTCAACACGCTCAACACCCGGCTCGACGCTGCGCTGCTCGCCTGGCAGATGAACCACTGCGAAACGCAGGTGCTGATCACCGACCGCGAGTTCGCTCCCATCATGGCGCAGGCGCTGGAGATCATGCGTAACGAACACGGCCGCACTCCGGTGGTGATCGACGTCGCCGACAGTGAATACGATGGCCCGGGTGAAATGCTGGGGAGCCACGAATACGAGTCCCTGCTCGCCGCGCACGAGCCGCTTGCCCGACTCGAGGGACCGCGAGACAAATGGGACGCGATCGCGGTGAGCTATACCAGCGGGACCACCGGGGACCCCAAGGGTGTGGTGACGCACCATCGCGGCGCGTACCTCAATGCCGTCTGCAACGCCGCCACCTGGACCATGCCGCACTATCCGCGCTACCTCTGGACGCTGCCGATGTTTCACTGCAACGGTTGGTGCTTTCCATGGACGGTGGCCATGCTCGGTGGCACCCATGTGTGCCTGCGCAAGGTGGAAGCCGGTGCGATCCTCGATGCCATTCGCGAGCACCGCGTCGACCACTACTGTGCCGCGCCGATCGTCCACAACCTGCTGCTCGCGGCCGACCCCGCGCTGCGTGCCGGCATTACGCACCAGGTGCGCGCCATGGTGGCCGGCGCCTCGCCTCCCGAAGCGATGGTCGAGGGCATGGCCCGCATCGGCTTCGATCTTACCCACGTCTACGGGCTGACCGAGGTCTACGGCCCGGCTTCAGTGGCGGTGAGGCGCGTCAGCTGGAGCGCTGAGAGCATGGCCGAGCAGGCGCGACTCAACGCGCGCCAGGGCGTGCGCTATGCCCTGCAGGAGGGCATGACAGTGTTGGATCCGCAGACCATGGAAGAGGTGCCGGACGACGGCGAGACCATGGGCGAGATCATGTTCCGCGGCAATATCGTGATGAAGGGCTACCTGAAGAATCCCGCGGCCAGCGCGCAGGCCTTTGCCGGCGGCTGGTTTCACACCGGCGACCTGGCGGTGATGGAGCCTGACCGCTACGTGCGCATCAAGGATCGCAGCAAGGACATCATCATCTCGGGCGGCGAGAACATCAGCTCGATCGAAGTCGAGGACGCGCTCTACCGCCACCCGGCGGTGCTCGCCTGCGCGGTGGTCGCCAAGCCCGATCCGAAGTGGGGCGAGACGCCGCTCGCCTACGTCGAGTTGCGGCCCGGCGTGGAGGTGAGCGCCGAGGAACTGATCGCCCACTGCAAGACGCTGCTGGCCAACTACAAGGTGCCGCGCGAGGTGCTCTTCGAGACCATTCCGAAGACTTCGACCGGCAAGATTCAGAAGTTCCAGCTGCGCGCGCGGGCGAAGTCGGCTTAGAGGAAACCAAACCAGCCCAGTAGCGCTCCGGCGCCAAGCAGCCAAAGCAGGTGCAACTTGGTGCGCCAGATGATCAGCGCCATGACCGCGGTGACCAGCCACAGAGGCCAGTCGGCAGCGAGGTCGCCATGGGCGCTGGCGATGATCCAGCCGGTTGCCATCAGCAGCGCGACCACGATCGGCGCCATGCCCAGCTTGAATGCCCGCACCGAGCGCAGTGCGCGGTTGCGGTGACCCCAACCAGCCGCCAGGTGGACCAAAGTCGTGCTGGGCAGCAGAATTCCGACCATGCTGACGAATGCGCCGAGCAATGCCGTGAGGATGCCGCCGGCATTGATGCCCACGTTCCATCCCATTAGTGCGACGAACAGCACGTTTGGTCCCGGCGCCGCCTGGGCGAGCGCCACCGACGCCGCAAATTGTGAATCGCTCAGCCAGTGCTGTTGTTCCACCAGGTAACGATGCATCTCCGGCGCCGCGGTGATCGCCCCCCCGATCGACATCAAGGACAGCGTCAGGTAGTGCCCGAAAAGCGCCAGCCAGTCGGCCAGGCCAAACGCGGAATGGAGGTCAGGGTTCATGGCGCTAGTTTGCGCAACGCCGCAACGTACGCCACCGCGCCTAGCGTCAGCAACACGTAGGCGAGCGGCCAGCGCAGCAGCGCAATGCTGACGAAACAGGCCACGCCCAGTGCTATGCAAAGCGGCATACCCAGCGCGCTAGTCTTCAAGGCCGGGATAAGCTTTAGCCCGGTGCCCAGGATCAGTCCCGCCGCCACCGCGCCCATGCCGCGCAACGCGCCGGCGACGGCTGGATGAGCGGCGAACTGGGCGTAAACCAGCGCGAGCAGGAGCACCCCGATCATGGGAAACAGCAGCATGCCGGCGAGCGCGGCCATGGCCCCCGGCAGACCAAAATAGCGCCCCCCCAGGATCAGCGCGAGGTTGACCACGTTTGGCCCCGGCATGATCTGGGCGACGGCCCATTCCTCGAGAAACTCGTCATTGGTAACCCAGCGTTTTCGTTCCACGAGTTCGCGCTGCGCCACCGCCAGAACGCCGCCGAAACCCTGCATCGCCAGCACTGTGAAGGTGACGAACAGGTCGGTCAGCGAACGGGGCTGCCGGATATCGTCAGAATTCATGTTGTGCCGTTCCTCACTATCAAGCTCGTTCACGCGCCAAAGTGTGGTTCAGTCGTTGCCAAGTTGCAGGCGGCTCGGCTGGCGCTTCTCGATCGACCATTTGAGCAATGCCGCACTGCGGTAGATGCCGTGGGCAAACTTGCCGTAGGGAAGGGTGATGAAGAGCGCCAGCACCACCCCGAGGTGCAGCGCGAGCAGCAGTGCCATGGCAGAGGTGTCGCGCAGCGCCAGCAATGCCAGCCCGGTCAGACTTGAGAGCAGCAGCAGCGCGATGAAGCCGCGATCCATCGGCTTCTGGTCGGCATCGCCGTGCAGTGGGTGGCGGGAGAGGTTCAGCCACAACAGTCCGGCCGGCCCGATCAGCAGCCCGGCACCACCGAGGGTGCCCAGCACTACCGGCAGGCTGGTCAGCGGATAGGGCGCAGCCAGACCGAGCAGGTAGTGGTAGATGGTCGCCGCACAGGTGGCAGCGAAACACAACATGAAGCCATAGAAAGTGAAGTGATGGAAGCGCTGCCGCGCCAGGGCCAGGGTCAGGCCATTGCGCCGGTACAGGCCGGCAAATGCTTGCGGCCAGGCGTAATCGGCGTAGGTCTGCACGCGCACCCGGGCCATCGCCCACGGCACGTTGACGGCGAACTCGTGCGGCGGCGCGTACTGGCAGGCGTGCAGGCAGTCGCCGCAGTTGTGGCACAGGTTCGCCAGATAATGGACGTCGGCCGTGCCGAACTCGAGCCGGCGGGTCATTGCCGGGAATACCGCGCAGTAGCCTTCGCAGTAGCGACAGGCGTTGCAGATCTGGAGCACCCGGGCGACTTCGGCTTCCCTGGCGAGCGCCGACAGCGCCGCCGCTGAGGTTGCGGTCGCGCCGCCGAGTTGGTCAGGCGAGGGCATGGCGAGCTTCCGAACTGGCCGCCACCGCGGCCTGGGTGCCGGCGATGCGCCCGAAGGCGGTGCCGATGGCCATGCCGACGCCGGCCGTATAGCCCTTGCCGAGGACGTTGCCGGCCATCATTTCGCCGGCGGCGAACAGATTCGGGCTGGGTTTGCCGCCGAAATGAACGGCGGCATGTTCATCCACCTTCAAGCCCAGATAGGTAAAGGTGATCCCCGGCCGAAGCGCGTAGGCGAAATAAGGCGGGGTGTCGAGCGCTCGTGCCCAGTGTGACTTGACTGGGGTCAGGCCGGTGGTCGCGCAATCGTCGAGCACGGTGTGGTCGAAGCGGCCGGTGCCGCAGGCGCTGTTGTAGTCGCTCACGGTGCGTGCCAGGGTCGCTTCGTCGAGCTTGAGCTGGCGCGCGAGCTCGGGCACCGAGTCCGCCGTCGTAGAGCGGCGCGCGGGCGTCGATGGCCACCGCGTGGCACTGGGTTGGATCGCCAACCGGGTCGGCGCCGGCGTCGATCAGGCAGCGCAGCAGCACGCCCTGGTTGAAGCGCGTGCCGCGGATCAGGAAGTTGTCGGCCACCCATTCACCGTTGACCTGTCCCCACGCCTCGCGCATCCAGTCGCGGTTGGACTCGAAGCCCCCGGCCGCCAAAACGCAGGAGCGCGCCGTGATTCGTTCGGAACCGATGCGGGCGGCGACGAAACGGCCGTCGCACAGTTCCACAGCGTCGACCGGTGCATCGTAGCGAATCTGTACACCCAGGTGCTCCGCGCTCCGATAGTAGGCGTTCACCAGTGCCTTGCCGCCACCCATGAAGAAAGCGTTGGTCCGCGCCACGTGCAGCGCGCCCGACAGTGGCGGCTGGAAATGAACGCCATATTTGCGCATCCAGTCGCGGCAGGTCGCCGAGGCACGGATCGCCAAGCGCGCCAGTTTCTCGTCGGTAAGGCCCCCGGTTACCTTCGGCAGATCCTGCCGGTACTCTTCTTCCGGATAGGCCTCGATGAGCACGTCCTGCGGTGCGTCGTGCATGCAGCGCAGGTTGCGGGTATGGCCGCTGTTTCCCCCGCGCCACTCGCGCGGTGCGGCCTCCAGCAGCAGGACGCTGGCGCCGGACTCGCGTGCCATCAATGCCGCGCAAAGAGCTGCATTGCCGCCGCCGATTACGAGGACGTCAAGCATTGTTATCGACAGCCTCGCGAACCGGCAGGGCGTGGCGGGCAGGGACGTGGACCGAGGTCATGGCAAGTTTTTCGTTCGGGGTCTGCGTTCGCGGCCCGCGCAGCGCGGAGCCGGTCGCCATTCTAGACCTTTGCCGTCGCGCGCTGCTCGTGAGGTAACGCGCGGCGTTGTTTGACAGGGGGTAGGGGCACTCCTAGATTCGGCTTCGCCGACGCGGCCGCATTCCAGGAATTCCTGGCCAGCGCGCGCTCGGATCAGGTGCGCCGCGATCTCGAGAAGGCCGGCTTCCATGTCCTGACCTTCCTGGACGAGGGGCCGTTCGTGATCGCCACCAAGCAGGTGCTGGTCAAGGCCCCGGCGGACTTCAAGGGCCAGACCATCCGCACCTCGGGACACCCGGTGGTGGTCGATGGTCTCAAGGCGATGGGCGCTTCGACGGTGAAAATTCCGCTCAACGAAGTCTATTCGGCGTTGCAGCAAGGCACGATCTCCGGGGTATACACGACGTTCGACGCCTACGTGAACGAGAAGATGTACGAAGTCGCGCCCAACGTGATGATCATCCCGTCCTACGGCGCCTACTCAATGTGCTCGCCTTCCTGGCTTATGTGGTCTGGCGGGCCGACAAGCTGGGCTGGAAGCGCGACGACAGCAATGTCTACGCCGGCTTCAAGGCGAAAGTCGCGGTGGCGCGCCAGGCCTTCTGGGTGCTGATGTTGCCCGTGTTCGTGCTCTACGGTTTCTATTCCGGTGACCTGACCGCGACCGAAATTTCCACGGCCTGTGCCATCTACTCTGCGGTGGTCGCACTCTTTGTCTATCGCACGATCCGGGTGCAGGACCTCTGGCCGGTGATCACCCGCACCGCCCGCACCACGGTAAACATCTTCACGATCATCGCCGGCGCGGTGCTGCTCTTCTTGACGATCCTCCTGCCGCACATCTCCCTGTGGCTGCCGGACCTGCTGCTGCCGG
>JAGXFG010000011.1 GCA_024637395.1 Burkholderiaceae bacterium | reverse complement strand
GCGAATGGGCGATTCCCGAACGCGCCGAGTCCAGGCCGATGCTGGTCATCGCGTTCTTGAACTTGCTGCGGTCCTCGGCCTTGTCGATCGCCTCGGGCGAAGCGCCGATCAGCTCGACACCGTACTTCTCGAGCACGCCATTGTGGAACAGGTCGAGCGCGCAGTTGAGCGCCGTCTGGCCGCCCATCGTCGGCAGGATCGCGTCTGGTTTTTCCTTGGCGATGATCGCTTCGAGCACCTGCCAGGTGATCGGCTCGATGTAGGTGACATCGGCCGTCTCCGGGTCGGTCATGATCGTGGCCGGATTGCTGTTGACCAGGATGACCTTGAAGCCTTCCTGGCGCAGCGCCTTGCAGGCCTGCGCCCCGGAGTAGTCGAACTCGCAGGCCTGGCCGATCACGATCGGCCCGGCCCCGATGATCAGGACGCTGTGGATGTCGGTTCTTTTTGGCATGTCAGGTCAGGCTCCGCCCGAGCGGGCTGCGCTCATCAGGGTGACGAAGCGGTCGAACAGATAGTCGATGTCGTGTGGACCAGGGCTGGCTTCGGGATGTCCCTGGAAACTGATCGCCGGCCGGTCGGTGCGCGCCAGCCCCTGGATCGAGCCGTCGAACAGCGATTCGTGGGTCACGCGCAGGCTGGCCGGCAGCGAGGCGGGATCGACCGCGAAACCGTGGTTCTGGCTGGTGATCATCACCTGGCCACTGTCGCGATCGCGCACCGGGTGGTTGGCGCCGTGGTGGCCGAATTTCATCTTGAGGGTGCGCGCACCGCTCGCCAGCGCCATGATCTGGTGACCCAGACAGATGCCGAACGTCGGCAGTCCCCGCTCGATCAGGTCGCACGCCGCCGCGACCGCGTAGTCGCAGGGCTCGGGGTCTCCGGGACCATTGGAGAGGAATACTCCGTCGGGTTCATAGGCGAGCACTTCCTCGGCGCTGGTTTGCGCCGGAACCACGATCAATTCGCAGCCCCGATCCGCGAGCAGGCGCAGGATGTTGCGCTTGACGCCGAAGTCATAGGCGACGACCTTGAACTCGCCGGTCGAGGGCTCCGAAAAACCCCTGCCCAGCTGCCAGGTCCCTTCGTTCCAGCGATAGGTGCTGGGGCTCGACACGACCCGCGCCAGGTCCATTCCGGCCAGGCCGGGGAAGGCCCGCGCTGCTGCCACAGCCGCCTGCTCGTCGATCACGTCGCCGTAGCGCGCGGCAGCCACCAGGCAACCGCTCTGGGCGCCCTTCTCGCGCAGGATCCGGGTCAGCCGGCGGGTGTCGATCCCGGCCAGCCCGGGCACGCCTTCGCCGTCGAGGTATTGCTGCAGCGTCCGCTCCGAGCGCCAGTTCGACATCAGCACGGGCGGTTCCTTGATGATCAGGCCGGCGGCGTGGATGCAGTTCGACTCGACATCTTCCTGGTTGACGCCGGTGTTGCCGATGTGCGGATAGGTCAGCGTGACGATCTGGCGGGAATAACTCGGATCGGTCAGGATTTCCTGGTATCCGGTCATCGCGGTATTGAAGACGACCTCCCCGACGGTCTGGACCGGCGCACCGATCGAAGTACCGCGCAGGATCGTCCCATCCGCGAGGGCGAGCAGCGCGGGGGGCAGTTGAGGCAGCAAGACAGGCTCCTGATTGGGCTCGATCCGCGCGCCGACCCCGTCCCGCACAGAGGCGGAACTGTTCAAGGGGAGGGATTCTTCAGGCTACGTGGGACGAGCGTACGAACAGTTGATTTTAACACGGCCCCAAAGGGGCCCTGACGGTGCTGGTCGCGACGGTGGAATCTAGACCACCCCGCGGCCGCGCAAAGCTGCGATCTCGTCTGCTCCGTAGCCCAGTTCGCTCAGCACCTGGTCGGTATGCTCGCCCAGCGCCGGCCCCAGCCAGCGCGTGCCGCCGGGGGTCTGCGAGAGCTTGGGAACCACCGCCGGGATCGCCAGATCGGTGCCGTCGGAGAGCCGGCCGTGGTCGATCATGCCGCGGGCCTGGAACTGCGGGTCATCGGTCCAGTCGGCCGCGCTGTAGATCTTGCCGCTCGGGACGTCGGCCTGTGCCATCACCGCCAGCGCCGCCTCGAGCCCCTGGGTGCTGGTCCAGGCGGCGATGGCCGCGTCGACCTCGGGGCCGCGCTCGGCGCGCCCGGCATTCGACGACAGTCCGGGATCGTCGGCCAGGTCGGAGCGCCCGATCGCATGCATCAGTCGGCGGAAGATCGAATCGCCATTGCCACCGATCACTATGTGCCGGCCATCGGCGGTCGGATAGGTATTGGAGGGCACGATCCCGGTCAGGTTGGTGCCGGTGCGCTCGCGCACCACCCCGTAGCGGTCGAACTCGGGGAGCGCGCTCTCCATCATGTTGAAGACCGACTCGTAGAGTGCGACGTCGACGACCTGGCCCGCGCCGGTCCGGCCGCGGTGATGCAAGGCCATCAGCGCGCCGATCACGGCGTGCAGCGCCGCCAGCGAATCGCCGATTGAAAGGTTGGGCCGCACCGGCGGGCGGTCCGGAAAACCGGTCACGTAGCGGATGCCACCCATCGATTCGGCAATCGCGCCGAATCCCGGCCGGTCACGATAGGGACCGTCCTGGCCGTAGCCCGAAACCCGCACCAGGATCAGGCCGGGATTCAATGCCCGCAACACCTCCTCGCCCAGGCCCCATTTTTCGAGCGCACCGGGGCGGAAGTTCTCGATCACGATATCGGCGCGCTCGGCCAGTCGGCGCGCGATCTCCTGGCCCTCGGGGCTGCGCAAATCGGCGGTCACCGAGCGCTTGTTGCGGGCTTGCACCGACCACCACAGCGATGTTCCCGACGGATCGTCGGGATGAAGCTTGCGCCACTTGCGCAGGGGGTCGCCGCCGGCCTGGCCCTTTCCGGAGCGGTTCTCGGGCGGCTCGACCTTGATCACGTCGGCGCCGAAGTCGGCAAACATCCGGCTCGCCAGCGGCCCGGCAATCAGCTGCCCAAGTTCCAGCACCCGCAGCCCGGCCAGTGGGCCGAACCCGCTGTTTTCGCCCGCGGCAGCGGGGTCGCGAAGCTCCGCCGGATCAGGTTCCGTCATTTTTTTCTGCTCCTAAGTTGCGCGCAGCCACCGCCGTCAATCGACCTCGCGGCGGTCGCGCAGCGCGTGCGCAATCGTGCTGGCATCGACGTACTCGAGTTCACTGCCCACCGGCACCCCGCGCGCCAGCCGGGTAACCGCCAGGCCGCGGGTCTTGAGCAATTCGCCCGCGTAGTGCGCGGTAGCCTCGCCTTCCTGCGTGAAGCTGGTCGCCAGGATGACCTCCTTCACCAGGCCGTCGGTGGCCCGCTCCAGCAGGCGCTCGAGATGAATCTCGCGGGGGCCGATGCCGTCGAGCGGCGAGATCCGCCCCATCAGCACGAAGTAGAGCCCGTCATAGCTCATGGTCTGCTCGACCATCAGCTGGTCTGCGGCCGTCTCGACCACACACAGCAAGGCCTGGTCGCGGCGCGGCGAGGCGCAGGTATCGCACAGTTCGGCCTCGGTGAAGGTGTTGCAGCGCGCGCAGTGGCGGATTGTCGCCACCGCCTGGTTGAGTGCCGCGCCCAGCGCCATCGCCCCGTCGCGGTCATGCTGCAGCAGGTAATAGGCGAAACGTTGCGCCGACTTGTTGCCGACCCCCGGCAAGCGCCGGAAAGCCTGGATCAGCGTTTCGAGCGCCGCCGCCTGTCCCTTGCCCGTCATATCCGGATTGCCACCCTCAAAACGGCAGCTTGAACCCCGGCGGCAAGCCCATTCCGGAGGTCACGCCAGACATCTTCTCCTGGGCCGTCTGCTCGGCCTTGCGCAGCGCGTCGTTGACTGCCGCCACCACCAGGTCTTCGAGCATGTCGCGATCCTCACCGAGCAGGCTGGGATCGATCGAAATCCGCCGCACTTCATTGCGGCAATTGACCGTGACCTTAACCAGGCCGGCACCCGACTGCCCGTCGACTTCCACGGCGGCGAGCTGTTCCTGGGTCTTGCGCATGTTCTCCTGCATCTGCTGGGCCTGCTTCATCAGACCTGCCAGCTGTCCTTTAAGCATCTTGCTGTTCTCCTCCGTCATTGCCTTTGGGTTCAAGCGCGCGCACCGATCCCGGCACGATCACGCCATCGAATTCGTCGAGCAGCGAGCGCACCGCCGGGTCGGCCTCGAGGGTGGCGCTGGCCCGCTCCAGCCGCTCGGCGTTCGCGCGTCTGGCCACCGCCTCGGCGGTCTCCTCGCCCACCGCGCCGACCTCGACGCTGATGCGGATGGTCCGCCCGAAGTGCGCCGACAGCGCCTCGCGCACCTTGGCGAGCATCGCGCGCTCGGCCATCATGCGCACCGGCACCCGGAGCCGGAAATGGTCGCCGTCGTAGTCGAGCAGTTCGCTTTGGCGCATGAACTGATCGACCATCCCGCGCACCGGCAAGGCCACTGCCAGCCCCGGCCAGTTGCCGTCGAAGCTGACTTGGGCGGCCTGCCGATCGGCCCCGATGGCGGCACCTGCCGCGCCTACCTCGGCCGGGGCCGCAGGATCCCGCGGGGTCGTGCCGACCTTCGGGTTAGCTGCCTGGTTAGCTGCCTGGTTCGCTGCCGAGAGCGGTGCCGTGGTCGCGCGCGGCGGCGGTGCCGGCGCAGCCACCGTCGCTGCCGCGCGCCGGGTTGAAGCTTCCGCCCTGGCCGGAGTTGTGCGCGGCGCAGCCGGTGCGGCCCGTGGTGCGCTCGCCGCCGGCACCCTGCCAGGAGCAAACGCCAGCAGGCGCAGCAGCACCATCGTAAAACCGGTCTGGGGATCGGGCGCCAGCGCGAGGTCACGCGCGCCGTGAATCGCGATCTGATAGTAGACCTGGACATCCGCGGGACTGATCAGGCGCGCGAATTCGGCCAAGTCGGCGTCGTCGTCGCTGGTGACCCCGGCCTGCGCCAGCGCCAGGCGCTGCATCAGCGCGGCGAAGTCGAGCAGGGTGCGCTCGAAGGGGGAATTGGCGAGCACCATCTCGTCGGCGATCGCGACCAGTTCGCCGGCCTCGCCGGCGATCAGCGCGGCCACGATACGCAACAGATCGCCGCGCTCCACGACCCCGAGCATTTCCTGGACCGCTGCCACGCCAACTGAGCCCGCGCCGCTGGCGATCGCCTGCTCGAGCAGCGACAGGCCGTCGCGCATGCTGCCGGCCGCGGCGCGACCCAGTGCCGCCAGGGCCGCCGGCTCGCTGGCGACGTTTTCCTGGGCCAGCACCTCGGCGAGATGGGCGGCAATGCGCGGCGCCGGAAGGTTGCGCAAATTGAGCTGCAGGCAACGCGAGAGCACCGTCGCCGGCACCTTGTGGGCGTCGGTGGTGGCCAGCACGAACAGCACGTGCGGCGGCGGCTCCTCGAGCGTCTTGAGCATCGCGTTGAAGGCGTGCGTCGAGAGCATGTGGACTTCGTCGATCACATAGACCTTGTAGCGCCCCGCCGTGGGCGCGTACACCGCGTCGCCCAGCAACTGCGCCATCTCGTCGACCCCGCGGTTGGAGGCCGCGTCGAGCTCGATGTAGTCCACGAAACTGCCGGCGTCGATCTCGACACAGGGACCGCAGTGCCCGCAGGGCGTCGACGAGACTCCGGTTTCGCAGTTGACCGAACGCGCCAGGATCCGCGCCAGCGTTGTCTTGCCAACGCCGCGGGTGCCGGTCAGCAGGTAGGCATGATGCAGGCGCTGCGTATCGAGGGCGTGGCGCAGGGCGCGCACGACGTGCTCCTGGCCGACGATCGAGCCAAATTCACGGGGACGCCATTTTCGGGCTAGAACCTGATGCGACATGGACGCTGCTGGCTGATCCAATAGGGCGCCTTGCGGTTTGGGCACGGCGGGTGGGCGAGCCGTAACCCCGGCACTCGCATTACGCGGCTGTGGCTGCTTCCTTCCGGACCTGACCAGGTTAACCACGATGCGATGCGGGGAGGCCCGCCCACGCGCATTCTAGCAGCGCGCGGCGAGACCGCTGCGGTGGGTCCCTGCCCTGCAGCGCCCCAGCACCTGTGATAATGTTCGCACATACCCTCATGATCTCCGAACCGCACGGCGCAGCCGGCGCGAGTTCAAGCCGAAAATTCGCGGAAGATCCTCGGGCATGCCAACTGGAGGCTATCAATGACAATCAAACATGTGTCGGACGCTTCGTTCGACCAGGACGTGCTTAAATCCGACACCCCGGTGCTGGTCGATTACTGGGCCGAATGGTGCGGCCCGTGCAAGATGATTGCGCCGATCCTCGAGGAAGTCGCCAAGGACTACGACGGGCGCGTCGACATCGCCAAGCTCAATGTCGACGAACACCAGGGCACGGCCGGCAAGTACGGCATTCGCGGGATCCCGACGCTGATGCTGTTCAAGAACGGCGCGGTCGTCGCCACCAAGGTCGGCGCTCTCTCAAAGTCTCAGCTGGCGCTGTTCCTCGACAACAACCTCTAGGCAAAGCCCGGCGGCCCGTGGCTTCGTCGCGAAGAAGCCACGGTTGCGGGCACGCCACGGTGGACAGTCACCGTTGATAGTTGTACCCTTCGCCCTGCAATTCGCGCGTCGCGTCGGCCCCCGGGTACTAACCCGATCCGGATACCGATCCCGGACCCGCCCTGAAAACCCCCTTTTCTACCTGCACCAAATGCCACCAGGCCGGCCATAGTCGGTCCGATTCCACTGGCAAAGCCTTCTCAGGCCACGCTATCCCGCGACCACCCCTCATGGGGAAGACCAATCGATGCATCTCTCCGAACTGAAGTCCATCCCGATCACCCAGTTGGTTGAACTCGCCAATACCCTCGAGATCGAAAACCCACAGCGCATGCGCAAGCAGGAGCTGATGTTTGCGATCCTCAAGCGCAAGGCCAAGACCGGGGAAACAATCTTCGGCGACGGCTGCCTCGAGGTGCTTCCCGATGGATTCGGCTTCCTGCGCTCGCCGGAAACGTCATACCTCGCCAGCACCGACGACATCTACATTTCGCCGTCGCAGATCCGGCGCTTCAACCTGCACACCGGTGATTCGATCGAGGGTGAGGTTCGCACCCCCAAGGAAGGCGAGCGCTACTTCGCGCTCGTCAAGGTCGACCAGATCAACGGCCAGCCCCCGGAGCAGGCCAAGCACAAGATCCTGTTCGAGAACCTGACGCCGCTGCACCCCGACGAGCCGATGCTGCTCGAGCGCGACATCAGGGCCGAGGAGAACATCACGGGGCGCATCATCGACATGATCGCCCCGATCGGCAAGGGCCAGCGCGGCCTGATCGTGGCGCCGCCCAAGTCCGGCAAGACCGTGATGATGCAGCACATCGCCCACGCGATCACTGCCAATCATCCCGACGTGTCGCTGATCGTGCTGCTCATCGACGAACGCCCCGAGGAGGTCACCGAGATGACCCGCTCGGTGCGCGGCGAAGTGGTCGCGTCGACTTTTGACGAGCCCGCCACCCGCCACGTGCAGGTTGCCGAAATGGTGATCGAGAAAGCCAAGCGGCTGGTGGAGCACAAGCGCGACGTGGTGATCCTGCTCGATTCGATCACCCGGCTGGCGCGGGCCTTCAACACCGTGGTGCCTGCCTCCGGCAAGGTGCTCACCGGCGGCGTCGACGCCAATGCCCTGCAACGGCCCAAGCGTTTCTTCGGTGCCGCGCGCAATATCGAGGAAGGCGGATCGCTCACCATCATCGCCACCGCTCTGGTCGATACCGGCAGCCGGATGGACGAGGTGATCTACGAAGAATTCAAGGGTACCGGCAACCTCGAGATTCACCTCAACCGGCGGATGATGGAGAAGCGCATCTACCCGGCGATCGACATCAATCGCTCGGGAACGCGGCGCGAAGAACTGTTGATGAACAAGGAAGTGCTGCAGAAGGTCTGGATCCTGCGGCGGCTGCTCCACGACATGGACGAAATCGCCGCCATGGAGTTCATGCTCGACAAGATGCGGGCGACCAAGAGCAACCAGGAATTCTTCGACATGATGCGGCGCGGGAACTGAGGCCGCGCTGCCTCAAAGATCGGTCGCGACCCCGTAGATCGCCGCCAGCGCGGCGTCGGTAAGCACCTCGGCGGGTGCCCCCAGCCTGGCCCCGCCGCTGCCATCGAGCAGCAGCACCACGTCGGCGTGCTCGAGCGCATGGCGCGGATCGTGGGTCGAGAAGACGATCCCGAAGCCCAGCGCCCGCATCGCGTCGAGCCGCGCCAGCAGCCTGATCTCGTGGCCGTAGTCGAGGCCCGCGGCGGGCTCGTCCAGCACCAGGGTGTTGGCGCCCTGGGCCAGCGCCCGCGCCGTCGCCACCAGGCGTTGTTCGCCGCCACTTAGCTCCTCGACGAAGCGCGCGCGCAGCGCGCTCATCCCGACTGCCGCGAGCGCTTCGCTCACCGCCTTCCAGTCACTGGCGCGCGGCCGGGCGAACATCGGCAGCGGTGCGAGGCGACCGAGCAACACCCATTCGTCAACCCGGAAGTGCGGAGCCGCCGACAGATTCTGCGGCACATAACCGACCCGCGCGGCGATTTCCGGTCGCGTCATCGCCGCAAGATCGCGCCCGCCGAGACTGACCTTGCCGGCCATCGACGGCACCAGTCCGAGAATGGTGCGCAACAGTGTCGTCTTGCCAGCCCCATTGGGTCCCAGCAACGCCAGCGCCGATCCGGGCTGGAGCGTGAACGACAGGCCGGCGCCAAAACTCGGCAAGCCGGGAATGCCGAACTCGAGTTCGCGCACCTCCAGCGCGCTCGCTTCGGCCCGCGCCCGCAACGCGGCCACGGTCCCGGGCGGCGCGCCCGCCGCCTTGGCCGCAATGCCCGGCGGGTTCATCGATTCGACTCCCTGGGCCGGGAGGCCAGCAGCCAGAGCAGGCCCGGCACTCCGAACAGGGCACTGCTCACGCCGGGAGGAAGGTCGATCGGAAAGGCGACCCTGCCGAGCGTATCGACCGCCAGCAGAAAGATCGCGCCGGTGAGCGCCGCCAGCGGCAGCAACCGGGAGAACTCGGCGCCGGTGATGCGCCGGGCGGCATGGGGAACCAGCAGCCCGACCCAACCCACCACCCCGGCCAGCGCCACCGCCGCAGCGGCGGCCAGGGCGGCACCAACGAGCGCCACCCAGCGCAAGCGGACCGGATCGGCGCCCAGCGCGCGAACTTCCTCGTCGGGAAGCGCCAGCAGATTGATTCGCCAGCGCGCGAACCAGAGGATGGTCAGGCCGAGTGCCATGGCGGCCCCGGCCGCGGCCAGCTCGCCGGCTCCACCCGCGGCGAGACTGCCGAGCAGCCAGTAGGTGATCGCCGGCAACTGGCGGGCGGGGTCCGCGAGATAGCTGACCAGCGCCAGCACGGCCGAGGCCAGAGCCGCGACGCCGATGCCCGAGAGCACCAGGGCCAGCGTGGCGTCGCCGATCCGGATCCAGCGCGCCAGCGCCCAGACCATGCCGGCCGCCGCGAGCGCGCCCGCGAACGCGCTGCCCTGGAGCGCCGCCTGGCCGAACCCGGCGAGGATGGCGAACGCCGCGCCGCACGCGGCACCAGCCGAGACCCCGAGCAGATCGGGTGCCGCCAGCGGATTGCGAAACGCCACCTGCAGGCTGGCGCCGGAGGCGGCCAGCGCGGCACCGACCAGGATCGCGGCGGCCACCCGGGGGACGCGGATCCATGCCAGCGTCTCCAGCGAAACCTCGGCGGCGCTCGCCGGGCCGACAATCAGCGCCACCACGGCCAGCGCCAGCAGCAGGGCAAGCGCCGGCCCCAGCACGGCCGGCCGTGCTGGCGGACTATTGAGCGCAGTGACTGGCAGTGAATGATCCGGCATGGCACCGATGGCAGGGGACGGGGGTTAGGCCCTTATGCTAGCCCAGCTTGCGGCATCTTGGGCTTGGGCACTATAATGACCGGCTATTTACCAAACGTAGTTTTGCGTCCAGGTACCCACCAGAGCATCTGAATTCGCGCGCGATACGCCGCGCGGCGCGGTCAGACAGGAGAGATTCGATGAAAGAAGGCATTCACCCCCAGTATCGCGACGTCTTGTTCCAGGACATGTCGAGCGATCTCAAGTTCATCACCCGCTCGACCGCCCCGACGCGCGAAAAGATCATGCACGAAGGCAAGGAATACCCCTTGATCAAGCTCGACGTGAGCTCGGCCTCGCATCCTTTCTACACCGGCGCCCAGCAGCGGGTCAACGAAGCCGGCCGAGTCGAGAAGTTCCGCCAGAAATTCGCCCGTTCGGGCCAGAAGGCTTCCTGATCACCCGGGACGAGCGAGAGCGCAACCACTGCGAAGCCGCAAACCGGTCGCGGTGGTTGGCAAAAAAAGGCAGCGCAAGCTGCCTTTTTTGTTGTAATAACAAGCAATGCGCTCCTTTCTGATCACTTCGACCCAGGCGGGGAAACTGCCCCGCTGGGCCCTGTCACTGCTGGTCGCGCTCTACGTCCTGCCGGGACTGTTCGGCCGGGACCCGTGGGCCACCCAGGATGCGGCCGGATTTGGCGTCGCCAATACCATGGCCAGCGGCAGCTTCAGCGACTGGCTGATGCCCAACATCGCGGGCACTCCGGTCACCGAGGAAGGGCCGCTGCCATTTGCGATCAGCGCGGTCGCGATCCGCATCGCCAACATCCTGGTTCCCGGGCCGCAACCCGTGGCCCATATCGCCACCGGCATGGTCGGCGCGCTCGGGCTGATCCTGCTGCTGTCGTTGTTCTGGTACGCGACTTACCAACTCGCCTGGCGACCAGGTTTCCAGCCCCACGACCCCCTGGGAGCGGCGGCCACGCGCACCGATTTCGCGCGGGCGATTTCGGACAGCGCCCTGCTCGTCCTGATCGCAACGATCGGGATGGTCGCGCGCGCGCACGAAACCACCGCCGAGGCTGCGCAACTGGTCTGGACCTGCGCCTTCCTGTTTGGCGCGGCCCACAGCCTCGAACGACCGCGCCGGGGCGCGCTGTGCGCCGCGGTGGCGATCGCGGCGACTGCGACCACCAGCGGACTGGTTCCGGCAGCGCTGCTGATGCTGGCCTGGCTGGCGCTGCCGCTGCTCTCACAGCCGTTTCGCCTGGTGGCGCGCCCCTTGTTGACCATCGGCCTGCCGGTGGCGCTCGCCGGGTCGCTGGTGTGGCCCGCGCTGCTGTGGTTCGGGGACGAGCAATCGCGCGCCTTCCTGCACGCCTGGCTAGCGTGGAATGCCCACGGATACGGGTGGCCCAAGGCGCAGGCGCTGAACTACGTGCTGCGCACCAGCCCCTGGTTTTTCTGGCCGGCATGGCCGCTGGCAGCCTGGGCCGGATGGCGCTGGCGCGGCCGCCTGGGCGAACCGGCGCTCGCCCTGCCGTTGATGGTCGCGGTGGTATTTCTGCTCGCCGCGCCGTTGCTGCAGGCCCCCAGCGAGACCGGACTGCTGCCGGCGATTCCGGCAATAGCGATGCTGGCCTCGGCTGGGCTGCCCACCCTGAGGCGGAGCCTCGTCAACCTGATCGACTGGTTCGCGGTGAGCGCCTACACGGTGTTCGGTTTTGCGGTCTGGGCCTACTGGCTGGCCTATCTCACCGGCTTTCCGCCGCGGATGGCGTTCCGGGCCTCCCAGATCGTGCCTGGCTACACGCTCGAGGTCTCCTGGCCAGAACTGGCGCTTGCGGGCGCTGCCAGCATCGCCTGGCTGGCGCTGGTGAGGTGGCGAATTTCGCGCCGGCCACCGATGATCTGGCGCGCGGTGGTGTTGTCAGCCGGCGGGCTGGTGATGACCTGGTTCCTGGCGATGACCCTGTGGTTGCCGGTATTCAACGAGCGCAACACCTATCGCGGGATCGCCGGCCAACTCGACCGCGCAGTTTCGCTGGGTTCGAAGTGCGTGGCAGCGGAGGGGCTGGGCCTGGCCGAACGCGCCAGCTTCGCCTATTTTGCCGGCCTGCGGTTCACCCCCACCGGGGCCGGCTGCGACTGGCGCCTGATCCAGGACCAGGGCCCGGTCGCCCGCGCCGTGCCCAACCCGGAACCAGGCTGGCGGCTGGCCTGGGAGGGCCGACGCCGTCCGAACCTCGATGAACGCTTCAGGCTTTATCAGCGCCTTGGGAGCTGACGTTCCCTTCAGCGATCTCCAGCGGCGCCCGCAGGAAGTGTTCGCGGTAATAACGCATCTCGTCGATCGACTCGTGGACATCGGCCAGCGCGGTGTGCGCGCTGCGCTTGATGAACCCGCGGGCCAGCGCCGGTTGCCAGCGCTTGCACAGTTCCTTGAGGGTACTGACGTCGAGGTTGCGGTAGTGGAAGAAAGCCTCGAGTGCCGGCATGTAGCGCGCCATGAAACGGCGATCCTGGCAGATCGAGTTGCCGCACATCGGGGAGACTCCGGCAGGAATCCAGCGCTGCAGAAACGCCAGCATTTCCTGCTCGGCGCCGGCCTCGTCCTGGCGCGACTCGCGCACCAGCTGGGTCAGTCCCGAACGGCCGTGGGTCGAGGTGTTCCAGGAATCCATCCCCTCGAGCACCGCGTCGCTCTGGTGCACGACCAAGGCCTCGCTCTCGGCGAGGATGTTGAGGTCGCTGTCGGTAATGACGGCGGCCAGCTCGATGATGCGATCGGAGTCCGGCAAAAGCCCGGTCATTTCCATGTCGATCCACGCCAGCCGCGTCGGGTCTGGCTGGGGTTCGGATGGCAGTTCAGGCGGCTGTGACATAATTTTCTCCATGACCAATTCTCGCATAGCTCCCCTTTGACCCCGTCCACGTTCACGATCCTGTTCCTTTCCGCTCTCGCCGCCACCACCGCCGTCCAGCTCTGGCTTGCACTGCGCCAGATCCGCCACGTCGCGCGCCACCGTGAGCTGGTGCCAGCATCCTTCGCGCAACGCATCGGGTTGACGGCCCATGCCAGGGCGGCCGACTACACCATGGCCCGCACCAGGCTCGGCATTTTCGAAACCCTGGTGGGAGTGCCGGTATTGCTCGGCTTTACCCTGTTCGGCGGGCTGCAACTGCTCGACTCGGCAGCCGCGGCGCTCTTCCCGGCATCGCAGATGGCCGCGCAGGTGGCCTTCATCAGCGCCGTGATCATGATCGGGGCAGCGCTCGACCTGCCGTTCTCCTGGCACCGGCAGTTTGGAATCGAGCGCCGTTTCGGCTTCAACCGCATGACGCCGGCCCTGTTCCTGGCAGATCTGGCCAAGGCCACGGTGATCGGCGCCCTGCTGGGGCTGCCGCTGTTGATGGCGGTGCTCTGGCTGATGACCCGGGCCGGAGAGTATTGGTGGCTCTGGGCCTGGCTGGTGTGGGTGGGATTCAACCTGGCGGTGCTGGTGATCTATCCCGGGCTGATCGCGCCGCTGTTCAACAAGTTCGAACCGCTGCCGGCGGGACCGGTGCGCGAGCGAGTCGAGACGCTGCTGGCGCGCTGCGGATTTGCGGCCCGCGGCCTCTACGTGATGGACGGCAGCCGCCGGTCAAGCCACGGCAACGCCTATTTCACCGGGCTGGGGCGCTATCGCAGGATCGTGTTCTTCGATACCTTGCTCGCGCGGCTCCGGCCCGACGAGGTGGAGGCGGTGCTCGCCCACGAACTCGGCCACTTCCGCCATCGCCACGTGCTGCGGCGGATAGTGATGAGCTTCGTCTTCACGCTGGCCGCGCTCTGGGTGCTGGCCTGGCTCGCCCGCCAGGGCTGGTTCTACTCCGGGCTGGGCGTGACACCCGGCGCCAATGGTTCGGCGGCAATGGCGCTGGTGCTGTTCTTCCTGGTGCTGCCGATGTTCGCTTTAGTGCTGCAGCCGCTTTCAAGCCTGCTGTCGCGGCGCGACGAATATCAGGCCGACCGCTTCGCGGCCCGGGAAACCAGCGCCGAGCATCTGGCGAGCGCGCTGGTCAAACTCTACGAAGACAACGCCGCGACACTCACCCCCGATCCACTGCACTCGGCGTTCTACGACTCGCACCCGAGCGCGGCGGCGCGGGTAGCGCGCTTGCTGGGACAGGAGCTCAAGTGAAACCGATCCTTTCCCGCGCGCAGTTGTGCGCGCGACGCTGCGGGACGCAGGAAACCAACCACGCCCTGGCGCCGGATGAGATCCAGGCCCAGCTCGCCGAGCTCGCGCAGTGGCAGTTTAGCGATGGCGCGATCGAGCGCAGCTTTTCGTTTGCCGACTTTCACGAAGTCATGGACTTCGTCAATGCTCTGGCGCAGATGGTGCACGCTGAAGACCACCATCCGGACCTGAGCATTGGCTACAACCGCTGCGGCGTTCGCTGGCAGACCCACTCGGTGGGGGGGCTTTCCGAGAACGACTTCATCTGCGCGGCCAAGACCGATGCCCTCTTCGAATGACTCCCGCGTTGAACGCGCGCGCATCGTCGCGAGCTTTGGCCGGCAGTTCTACGTCCGCACTCTCGACGCTCCTGGCCCCGACCGGGTTGCGGTAACCCGCGGCAAACGCACCGATTTCTGCGTCGGCGACGAGGTCACGATTCGCCTGATCGGCGCCGACCAGGCGGTCATCGAGCGCGGTCTGTCGCGCCGTTCAGAACTGATCCGCAGCGACCGCTACAACGTCAAGCGGCTGGCGGCCAACGTTGACCAGGCAGCGATCGTGATCGCTTCCGACCCGCGCTTTTCGGAGGAGCTGCTGCTGCGCATGCTGCTGGCGTGCGCCACCGCCGAGATCCCGGCACTGATCCTAGCCAACAAGTCGGATCTCGCGACCGCCTGGGCCGCGATCGCGCCGCGCCTGCAGGTTTACCGCGACCTGGGCTACCCGGTTATCGAACTCGCCGCCCGGGATCACCCGCAGGAAACGCGCGCGGCGCTTTCCCGGTACCTCACCGGCCACAACACCATCCTGCTGGGCGAGTCGGGCATGGGCAAGTCGACGCTGGTCAACACGCTGGTGCCAGGCGCGGCGCTGGCGACCCGCGAGATCTCGGCAGCGCTTTGCGCCGGACGCCATACCACGACGTTCAGCAAGTGGTTCGACCTCCCTTCGGAGACGGCGCCCAGCGGCGCGATCGTCGACTCGCCGGGTTTCCAGACCTTTGGCCTGGCCCACGTCTCGGATTCTCAGCGGGTGCACGCCATGCCCGAGTACACCGAGCTGATCGGCGGCTGCCGGTTCCACAACTGCAGCCACATCCAGGAGCCGGGTTGCGCCATCCGCGCGGCGCTCGAAAGCGGCGCTATCGATCCGATTCGCTACCTGCTGTTCAGCCGGCTCGCGGGGCGCGACTGAACGAGGCCGCTAGCGTCCCAGCCAGGCCGCGATGGTGAGCATCGCGAACAGCCCGATCCACAGCACCACCGAACGCCAGACCAGGCCGACCGCACTATTCAGGCCGGTGGCATCGGGCTCGGCGCCCGACCACTCGAATGCAGCCTCGCCCTGGGCCCAGCGCGCTTCCAGCTCGGGATCTGCGATGCGCAGGCCGAGCGCCCCGCCGCCGACTGCGATCAGCATCGAGCGCTGGTCGCTGCCAGTGCCAGCCGCGACCGCGCCGCGCCAGCAGTAGATCGCGTCCTCGAAGTTGCCGACCACCGCGAAGCCGGCGGCGCTCAGGCGCACCGGAATCCAGTCGATCCAGCCGTATACCCGGCGCGCAAAACTACCGTAGACGTGCGGCACTGCCGGCGCCGGTTCATCGGCCACCGCGACCGGCACCAACACCGCAATCTCGCGCTCTTCGGCATCGGCCGAGCCGTCGCTCCCGGCAGCTTCGCCCGACCAGTGCCGCGCCAGCAGCTCGGCCAGCCGGTAGAGGATCGGTCCGGCCACGCCCGGCACCAGCACGTACCAGAACAGCGGCCCAAACACGTGGCGCTGGGAAGCCACCAGTGCGTGCGCGATCGCCCGCCGACAGATTTCGCTGACTCCAAGATCGACCGGCTCGCCGGCATCGGCCGCGCTCGCCCCGGGCGGGGCAGTCCATTGCTCGACGGTCGCGTGGGCCGTGGCGACGTTGCCCGCAGCCAGCGCAATCTGGATTTCGCTGAAGGAGCGGCTGAACTGGCGAAAACCGACCGTCAGATAAAGCACCAGGACGTGCAGCACGAAGACCGCCAGCGGATGGATCGCCGCCGCCAGCCATTCGACGATCAGCGTAAGCGCCAGCACTATGCCGATGACGAATGCCCAGCCGACTATCCCCTGATACTCCCGCCCGGCGTCGGTCATCTGGCGCAGCGAGCTGGCCAGCGTGGATGAAGCGCGATAGACCAGGTTGTCCTGCGGCAACGGCCGACCCTGCTCGATCAGCAGCGCGAAGATCAATGCGATGAAACCCATGTTCGTCTCCTTCTCGGGCGGGCAGCCTTGCGTCTCAGGCGGCGCTCAGGAACCGGAAGAGGTTGCGCAGCATCGCCGCGGTCGCTCCCCAGATGAAATACTCACCGCGCTCGGCCGACGGCCGGTAGGGCATCGAAAAGAAAGTCCGCTCGGCGGCGTCGATGACTATCCGGCGGCGCTGATGGTTGCGCGGGTCCATCAGGAATCCTAACGGAACTTCGAATACCTCGGCGACTTCGGCTGGATCGGGCAGCAGCGTGAAGCCCGGCGTGACCAGTCCTACCACCGGCGTTACCAGGTAGCCGGTGACCGTGTGGTACTTGGGCATGCTGCCGATGATTTCGACTTGCTCGGGGTTGAGGCCGATCTCCTCGCGGGTCTCGCGCAGCGCCGTGGCCACCGCGCTGAGATCGTGCGCTTCGGCACTGCCACCGGGGAACGCGATCTGGCCGGAATGGTGTTTCAGGTGCGCGGTGCGCTGCGTCAGCAGGATGCTCGGAACCGCAGCATGGGTAACAACGGCAATGAGCACCGACGCAGGCCGCGTGGCCGCCTGCAGCGCCCGCGCCCGGTCGCCCCGCATCTCCGGCTGCCAGTCCGGTGGGGAAAGAAACCGGCTGCGCAGGGCCGCCGGCGAGAGCGCTTCGGCGCTGATCGCGGCGAGTTCATCTGTTCCCGTCTCGATCGGAACCTGCCGGGGGTCGAAAGTGGGCAGCACAGGTGGCTCCGGAAACGAAGAAGGCGCCCGCGGGCGCCTTCGTTGGATCACACCGCTGTCGCTTTCTTGATGCGACTCGGCAGCTTTTCCTTGATCCGCGCCGACTTGCCGGAACGGTCGCGCAGGTAGTAGAGCTTCGCGCGGCGGACGTCGCCGCGGCGCTTGACCTCGATACCGGCGATGATCGGCGAATGAAGCTGGAAGGTGCGCTCGACGCCTTCGCCCGACGAGATCTTGCGGACGATAAACGAGGAGTTCAGGCCGCGATTGCGCTTGGCAATTACCACGCCCTCGAAGGCCTGGACCCGCTTGCGCGCGCCTTCAACCACGTTGACACTGACGATCACCGTGTCGCCAGGGGCGAATTCCGGGATCACCGCGCCCAGACGGGCAATTTCCTCTTGTTCAAGTTCTTGGATCAGATCCATGACAACTCCTGTTGCCATCATGCCACGGGACTTTTGGGTCGATGGATTGTCGCCCGGGCAGAGGATGGAGCGCCACTTTGCAGCGGATTATCGGCCGCGAAAGTAGCAAAGCGGATAATTATAGCCGATTCTTTTCCGCAAGTAGCGCCGCGAGAAAGCGCTCGTCGGCGGCATCGAGCAGGCCGCGCTGGCGTGCCCGCTCGATCAGCTCGGGGCGTCGCTCCAGCGTCACTTCCAGCGAGCGGTCGCGCCGCCAGCGCGCAATCCGGGCGTGGTGCCCGGAGACCAGCACCTCGGGAACCCGTTCGCCAGCGAGTACTTCCGGCCGGGTGTAGTGGGGGCAGTCGAGCAAGCCGTTGGCAAATGAATCGCAGACCACCGATTCGGGGTCGTTGGTCGCGCCCGGCAGATGGCGAACCACCGCGTCTACCAGCATCATCGCCGGGAGTTCCCCGCCCGAGACCACGAAATCGCCGATGGCGATCTCCTCGTCGACCGAGCGCTCGATCAGGCGCTGGTCCACCGCCTCGTAGCGACCGGCGAGCAGGGTCAGCGCCGGCAGCGCGGCCAACTCGAGTACGCGCTCATGGTCGAGCTGGCGCCCCTGGGGCGAGAGATAGATCACCGGGCCGGGGTTCGCGCCCTGGGCCGCACGGGCAGCCCCGATCGCGGCCAGCAGCGGCTCGGCCAGCATCACCATCCCCGGTCCGCCGCCATAGGGCCGGTCGTCGACCGTGCGATGGGGATCGCTGACAAAGTCGCGCGGGTTCCAGCGCGTCAGCGACCAGAGGCCGCGGCTCAGCGCCCGTGCGCTAATGCCGTGCGCCGCGATGGCGTCGAACATCTCGGGGAACAGCGTAATGACGTCGACGCGCAGCGCGGCCGGCAAGGCTGGGTCGGTCACTGGATCCGGTCCTCAGTAATCGCGGCGCCAGTCGACCACGATCCGGCGGGCAGCGAGATCGACCGCCACGACGTGGGCCGCGACGAACGGGATCAGGGTCTCGCCCTCATCGTCGACCACCCGCAGCACCGGATCAGCTCCGAAATCCTCGACCGCGGCGACCGTGCCGAATGCCGTGCCATCGCCGGCGGCAACCGAGCAGCCGATCAGGTCGACCCAGTAGTACTCATCGGGTTCGGTGGCCGGGAAGTCGGCGCGGCTCAGGAATAAGGTGCTGCCTTTGAGCGCCAGCGCAGCATCACGATCGGCGCAACCATCGATCTGGGCGACCAGCGCGGAGCCCTGAAGCCGCAGCCCCGCGATCTCGCGCAGCTGCGGTCGTGAACCGGCAGCGGCGGGGGCTAGCCAGCAACAGCGCACCCCGCGCAGCACCGAGCTCGGCGCGGGTTCGTGGGGCGCGATCTTGACCCAGCCGGCCAGGCCATAGGCGTCGACTATCCGGCCGACCTCGACGAGGTCAGCGGGAACAGGTTCGTTGGATTGAACTGGCGCAGCAAGCGGCGCCTTCTGGACGGGGCTGGCTGGGCGACGACGCGATCGCGCGGGCAGCGAGCGCCCCTGACCGGAGCTCGGCCGACGCGGCGGCGAGCCCACGTTCACAGGCTGCTCAGACCGGCGCTTTCTTGGCCGCCTGATCGAGCAGGCGACCGACCGTGTCGGTAACCTGGGCGCCGCGCTCTTTCCAGAACGCGACACGATCAAGGGCCACTACCAGTTCCGATTCGCCGCCGGTAGCGATCGGGTTGTAGTACCCGAGGCGCTCCAGAAAGCGGCCATCGCGACGATTACGCTTGTCGGTTGCAACGATGTTGTAGAACGGGCGCTTCTTGGCCCCGCCGCGGGACAGGCGGATGACGACCATGCGGTTTCCTCTGCGTTAAACGGTAAAGGCCGCGTGAAACACGCGGCGGAGAACTGCTCATTATACGGCCCAGCGGGCGTCCACGGCAAACGGCGCTGGCCCCAGTCGCCTAGCCGAACTGCTCCTCGTCGAGCGCCAGCACCCCGGCAGCGCCGGCGACCACCGTGGTGCCCAGCCCCGGAGCCCGGGTCAGCAGGTGATCGGCGTAGAAGCGCGCGGTGGCGATCTTCGCGTTCAGGAAGGCCTGATCGGCGCCATCGCCATGCAGTTCGTCATCGGCTGCCAGTGCCGCGCGCGCCATCTGCCAGCCGCCCAGCACGATCCCGGCCAGATGCAGATAGGGCACGCTGCCCGCGAAAACCGCGCGGATGTCGTTGCGAAACTCCTGGACCACGAATTCGACCACCGCTTCGAGGGCGGCGCGGCCAGCGCCCAGGCGCTCGCCGATCACCGCGAAATGTTCGCCGCTGCGCGCGTCCAGTTCCTCCTCGGTGGCCCGGATTGCGGCGATCAGCACGCGGGCCGTGGCTCCGGCGTCGCGCACGGTCTTGCGTCCGATCAGGTCATTGGCCTGGATCGCGGTCGTGCCCTCGTAGATCGGCAGGATGCGGGCGTCGCGGTAGTACTGGGCAGCGCCGGTCTCCTCGACGAATCCCATCCCGCCGTGCACCTGCACGCCGAGCGAGGCAATTTCAACCGCCATCTCGGTTGACCAACCCTTGACGATCGGGACCAGGTACTCGTAGAGCGCCTGGCTCCGGGCGCGTTCGTCGCCATCGGCGGCGTGCGCCGCCTGGTCGCTGGCGGCCGCCGTGAAATAGGCCAGCGCGCGCATCGCTTCGGTGCCAGCCTTCATGGTCATCAGCATCCGGCGTACATCGGGGTGATGGATGATGGTCACCGGCCCGCTTGAACCAGCGATGTCGCGCGACTGGGTGCGTTCGCGCGCATAGCCGAGCGCCTTCTGGTAGGCGCGATCGCTGATCGCCACACCCTGGAGGCCGACCCCGAAACGGGCGGCATTCATCATCACGAACATGTGCTCGAGACCGCGGTTTTCCTTGCCGACCAGATAGCCGATCGCGCCCGCTGTCTCGTCCCCGGCCGATCCGACCGGAAACTTGCCGTCGCCAAAGAGCAGCACGGAGGTGGGACTGGCCTTGATGCCGAGCTTGTGCTCGATCGACGGGCACCAGACGTCGTTGCGCTCGCCCAGCGAACCGTCATCGCCGACCAGGAACTTGGGCACCACGAACAGCGAGATGCCCTTGACTCCCGGGGGTGCGCCATCGATGCGGGCCAGCACGAGGTGGATGATGTTCTCGGCGAGGTCGTGCTCGCCGTAGGTGATGAAGATCTTCTCGCCGAAGATCCGGTAGCTGCCGTCGGCCTGCGGTGTCGCACGGGTGCGCACCACGGCGAGGTCGGAACCGGCCTGCGACTCGGTGAGATTCATGGTCCCGGTCCACTTGCCGGCGACCATGTTGGGCACGAAACTGGCCTGCTGCTCTGGCGATCCAGCCACGATCAGCGCCTCGATTGCCCCATCGGTCAACAGTGGCGCGAGGGCGAACGACATGTTGGCGGCGTGGAGCATCTCCATGCACGGGGTGGCGACGAGCTTCGCGAGGCCCTGTCCGCCATGTTCCGCCGAGTGCTGGATGCCCTGCCAGCCCGCCGCGCCGAATTGCTCGAAGGCGCTGCGAAAGCCGGGCGAGGTGGTCACGACTCCATCGGCCAGCGTCGCTGGTTCGATATCGCCGGAATGATTGAGCGGTGCAATGACCTCGCTGTTGAACCGCGCGCACTCCTCGAGCACTGCCTGGGCGGTTTCGAAATTCGAATCCTCGAGCCCCGGCAGGGCCGCAATCGTGTCGATCGCCGCGACATGGCGCAGCGTGAACAGCATCTCGTTAAGGGGTGCGCGATACGACATTGCCGTCTCCGTTCATTACCGTGTCGCCCGTCTGCGTGGGCTGCGGTGCGACGGGGCGTAATACCGCCCCGCCTGCTCTGCGCTACTCGAGTGCGCTGATCAACTCGGGAATCACCTGGAACAGGTCGGCAACCAGGCCATAGTCGGCGACGCCGAAGATCGGCGACTCCTCGTCCTTGTTGATGGCGACGATCACCTTACTGTCCTTCATCCCGGCCAGGTGCTGGATCGCTCCCGAGATGCCGATCGCGATGTAGAGCTGCGGGGCGACGATCTTGCCGGTCTGTCCGACCTGCCAGTCGTTGGGCGCGTAGCCGGCATCGACCGCCGCACGCGAGGCGCCAATCGCCGCACCCAGCCGATCGGCGAGCGGTTCGAGCAGCTTCTTGAAGTTCTCTTCCGAACCGACCCCGCGGCCGCCGGCGATGACCACCCTGGCGGCGGTGAGTTCCGGCCGGTCGCTCTTGGCGAGTTCGCGGCCCACGAAAGTCACCAGGCCGCTGTCGGCGACTGCCGCAAGGGCTTCGACCGCAGCCGAACCACCGGTGGCGGCGACCGCGTCGAAACCGGTAGTGCGCACCGTGATCACCTTGACCGGATCGCCCGACTGCACGGTGGCCTCGGCGTTGCCGGCGTAGATCGGCCGCACGAAGGTGTCGGCCGACACTACCGCGGTGATCTCGGAGATCTGGGCGACGTCGAGGGCGGCGGCGACCCGCGGCGCGAAGTTCTTGCCGAAGGCGGTCGCCGGCGCCAGGATGTGGCTGTAGCCCTCGGCTATCGCCAGCACCTGCGCGGCGAGGTTCTCGGCGATCTGGTTGCCGAGCTGGGCGGCGTCGGCGACGCGCACCCGCGCAACACCGGGGATTTGCGCTGCGGCCTCGCCGGCAGCGGCGCAATTCTCGCCGGCCACCAGGACGTCGATGTCGCCCCCGATCTGGACCGCAGCTGCGATCGTGTTGAGGGTGCTCGGCTTGAGCGTCTGGTTGTCGTGTTCGGCGATGACTAGGGATGTCATTTCATGGACCTCTGTTCAGATGACCTTGGCTTCATTGCGCAATTTCTCGACCAGAGCGGCGACGTCGGCCACCTTGATCCCGGCCTTGCGCGCTGGCGGCGGCGTAACCTTCAGTGTTTTCAGGCGCGGCGCGACATCGACGCCGAGATCAGCCGGCTTGAGCACGTCGAGCTGCTTCTTCTTGGCCTTCATGATGTTGGGCAAGGTCACGTAACGCGGCTCGTTGAGCCGCAGATCGGCGGTGATCACCGCCGGCAGCTTGATCGAGAGGGTTTCCAGCCCGCCGTCCACTTCCCGCGTCACAGTCGCCTTGCCGTCGGCCACTTCGACCTTGGACGCAAATGCGGCCTGCGCCATGCCCGCGAGCGCCGCGAGCATCTGGCCAGTCTGGTTGGCGTCGTCGTCGATCGCCTGCTTGCCCAGGATCACCAGTTGCGGCTGCTCCCGCTCGACCACTGCCTTGAGCAGCTTGGCCACGGCCAGCGGCTGCAACTCGACGTCGGTCTCGACCAGGATCGCGCGGTCGGCGCCGATCGCCATCGCGGTGCGCAGCGTTTCCTGGCAGGAAGGCAATCCGCACGACACTGCGATCACCTCGGTGGCAACGCCCTTTTCGCGCAGGCGCACAGCCTCCTCGATGGCGATCTCGTCGAACGGGTTCATCGACATCTTGACGTTGGCGATGTCGACCCCGCTCTGGTCACTCTTGACCCGAACTTTCACGTTGTAGTCGACGACACGTTTGACCGGCACAATGATCTTCATGGACAGACTCGCAATGGGGTTATCCCGGGAATTATAGGGTTCAGTGGGCGAATACAACGGAATGTGGCGGCACCGCCCGGCGCTCGCCCCACCATGTCAACCATGGTTGACACCACGCAGCGTAGGTCAACATAATCGCGCTGTCAACCGCACCGCGAGCAAAATGCCGTGTCCAAGACCAACCTCAAGCGACTGCTGATCGAGCGTTCCCAGTGGTTTGACCGCGAGATTCTCGCGGGCGTGCGCGCTGGCCCGTATGCGTTCATCACTCCGGGCCAGAGCCGCCTGCTGGCGCACATGGGCGGGCGGCCGATGACCATGCCGGCACTCGCCCGGCGGCTGTCGATCTCGCGCCAGGCGGTGCACAAGGCGGTAATGGAACTGGGCCGGCGCGGAATCCTGGAAGTCCACGATGACCCCGGCCGAGGGCGAGTCAAATTGGTTACCTACACCACCCGCGGCCGGCAACTGAACCGCGATGGCGCCCGGCTGATCGACCAGATCGAGGACCGGCTCGCGCAGCGCCTGGGGCGCGCCCGGGTCGAGGAACTGCGCGCGCTGCTCAGCGCCGACTGGGATCCGCCGCCCCGCTAGGCGCTGCCCTGGCTGCGGCAAGTCGCTTACCAGTTGGGCTTGCGTTTCTCGATGAACGCCAGCGTCCCTTCCTGGGCCGCGTCATCCATCATGTTGCAGGCCATCGTCTGGCCGGCCAGCTGGTAGGCTGCCTCGATGCCCATCTCGAGCTGGCGATAGAACAGTTCCTTGCCCATCGCGATCGCGGTCGGCGGCTTGGCGACGATCGTGGCAGCGAGCCGCTCGAGTTCGGCGTCGAGTTCCTCGGCGGCGACCACCCGGTTAACCAGTCCGCGGCGTTGCGCCTCCTGCGCGTCGATGAATCCTCCGGTGACCAGCATCTCGAAGGCCTGCTTGCGCGACAGGTTGCGCGACAGCGCCACCGAGGGCGTCGAGCAGAACAGCCCGAGGTTGACTCCCGAAACCGCAAACTTCGCCGCCTCGCTGGCCACGGCCAGGTCGCACATCGCCACCAGCTGGCAGCCGGCGGCGGTAGCCACGCCATGCACCCCGGCGATGACCGGCTGGGGCAGCGACTGGATGGTCATCATCATCTTCGCGCACTGGTCAAACAGCGTGCGGTAGTAATCGAGCGAGGGCTGGGCGCGCATTTCGCGCAGGTCGTGGCCGGCACAGAACGCGCGGCCGGCGCCGCGCAAAATGACCACCCTGACGCTGCGCTCGGCCGCGATGGCCTCGAGTTCGCGCTGCAATGCCGAGAGCATGGCCTCGGAGAGCGCGTTGTATTGCGCCGGGCGGTTCATGGTGAGGTGCGCGACGCCATCGCGCACCACGTTGGTCACTTCAGGTTCGGCGGCGCCTTGCGCCTTGACCTCTGGTGTTGCACTCATTCCAGCCTCCTCCGATTCTGTCTTTTCGCCCGATCCTACTCCGTTTCGAAATTCTCGGCGCCCAGTGCCGCAGTCTGCCTAATGTCACACGAAACCGCCGCGAGGTCGACTACACTCCCGCTAAACAGGAACGCCGGAGTACCACCAGAATGCTCGAGAAAATCCAGGCTGTGGCGGCGCAGGTAGGTGCGGTCGTGGTTGGCAAGGAGAACCAGATCAAGCTCGCGCTGGCTTGCGTACTGGCGCGCGGCCACCTGCTGATCGAGGACATCCCCGGCGTGGGCAAGACCACGCTGGCGCACGCGCTGGCGATTTCACTGGGCTTGGAATTCAAGCGGGTCCAGTTCACCAACGACCTGCTGCCGGCCGACATCATCGGCGTGTCGGTCTTTGACCGCACCACTTCGCACTTCGTCTTTCACCGCGGGCCGATCTTCTCGCAGGTGTTGCTGGCCGACGAGATCAATCGCGCCTCGCCCAAGACCCAGTCGGCGCTGCTCGAAGCGATGGAGGAGCGCCAGGCCTCGGTGGATGGCGAGGCGATGCCCCTGCCCGAGCCGTTCTTCGTGATCGCGACCCAGAACCCGCAGGACCAGATCGGGACCTTCCCGCTGCCCGAGTCGCAGCTCGACCGCTTCCTGATGTGCATCGAACTGGGCTATCCGGACCAGAAGTCGGAGCGGGCCCTGCTCGAGGGCCGCGACCGGCGCGAACTGATCGCCGTGCTGCGGCCGCGCATGGACACCGCGCTGCTGGTTGCCGCCCAGCAGCGCGTCAAGCAGGTGCACTGCAGCCCGGCTCTGCTCGACTACCTGCAGAGCCTGGTGCAACAGAGCCGCCGTTCCCCGGCGCTGGCCGAAGGACTGAGCCCGCGCGCCGGCCTCGGCCTGCTCCATGCGGCGCGCGCCTGGGCCATGCTCGAGGGCCGCAACCACGTCCTGCCCGACGACCTCCAGGCGGTGCTGACCGCGGTCGCCGGCCACCGCCTGCGGCCGGCCCAGGGCGGCATTCCCTCGCACAGCGCGCGCGCTGAACTCGTGGCCCAACTGACCCGGGCCGTGGCCTTGTCATGAGCCGCGGCGCCAGCGGGCGCGGATCGACGCGTGCCGGCCGGTCCTGGAGCGACGAATTCCTGGCGCGGATGATGGGGCGCACCGGACCGGTCGCGGGCGATCATGCGCTCACGCGCAGCAACGTCTTCATCCTGCCGTCGCGCCCCGGACTGCTCTGCGCCGTGGTGCTGCTGGCGATGCTGATCGCCTCGATCAATTATTCGCTGGCGCTGGGCTTCGCGCTGACCTTCCTGATAACGGGCGTGGCGCTGGTGGCGATGCTGCATACCTTTCGCAACCTCAGCACGCTCAGCTTGCGCCCCGGGCGCGGCGAACCGGTTTTTGCCGGCGAGCTCACCGAAGCCAGCGTGACGGTGCTCAACCCTAGCCGGCTGGAGCGTTTCGCGGTCGCATTCGACGCCCCGGGAATGGCCCGCACCGAGCTGATCGACATCCCCTGCCGCGCCGAGCAACGGGTGCGGATCGCCCTCGAGACCGAGCGCCGGGGCTGGCTCCAGGTGCCGCGCCTGACCATCTCGAGCACTTTTCCGCTCGGCCTGTGGCGCGCCTGGAGTTACTGGCAGCCGGCGCAACGGGTTCTGGTCTACCCGCGGCCCGAAAGTCCGCCGGCGCCGCTGCCGGAGTCGCCGGCCGCGGCCGGAACCGGCATCGGCCGCCGCGGCGCCCAGGAGGACCTGGCATCGATCCATGCCTACCGGCCCGGCGACAATCCGCGTCACATTGCCTGGAAAGCGGTGGCTCGAACCGGCTCCCGGACCCTGCTCGTCAAGCAGTTCGAGGGTGGCGAACGCGGTGAACTGCTGCTGTCCTGGCGTGATCTTCCGGCCCAACTCGACAGCGAGGCGCGGCTCGCGCGCCTCACCCGCTGGGTGCTCAGCGCCGAGGCCAGCGGCACGCCCTATGCCCTGAGCCTCGGGGCGCAGACTTTCGGCCCCGACCTGGGGCTGGCTCATCGCGCCCGGTGCCTGGAAGCGCTGGCGACCTGGGCTCCGCCCGGAACCGGGGCATGAGCGTGGTCGGGACCGGCGGCCTGGCGGCAACCCTGCGTGCGCTCGCCGGCACCGTCGGCGCGCACTGGAGCCGGGAGCGGCGCGACACCCTCTTCCTGATGTTCGCGACCGCACTCACCGTGCTGCCCCACACTGGCCACCTGCCCCTCTGGGCCTCGATCGGGTTTTTCCTGCCATTTGCCTGGCGCTTCGCACTGGTGCTGTCCGGGCGCCAGCTGCCGGGCCCATTGTTGCTGGCAGTCGCGGGGATCGCCTGCCTGGCGGGCGTGCTGGCGCAATACCACACCCTGATCGGACGCGAGCCGGCGGTAACGGTGCTGGTGCTGATGCTGGGACTCAAGCTGCTGGAGATGCGCGCCCGGCGCGACCTGTTCGTCGTTACCTACCTGTGCTTCTTCGTGCTGCTGACGCTGTTCTTCTACAGCCAGACGCCGCTGTCGGCGGCGGCAGCGCTGCTGGCGGTCACGGCACTGGTGGCGACCATGCTGACGATGCAGTATGGCGAACGCGAGGCGCCATTCGCCCGGCGGCTGCGCGGCGCGCTGCTGATGCTCCTGCAGGCTCTGCCGCTGGCAGCATTGCTGTTCGTCCTGTTCCCGCGCCTGCAGACCCCGCTGTGGGGATCGCCCGAGGACGCGCCCGGTGCGCGCACCGGACTGTCGGACACCATGCGGCCCGGGGCGGTCGCCAACCTGGCCGAATCCGCGGAGGTGGCGCTGCGGGTAAGCTTCGAAGGCAAGACCCCTGAACGGCGGCTGCTGTACTGGCGCGGCCCAGTGTTCAGCGATTTCGACGGCGCGACCTGGAGCGAACACCGCCGCGGCCAGCAGCCGGCGACGGCGCCCCTGGTGGAAGTGGCGAGCGACGCGTCACCGCTGGCCTATACCGTGACTCTCGAGCCGACCAATCACCAGTGGCTGCTGGCGCTTGACGTGCCCACCGCGCTGGCACCGGTCGACGGGTTGCTGCCCGATGTGAGCCCGGAACTGACGGTCTACGCCGCCCAGCCGGTGGTGCGCCGGACCAGCTACCGCTTTCAGTCGCACACCAGCTACCTGCTCGGGCGCGACGAATCCGCAACTGCACTGGCCGCGGCACTGCAACTTCCCGCTGGCTACAACCCGGGCAGCCGCGAACTGGCGGCACGCTGGCGCGCCGAGACTCCGGAGCCGCGGCGCATCATCGCCCGGGCGCTCGAACTCTTCGGCCAGGAGCCATTTAGCTACACGCTGCGCCCGCCGTTGCTCGGCCGTGACGGGGTCGATGACTTCCTGTTCACGACCCGCGCCGGCTTTTGCGAGCACTTCGCGGCGGCATTCGTGGTGCTGATGCGCGCCGCCGGGATTCCAGCCCGCGTGGTCACCGGCTACCAGGGCGGCGAACTGGACCCGATCACCCAAGAATGGCTGGTGCGCCAATCCGACGCCCATGCCTGGAGCGAAGTCTGGCTGGCAGACGAGGGCTGGATCAGGATCGATCCCACCGGCGCGGTCGCCCCCAGCCGGATCGAATTGGGTGAACGGGCCCGGCCGGTTGATTCGGTCTTCGGCTTCGGTTCCGGCGATTCATTACTGGGCACGCTGACGCTGAGCCTGGATGCCCTCGGCCGGGTCTGGAGCGACTGGGTGTTGTCATACGAAACCAGCCACCAGAAACGCCTGCTGGCGCGGCTGGGGTTATCGTTCGACAGTTGGGAGGGCCTCGTCGGCCTGCTGGGCGGCACGATGTTGCTGCTGATCTCGGCGGTTGCGCTGTTCACCCTCCACCCCCGCCCGCCCCGGGACCCGGTGCAGGCGGCCTACCTGGCCTTCTGTGCCCGCCTCGCCGCGCGCGGCATCAGGCGCGAGCCCCACGAGAGCGCGGCGCAGCTGCTGGGCCGCGCCGAGGGCAAACTCGAACCCGAACGTTTCGTTCAGGCGCGGCGCATCGTGTCCCTCTACAATGCACTACGTTACGCCCACCCCGGCGAACCTACGCCGGGAGTGCGCCGCTTGCGCCGACTGGTAAGCTCTTTCCGTTGAGGGCCTTGCGCCCGCCGCCACAATCGAATTCCGATGTTGCCAAAGAAGTGATTGACCTTCTGCGAAAACCACCCTGCACCGTTGCCCGGTTGACGACCCGCGTCCTGCATTGCGCGCTGCTCGGCGCCGCCCTAGCGGCGCTGTCGCCAGCGCCGGCCGAGGCCCGGCTGCGCAACGACCGGCCACCAGCGATCGCGCCGACCGATGACTACACCACGCGCGACGACGTCCAGGAATTCATCGCCGAAATCGCGGCGCGCAACCACTACGACCCGGCCGAACTGACCCGGCTGCTCGGACGGGCCAACCACGTTCCGGCGGTACTGCGGCTGATCGCGCCACCGACGGTGACCTTCAAGCGCTCATGGGCGGCCTACCGCCAACGCTTCCTCGACCCGGTGCGCATCGCCGGCGGCGTCGCCTTCTGGCAGGAAAACGAGGCCGCGCTCGCGCGGGCCAGCGAGCAGTTCGGCGTCCCGCCCGAGATCGTGGTCGCGATCATCGGCGTCGAGACGCTCTACGGCAAGATCACCGGCAAGTTCCGGATAATCGACGCCCTGGTTACGCTGGGCTTCGACGACCCGCGCCGCGCCGCCTACTTCCGCTCCGAGCTGGAGCAGTTCCTGCTCTGGACCCGCGACTCCGGCATAGACCCGCTGGCGGTGCTCGGTTCCTACGCCGGCGCGATCGGCCTGCCCCAGTTCATGCCGGGCAGCATCCGCAACTATGCCGTCGATTTTGACGGCGACGGGGTGATCAACCTGCGCGACAGCGCCACCGACGCGATCGGCAGCGTGGCCAATTTCCTGACGGTCCACGGCTGGCAGGCCGGCGAGCCGACCCACTTCAACGCGATCATCGAGGATCGCGAACGGATCGGGCTGCTCACCGACGCCGGCATCGAACCCAGTTTCTCGAGCGCCGACCTGGCGCTCCAGGGAGTGGTTTCACTGCCCGCGGCGCCCGCCGGCATGCGCCTGGCACTGGTCGACCTGCCCAACGGCGACGACGACCCCAGCTACTACCTCGGCGCCCGCAACTTCTACGTGATCACCCGCTACAACCGCTCTAGTTTCTACGCGATGGCGGTGCTGGAACTGGCCCAGGCCCTGCGCACGGCCCACGCCCGGCCCTAGTCGGGGAAGAGCCCGGTCGAGAGGTAGCGATCGCCGCGGTCGCAAGCGATGAACACGATGGTCGCGTTGCTCACCGTCGCTGCCAGGCGCAGCGCGATCGCGCCGGCGCCGCCCGATGAGGGACCGCAGCAGATACCCTCTTCAGAGGCCAGCCGCCGGGCGGTTTCCTCGGCGTCACCCTGGGTCACGGCCTCGAGCCGGTCGACCCGGGCATGGCGATAGATTGCCGGCAGGTAGCCTTCGTCCCAGCGCCGAATTCCCGGGATCGAGGAACCCTCGGCCGGCTGGGCGCCGATGATCACCACCTCGGGGTTGCGCTCCTTGAGGTAACGCGACACCCCGGTTATGGTCCCCGTGGTTCCCATCGCCGAGACGAAGTGGGTCACGGTGCCACCCGTACCCTGCCAGATTTCCGGCCCGGTGGTGGCCAGGTGCGCGCCCCAGTTGTCGTCGTTGGAGAACTGGTCGAGCACCAGGCCGCGCCCCTCGCGCTGCATCTGCTGGGCGAGGTCGCGGGCGCCTTCCATGCCGCTCTCGCGACTGACCAGCACCAGCTCGGCGCCGTAGGCGCGCATTGCCTGGCGGCGCTCGACCGAGAGGTTGTCGGGCATGATCAGCACCATGCGATAGCGGCGAATCGCCGCCACCATCGCCAGGGCGATACCGGTGTTGCCGGAGGTGGCCTCGATCAGGGTGTCGCCGGGATGGATCGCGCCGCGCGCTTCGGCGCCCTCGATCATCGCCAGCGCGGCCCGGTCCTTGACCGAGCCCGCCGGATTGTCGCCCTCGAGCTTGACGAGCACAACGTTGCCGCGCTCGCTGCCATTGCCGCGCACGAGGCGCTGCAGGCGCACCAGGCGTGAGGCGCCGATGGTCTGGTCGATGGTTCTGGATTCGGTCATCGCGCCATTCTGCCCCAAAGGACGGTTGACACGCGGCCACCGCGGGTACCGCCGGCGCCCGCCTCCGCCGCAGCCCCTGACTGGTCAGCAGTCTATTGCGACAGCCATTGCCGGACCTTGTCCTCGCCCGGCACGCCGCCGGCATGCACTACCCGACCGTCGATCACGACTCCCGGAGTGGACAACACGCCGTAGCCGGCGATCTGCCTGAAGTCCTCGACCTTGACCATCTCGATGGACTTGCCGCGCTCGGCTGCAACCCGCTCGATCAGCGCCACCGTATTGCGGCAATTGGCGCATCCGCTACCAAGAACTTCGACCTTCATCGTCATCTCCCGAAATGTAATCAGAGCACTGCATTGAAGACATACCCAACGATCAGGATGCCGCCCGCGACCACGCCCATGAAGGTCGCTATCAAGCGCGGCTTGAGCACCTTGCGCAGGATGATCGCCTCGGGCAGCGAGAGCGCTATGACGCTCATCATGAATGCCAGTACCGTACCGAGCGCCGCGCCCTTGGCGAGCAGCGCCTGGACCACCGGAATCACGCCGGCGCTGTTGGCATACATCGGCACCCCGATGAAGACGGCCAGCGGCACTGACCACCACGCATCGCGGCCCATGATCGCGGCCATGAAGTTCTCCGGGACCCAGCCGTGAATCACCGCGCCGAGCGCTATCCCCAGCACGATGTAGGGCCAGACCTTGCCGACGATCTCCCGCACGCTGTTCAATCCAGCCACGACGCGTTCGGCTGCGCTCAACGACTCGGCGGCACCGGCCGCGGACACCGCTTTGGGCATCTCGCGCACCCATTCTTCGAGGTGATCCTCCATGCGCAGGCGTCCGATCACCCAGCCGGCCAGGATTGCCACTGCCAGTCCCAGTCCCAGATAGAGCAGCGCGACTCGCCAGCCAAACAGGCCGAAGAGCAGCGTCAAGGCAACCTCGTTGACCATCGGCGCGGAGATCAGGAACGAGAATGTCACTCCGAGCGGCACGCCGGCCTGGACGAAGCCAATGAACAGCGGCACCGCCGAGCAGGAACAGAACGGCGTCACGATGCCGAGCGCGGCGGCCGCGGCGTTGCTCGCGCCCGCGGGGCGGTTGGCCAGCAGCGCGCGGGTGCGTTCGGGCGTGAAGTAGGAATTCACGATGCCCATCGCGAACACCACCGCGGTGAGCAGCAACAGGACCTTGGGAGCGTCGTAGATGAAGAAATGCAGTGCGTCGCCCAGCGAACTCTCGCGCACCACCGGCAGCGCCCGGACGATTGCCTCGGCGCTCGGGTCGAGCAGCGCATAGAGCGCCACCCAAGCCAGCGCCGCCAACGCCACGAACGCCCACGGATGGCGGCGGGGCAAGTTTCCCAAGGTCAGTTCAGTCATTCTCGTCGCTCCTCCCAGGGGAGACGCAACGAGCGGCAAAAGGATGCAGCCGCCGAGGGTAAAGCTCCCGGCGCTTACGGGAGGTTACGGGCGGGGAACATGACAGCAGACGCTGCCGTCAACATCGAAACTCACCTGGCAGGCGCTGATGAGGCGCTTTCGCAGGCGCTGGCGCGCCCGCTGCAGCCGTGATTTGGACGCCGCCAGGCTCAGCCCATGGTCGAGCGCGAATTCGGTTTGGGTCTGCCCGCCCAGGTCGCAGGCGCGCAGGATCTCGGCATCATTCACGCTGAGTTCGGTCAATACCCGCGCGACACAGTCGCTCAGGGCGTCAACCGGGGCCAGCGCCTCGAGCCAGCCCGGAGACTCGTCGACCAGGTCATCGGGCAGCGCCTCGGTCGGGCGCAATGCCCGGGACCGGTCGACCAGCGCGTTGCGGGCGACCTGGAAGAGCCAGGCTCGATGGTTATCCAACCCGCAAAACATCGGCCCCTGGCGCAGCGCCTTCACGAACACGTCCTGGAGCACGTCGGCGGCCGCGGCGGGATCGGCGAGGCGGTGGATAAGGTAGCCGCGCAACTCGCCCTCGTGCGCACGCCATGCGCTGAGCACGCAGGGGTTGGCGACCGGTTCCCGCTCCGACATTTGCGCCGGCCGTGCCATAGCTCAGCCGTGCTCGACCGGCTGGTCGTCGGCACACATCGTCACCACCGGGACATCGATGCTCCTGACCGCCTGGAATAGCGCCTCGATGGCCTCGGTACGCGGGAAACCCTTGCGCCAGGCGAGCACCACGCGGCGCACCGGAACTGGCTCCTCGAATGGCACATAGCTCAACAAGCCATCGTCGTGCTTGGCCGGCACCGCCGTCACAGGCAGCACCGTGATGCCAATCCCGGAGGCCACCATGTGCCGGATGGTCTCGAGCGACGAGCCTTCGAAAGTGCGCTGGATTCCCGCGCTGGCCTGGGCGAAGCCCGACATCTCCGGGCAGACCTCGAGCACCTGGTCGCGGAAACAGTGCCCCTGGCCGAGCAGCAGCATGTTTTCGCCCTTGAGCTCGAGCGACCCGATCGAGCTGCGCCGTGACCAGGGATGCGCCCGCGGCACCGCCACCACGAACGGTTCGTCGTAGAGGGCGCGCGTCACCAGGCCGCGCTCGGCGAAGGGCTCGGCCAGGATCGCAACGTCGATTTCGCCCTTGCGCAGCCGCTCGAGCAGCACCACCGTGAAGCTTTCCTCCAGGATCAGCGGCATCCCCGGGGTCGCGGCGATCATCTGCGGCACCAGGTGGGGCAGAAGGTACGGACCAATCGTCGGAATAACGCCCAGCCGCAGCGGGCCGCGCAGCGGGTTGGCGCCGCCCTGCGCCGTGGCGTGGATCGAGTCGGCCTGCTCGAGCACGCGCTGCGCCTGCTCGACGATGCGCTCGCCCACCGGAGTCACGGTGATCTCGGCGCCACCGCGCTCGAAGATCACCACCCCGAGTTCGTTTTCGAGCTTCTTGATGCCGACCGAAAGCGTCGGCTGGCTGACGAAGCAGGCCTCGGCGGCACGCCCGAAATGGCGTTCGCGGGCCACCGCCACCACGTATTTGAGTTCGGTCAGGGTCATCGTGCCATCGATGATAGCAAGCCCCCGTCAGCCAGACAGCGGCCGGGACTCATGCGCCGAGGAATTCCTCGCGCCCGCCCAGCCAGCGCTCGAGGTGCCGGTCGGCCAATTCGGGATGATCGCGCAACATCGCCACCGCGGCGTCGCGGGCGGCTGCGACGAGATCGGCGTCGCGCTCGAGATCGGCAAAGCGCAGCATCGGCACCCCCGACTGGCGCGCGCCGAGAAATTCGCCGGGACCGCGCAGCATCAGGTCGCGGCGCGCGATCTCGAAGCCGTCGGCAGATTCATAGATCACCCGCAGCCGCTCGCGTGCGACCTGCCCGAGTTCGCTGCCGAAGAGCAACACGCAGACGCTTTCCTGGGTGCCGCGGCCGATCCGGCCGCGCAGCTGGTGCAGTTGCGAGAGCCCGAAGCGCTCGGCATCCTCGATCACCATCAGCGATGCATTGGGCACGTCGACCCCGACTTCGATCACGGTGGTCGCCACCAGCACCGTCACCTCGCCGCTCACGAAGCGCTCCATCACCTCCTGCTTCTCGGCGCCGCTCAGCCTGCCGTGGACCAGGCCGACCAGCGCCGGCGCCAATTCTTCCGCCAACCAGGTGTGGGTATCGATCGCGGTCTGCAGGTCGAGCACCTCGCTCTCCTCCACCAGCGGACAGACCCAGTAGCACTGCCGTCCATGGGCCAGTGCCGAGCGCACCGCGGAGAGCACCTCGTCGCGTCGCGCCGCGGCGATCAGCTTGGTCAGCACCGGCTTGCGCCCGGGCGGCAATTCGTCGATCAGCGACACATCGAGATCGGCGTAGTAGCTCATTGCCAGCGTGCGCGGAATCGGCGTGGCGCTCATCATCAGCTGATGCGGCAGCACGCCCGCGCCGGTCTTGGCGCGCAGCTTGAGGCGCTGGGCCACGCCAAAACGGTGCTGTTCGTCAACGATCGCCAGCCCGAGGCGGGCAAACTCGACCGATTGCTCGATCAGCGCGTGGGTGCCCACCAGCAGGTCGACCTCGCCGGCAGCGACGCTGGCGCGCACCGCCTTCTTCTCGCGCTCCTTGAGCGAACCGGTGAGCCAGGCGATCCGCACCCCGATTGCCTCGAGCCAGGGACCAAGCTTGCGCCAGTGCTGTTCGGCGAGGATTTCGGTCGGCGCCATCAGTGCCACCTGATGGCCACTGCCGATCGCGCGCACCGCGGCGAGCGCCGCCACCACTGTCTTGCCGCTGCCGACATCGCCCTGCAGCAGCCGGTTCATCGGTTGGGTCCGCGCCAGATCCGCGCCGATCTCCGACCAGACCCGGCGCTGCGCAGCGGTGAGCCGAAACGGCAGCGCCGCCAGCAACTGCTCGACCAGAGCGTCTGCCGCCAGCGCCGGAGCGCTCAGCTGGGCGCGGGCGCTGCGCGCCCGGCGCAGTGAGAGTTGCTGCGCCAGCAATTCGTCGAAGATCACCCGCCGCCAGGCCGGATGGGTGCGCTCGGAGAGCGCGAATTCGTCGGCGCCCGATGGCGGAGCGTGCAGCAGCGCCAGCGCATCGGCCAGTGGCGGTAGAGCCTGCGCCGCGACCAGTTCGGGTGGCACCGTTTCACTCAGGTCGGCCGCCGCCAGCGCGCTGCGCACCGCGCTGCGCAGTGCCGCCTGGGCCACTCCCGCGGCGGTCGGATAGACCGGCGTAAGTGTCGCGGGCAATGCGACGCCGGGCCGCACCACCTTGTAGCGCGGATGGATCATTTCCATCCCGAACAGCCCGCCGCGCACCTCGCCGATGGCGCGAATCCGCGCCCCGGGGGTGAACTGGCGCAACTGGGAACCGTAAAAATGAAGGAAACGCAGCGTCACCGCGGCGCTGGCGTCGCGCAGTTCGACGACCAGCGAGCGCCGCGCCCTGGTCAGAACTTCGCTACGCACCACCTCGCCTTCGATCTGCACCGTCGCGCCGGGACGCGCCGCCGCGATCGGCGTGATGCTGGTTTCGTCCTCGTAGCGCAGCGGCAGATGGAGCACGAGATCCTGCTCACGCCGGATCCCGAGCCGAGCAAACCGCTCGAGCGTACTGCTAGCCAAGCACCATCACCGCGTCGATTTCAAACGCGGCGCCCCGCGGCAGGCTGGCGACACCCACTGTCGCCCGCGCCGGGAACGGCGCCACGAAGAACTCCTCCATTGCAGCGTTGACCTGCGGAAAGCTGGCCATGTCGGTGACGTAGATCGTCAGCTTGACGCAATCGCCCAGCGAGCCACCGGCGGCGGCCGCGACCGCGGCGAGATTCCACAGCGCGCGCCGGGCCTGCGCCTCGACCCCGCCCTCGACCAGCTGCCCGGTCTCCGGATCGAGCGCGATCTGGCCCGACAGATAAACGCTCTGTCCGACCCGCACCGCCTGTGAATAGGGCCCGATCGCCGCCGGGGCACCGTTGGTGCTGATGATTTGCTTCTCCACCGCTCGCTCCTCCCGATTATTGCGCCGCGCGGGCGCTGCAGCGGCCAGTTTAGCGGATCGAGGCGCCGGCCCCGGTATGCTGTCGGACTCGACGCGCCCACTCGCCCCGACCATTGCCAAGATGACCGCCAATCCCGCCAATCCCACGAATCCCGCCAAGACCCCCTGCCCCACAACTGGCTGCGGCTGCGACCGGCATGGCGGCGGATCCATCCGGATTCGGGGGGCACGCCAGAACAACCTCAAGAACCTGTCGCTGGACATCGCCACCGGCGAATTGCTGGTCGTCACCGGGGTATCGGGCTCGGGCAAGTCCTCGCTGGTCTTCGACACCCTCTACGCCGAGGGCCAGCGCCGCTATGTCGAGACCTTCTCGCCGTACGCCCGCCAGTTCCTCGACCGGATGGACAAGCCCCAGGTCGATCGCATCGACGGTGTGCCGCCGGCGATCGCCATCGACCAGACCAACCCGGTACGCACCTCGCGCTCCACGGTCGGCACCATGACCGAGTTGAACGACCACCTTAAGCTGCTCTACGCCCGTTGCGCGACGCTCTACTGCCCCTCCTGCGCCCGGCCGGTGCAGCGCGACACCGTGGCGACGATCGGCGCGCGCCTGCGCCAGCTCGCGGCGATTCCCGCCGCCGATGACCCAGCGCCGGCGCTGCGCGTGGCGGTGTGCTTCCCGGTCGCTGTGCCGGCCAATTTCAGCGCCGCCGAGGTCGAGCAGTTCCTCAACGCCCAGGGCTATGTCCGGGTCCAGGCCCGCAGCACCACGGCCGATGGCGGACTGCGGCTGAGCGTGGTCCAGGACCGCTTCGATGTCGCCACGGTGAGTTCCGAGCGTCTCGGCGAGGCGCTCGAGGCGGCGCTGACGCGGGGCCACGGCCATCTCGAAGTGCACCGGCTCGATGAGCAGGGCACGGTGCTCAAGTTCAACAGCCGGCTGGCGTGCGCCGAATGCGGCATCGACTATGCCGACCCCACTCCGGGGCTGTTCTCGTTCAACTCGCCGCTGGGCGCCTGCGAGACCTGTCGCGGCTTCGGCCGGGTGATCGGCGTCGATCTCGACCTGGTGATCCCCGACCCCGCCCGGTCGCTGCGCGAGGGCGCGGTCCGACCGTGGCAGACCAAGAGCTTTGGCGAGTGCCAGGACGACATGGTGCGCTACGCTGAAAAGGCCGGGATCGCACTCGATGTGCCGTGGCGCGACTTGCCCCCCGAGCAGCGCCGCTGGGTGATCGAGGGCGGCGCCGACTGGACCGGCAAGTGGCGCAAGCAGTGGTACGGGATCAGCCGCTTCTTCGACTGGCTGGAGACCAAGGCGTACCGGATGCACATCCGGGTGCTGCTCTCGAAGTACCGCTCGTATACCGAATGTCCGGCTTGCCAGGGCGCGCGCCTGCGCCCGGCGGCGCTCGCCTGGCGGCTCGGGGCAGCGCCGGGGCTGAACATTCACCAACTGCAGATCCTGCCGATCGAGCGGGCCGCGCGCTGGCTCGACGATCTGGCACTGCCCGCGCCGCTCGACACTGCCACGGGCCAGCTGCGAACCGAGATCACCGCGCGGATCCGTTTCCTGCTCACCGTCGGGCTGGGCTACCTGACGCTCGAGCGCCAGTCCCGGACACTTTCGGGCGGCGAAGTCCAGCGCATCAACCTGACCACCGCGCTCGGGACCTCGCTGGTAAATACCCTGTTCGTGCTCGACGAGCCCTCGATCGGGCTGCACCCGCGCGACATCGGCCGGATCATCGAGGTCATGGAGCGCCTGCGCAGCGCCGGCAACACCATCGTGGTGGTCGAGCACGACCCGCAGATGATGGCGGCCGCCGACCGGGTACTCGACATCGGTCCCGGTCCAGGCGAGCGCGGCGGTGAAATCGTCTTCCACGGTTCGCCGGCCGAACTGCGCGCCGCGCCGACCCTGACCGGCGACTACCTCGCCGGGCGGCGCCAGGTAACGCTGAGCGCGGGGCGCGCGGTGCGCGCCAACACCCCGCGGCTGATTATCGAAGGAGCGCGGGCGCACAACCTGCGCGATCTCTCGGTCGAGATTCCGCTCGGCCGCATGGTGGTCCTCACCGGCGTTTCGGGCAGCGGCAAGTCGACCCTGATGCAGCAGGTGCTGCTGCCGGCGCTCACCAAGGCGCTGGGCGGCACCGCCGACCAGTCCGGGCGCTTCGCAGAAGCTGCTGGCCCCTGCAGGCGGCTGCTCGGCGCGGACTGGATTGGCGAGGTGGTAAGCGTCGACCAGGCGGCGATCGGCCGGACCACGCGTTCGAACCCGGTCAGCTACGTGGGCGCCTTCGAAGGCATCCGCAAACTGTTCGCGGCGCACCCGCTGGCGATCGAGCGCCGCTATCTCCCCGGCACCTTCAGCTTCAACGCCGGCAAGGGGCGCTGCCCGGCCTGCGGCGGCACTGGCTTCGAACACGTCGAGATGCAGTTCCTCTCCGACGTCTACCTGCGCTGTCCCGATTGCGACGGCAAGCGCTTCCGCCCGAGCGTGCTCGAGGTGCGACTGTCGCGGCCTGCGGCGCGACGCGCCGACGGCAGCGGATTCGGGTTGCTGTCGATCGCCGACGTGCTCGACCTCACCGTCAACGAGGCGCTCCAGTTCTTTGCCGGAGAGCACGAAATCGCGCGCCGCCTGGCGCCGCTGCGCGAGGTCGGGCTCGACTACCTGCGCCTGGGCCAGCCGGTGCCGACGCTCTCGGGCGGCGAGGCGCAACGCCTCAAGCTGGCCGGGCACCTTGCAGGCGTGCGCTCGACCAGGCGGGCGACGCCCCGGCTGAGCGGCGCCTGGGGCGAGGTCGGCGCCGGGGGCACGCTGTTCCTGTTCGACGAACCCACCACCGGACTGCACTTCGACGATATCGCACGGCTGTTGCGTGCGTTCAGCAAGCTGCTGGCGGCGGGCCACTCGCTGCTGATCATCGAACACAACCTCGACGTGATCCGCTCCGCCGACTGGATCATCGACCTCGGCCCCGAAGGCGGCGAGGCCGGCGGTGAATTGGTCGCGGTCGGCTCGCCAGAGGCGATCGCCGCCGAAGCACGCTCGCATACCGGGCGGGCGCTGCGCGCGCTCTCCGAGCCGGGAGCGCCACCTGAGACCGCGCCCGCAACCGGAACGGAACCGGCCGACAGTGACTCCGCGCTGCGCGCTCTGGCGCGCGACGCGATCGTGGTGCACCACGCCCGCGAGCACAATCTCAAGAACATCGACGTGGCGATCCCGCGCGACCGCATGACGGTCATCACCGGGGTCTCCGGGTCGGGCAAGTCGACGTTGGCCTTCGATGTGATCTTCGCCGAGGGCCAGCGCCGCTATCTCGAGTCGCTCAACGCCTATGCTCGCCAGTTCGTCGCGCCCGCGGCCCGGCCCGACGTCGACTCGATCCTGGGAATTCCGCCGACCGTGGCGATCGAGCAGCGCGCCAGCCGCGGCGGCCGCAAGAGCACGGTCGCAACGCTGACCGAGATCTACCACTTCCTGCGCCTCCTTTATGTGCGGCTCGGGATCCAGCACTGCCCGCAGTGCGCGGTCGCCATCGAGCCCCAGTCCTTCGAATCGATCGCGGCCCAGATCGAACGCGACTACCGCGGCCGCCACATCGGCCTGCTCGCCCCGCTGGTCGTCGCCCGCAAGGGGCTGTACAGCGAACTGGCCCGCTGGGCGCAGGCCCACGGCTACAGCCACCTGCAGGTCGACGGCGCCTTTGTGCCGACGGCTACCTTTCCGCGGCTGGCGCGCTACGTCGAGCACGACATCGCACTGCCGGTCGCCGACCTGGTGGTCGACCCTGCCCAGGACGAGCAACTGCGCGCCGCGCTGGCGCGGGCGCTCGAACATGGCCAGGGCGCGGTGATCGTCGCCGGCGGCCTCGAGCGGCTGCGGGCGGCGATCGACGCCGGCGATGCCACTGGCGCCAGTGCCGCACTGGAGACCAGGCTGCTCTCGACCAGGCGGGCTTGCCCGTCGTGCGGCACCAGTTTTCCGGAACTCGATCCGCGGCTGTTCTCCTTCAACAGCCGGCTCGGCTGGTGCCCGAGCTGTTTTGGCACCGGTGTGGAACTGGCCGGGTTCGACGCCGAGCAGACCGGCGAGGAAGGCCGCTGGAGCGAGGGCGGAGCCACCTGTCGGGCCTGCGCCGGCACGCGGCTGAACCCGAGCGCACGCGCCGTGCGGCTGGGCGATTTCCCGATCGCCACCGTGACCGCGCTGCCGGTCAGCGCCGCCCGCGAATGGGCCCAAACCCTGGCCCTGTCGGCGCGTGCCGGCGAGATTGCCCGCGACGCGCTCGCCGAGATCGCCACCCGGCTCGCCTTTCTCGAGGACGTCGGGCTCGGCTACCTGAGTCTGGACCGCTCGGCACCGACGCTCTCCGGCGGCGAGGCCCAGCGCATCCGGCTGGCCGCGCAACTGGGCTCCAATCTCCAGGGCGTGTGCTACATCCTCGACGAACCGACCATCGGCCTGCATCCGCGCGACAACAACGTGCTGCTCGACACGCTCGAGGCGCTGCGCGACCGGGGCAATACGCTGCTGGTGGTCGAGCACGACGAAGATACGATCAGGCGCGCCGACCACGTGATCGACATGGGACCGGCGGCCGGCCGCCATGGCGGCGAGATTGTCGCCACCGGCACCCTCGCCCAACTCTGCCGCAACCCGGCGAGCGTCACCGGACGCTACCTGGCCGCGCCGCTGGCACACGACCTCCATCCGCGCCGGGGAATCGACGCGGCGACGCCAACGCTGCGGCTGCGCGGCGCCAGCGAGCACAACCTGCGCGGCCTTGACCTCGATTTCGCGCTCGGCCGCATCACGGTGGTCACCGGCGTTTCCGGATCCGGCAAATCGACGCTGGCCCGCGACGTCCTGCTCGCCAACCTCGCGGCGCAAATCAGTGCCCGCAACCGCCGCCTCCCGCCGCCACCTCTGAACGGAGTGGCCGCCCTCGAAGGCTGGCAGGAGATCGACGCGGTGCTCGAGGTCGACCAGACCCCGATTGGGGCGACGCCGCGCTCCTGCCCGGCGACCTACGTCGGCTTCTGGGACACGATCCGGCGGCTCTTTGCCGATACCGCCGAAGCCCGCCTGCGCGGCTACGCCGCCGGGCGCTTTTCGTTCAACACCACCGGCGGGCGCTGCCCGGTGTGCGAAGGCCGCGGCGAACAGACCGTGGAAATGAGCTTCCTGCCCGACGTCAAGGTGCGCTGCGAGGCCTGCAATGGCGAGCGCTTTGGCGCTGAGACGCTCGCGGTGCGGCTGCGCGGGCGCTCGATCGGCGAAATCCTGGCCGCGAGCGTCGACGAGGCGCTCGAGTTCTTCGCCGCCCATCCCCCGATCAGCCGGCCATTGCAGCTCCTCCAGGATGTCGGGCTGGGCTACCTGACGCTTGGCCAGCCCAGCCCGACGCTCTCGGGCGGCGAGGCGCAGCGCATCAAGCTGGTCACCGAACTGGCCAAGGTCCGCGCCTCTCCTGCCGGGCCAGGCCGCGGCCGCGCCCCCCACACGCTCTACGTGCTCGACGAACCCACGGTCGGCCTGCACATGGCCGACATCGACCGTCTGCTGGGCGTGCTCCATCGCCTGGTCGACGCCGGCAATACGCTGGTGGTGGTCGAGCACAATCTCGACATCTGGGCCCAGGCTGACTGGATCATCGACCTCGGCCCCGAGGGCGGCGGCGGCGGCGGCCGCCTCGTCGCCCAGGGCACCCCGCGGGAACTCGCGGGCAATCCCGCCAGCCATACCGGACGGGCGCTGGCCGCTTTCCTGGCGAACCGCGCTGCCCTGCCCAACGCATAGTCCGATTCTGTTGCTATCATGCGCTAGCCCCCGAAAACAGCACAGGAGCATCGAATGCCAGCCCTAGAACGCTCGCAGCTTCGTACCCTAGCCCTGGTCGGCCACGCCGGCTCCGGGAAAACCACCGTGATCGAGATGCTGCTGGCCGCCAGCGGCGCGATCGCGACCCCGGGATCAGTCGAGCGTGGTTCGACCGTCTGCGACTACGACCCGATCGAAAAGGCCCACGGCCACTCGCTGCGACTCGCCTGCGCGCACTTCGAGAGCGAAGGGGTGCGGGTGCATCTTCTTGACACCCCGGGCTATCCCGATTTCGCCGGTCGCGCGCTGGGCGCGCTCGACGCCGTCGAAACGGTGGGCATAGTGATCAACGCCCAACACGGCATCGAGATCACCGCGTCGCGCATGGCGCTGTGGGCCAAGGCGCGCCGCCTGTGCCGGTTCGTGATCATCAACCGCATCGACGAGGAAGGCATCGACCTGCCCGGCGTGCTCGCCGACCTGCAGGCCGCGCTCGGCCGCGAATGCCTGCCGGTGAACCTGCCGGCGGCTGGCGCCACCCAAGTGCTCGACTGCTTCTTCAACGTGAGCGGCGACGCGACCGACTTCGGCAACGTCGCCGAAGCCCATCAGGCACTGATCGAGCAGATCGTCGAGGTCGACGACGAACTGACCGAACGCTATCTCGGCGGCGAGGAAATCGCCCCGACCGAATTGCATGATGTCTTCGAGCGCGCGCTGCGAGAAGGGCACATCCTGCCGGTGCTGTTCACCTCGGCGCGCAGCGGCGCCGGCATCGAGCAGCTGCGCGACTTCATCGTGCGCATGGCTCCCGATCCTTCCGAGGGCAATCCGCCGCTGTTCGAGAAATGGCCCGGCGGCGACTCCGAACGGGCCGAGCCCTACACCTCGACCGGGGAAGCGGGCGATCACGTGCTGGCCCACGTCTTCAAGATCGAGGTCGACCCCTACGTCGGCACCATCGGCCTGATCCGGGTCCATCAGGGCACGGTCACTCCCGAGACCCAGCTCTACGTCGGCGACGCCCGCAAACCGGTCAAGGCGGGCGCGCTGATGCTGGTCCAGGGCAAGGATCTCACCCCGCTCACCGCTGCCGGTCCGGGCGAGATCTGCGCCGTCACCAAGATCGACAACGTCACCTTTGACACCGTGCTGCACGATGCCCCGGAAGACGCGATCGTGCACTTCAAGCCGCTGCCGATGCCCCACGCCGTCTACGGACTGGCGGTGCGGGTCAAGAAGCGCGGCGAGGAGCAGAAGCTCTCCGAGATCCTCCATCGGTTGGTAACCGAGGATCCGAGCCTGACCGTCGAACACGACGCCACCACCCACGAGATGGTGATCCGCGGCATCGGCGAGATGCACGTCGGCCGGGTGATCGAGCGCATCGCCTCGCAATACAAGCTCGAGCTCGACGCCCACCCGCCGGCAATCCCCTATCGCGAAACCATCGGCGGCGCGGCCGAGGGCCATCACCGCCACAAGAAACAGAGCGGCGGCGCGGGCCAGTTCGGCGAGGTCTACCTGCGGGTCGCGCCGCTGGCGCGCGGCGAAGGCTTCAAGTTCCTCGACGAGGTCAAGGGCGGCGTGATTCCCAGCGTCTTCATCCCGGCGGTTGAAAAGGGGGTCCGCCAGGTGCTCGCCGAAGGGGCGATCGCCGGCTTCCCGGTCCAGGACGTGCAGGTCACGGTCTATGACGGCAAGTCGCACCTGGTCGACGGCAAGGAGATCGCCTTCATCACCGCTGGCCGCAAGGCCTTCATTGATGCGGTCAATAAGGCCCGGCCGATAGTGCTCGAGCCGATCGTCGATCTCGAAGTGACGCTGCCCGAGGATCACATCGGCACCGTTGCCGGCGAACTGTCGGCGCGGCGCGGGCAGATTTCAGGCACCGGCGTGGGCCGGGCCGGAACCGCCACGGTCACCGGTCGGGCACCGCTGGCCGAACTCGATGATTTCCAGGGGCGCCTCAAGGCCCTGACCGCCGGCCAGGGCAGCTTCACTCTCGAGCTGAGCGGCTACGAGGAAGCGCCTCCGGCGGTGCAGGCCCGGCTGAAGGCGGCGTTCAAGCCCTCGGCCGAGGAGTAAAAACCGTTTTCGCGGGCTGCCATTGGCGCAGCCCGCGGCTGCCACTGGGCTAAACTCCGGCCATGGAAATCAACACTGTCATCAAAACCCTCGAGCGCCTGGTCGCCTTCGACACGGTCAGCAGCCACAGCAACATCGAACTGATCCAGTGGGTTGCCGACCAGCTCGCCGAGCACGGCATCGCGGCCATGGTCCAGCCCGGCTCCGAACCCGGCAAGGCGAACCTGTTCGCGACCATCGGCCCCGCCGGCATGCCCGGCGTGATGCTGGCCGGACACTCAGATGTGGTCCCGGTGCTCGGCCAGCAATGGACCAGCGACCCGTTTGCACTCACCCGGCGCGACGACCGCCTCTACGGCCGCGGCTCCGCCGACATGAAGGGCTTCATCGCCTGCGTGCTGGCAATGGTGCCGCGTTTCGCGGCTGCCAAGCTGGTCCAGCCGGTCCACATCGCGCTCTCCTACAACGAGGAGACCAACATGGACGGGATGCGGGTGCTGGCGAAGTACCTGTCGCAGGCCCCGGTCCGGCCCGCGGCGTGCGTGATCGGCGAGCCGACCTCGATGCAGGTCGTGGTGGCTAACAAGGGGGCGGCGATCTTTCGCTGCCGGGTGCAGGGTTTCTCGGTGCATTCCTCGCTGCGCGACCAGGGTGTCTCGGCAGTGGAAGTCGCGGCGGAGATCATCTGCTACGTCAACCGCCTGCAGGAGCGTCTGCTCGGCGACGGACGCAACGACGGTTTCGAGTTCCCGCACACCAGCGTGCACGTCGGGCGCATCGAGGGCGGAACTGCCCACAACATCACTGCCCGCGAATGCACCTTCCTGCTCGAGATCAGGGCTCTCCCCGGGGTGCGCGCCGCCCAGTTGCTGGCGGAAATCCGCGAACATTGTGAAAAGGTGATCCTGCCGCCACTGCACCGCATCAGCCCGGAATGCGCGATCGAGTTCGAGACCATCGCCGATACTCCCGGTCTCGACGAGAGCGGCAACGGGGAACTGGCGCAGACCTTCATGCCGCTGTGCGGCTGCCACGATCCGCACCGCGTCTCGTTCGGTACCGAGGGCGGCATCCTGCAGGAAATCGGTGTGCCCACGATCGTCTGCGGCCCGGGCGAGATTCGCGTCGCCCACCAGCCCGACGAGTACGTCGAGCTCGCGCAACTCGAGGCCTGCATGGAGTTCCTGGAATCCCTCTGCCAGAGGCTCGAAACGACCCCTTGCGCCTAGGTGGGTATTCCCCGGCGCTATGCGATAATCTCGCCCTTCTTCAGCTTAGCCGGCCCTTAGCTGGGTCCGGTCCCGCGCCATGTCATTTCTGATTGTCGTCAGTGTGCTCGCCGTGCTCGCTGCACTGTTGCTTGCCTGGCCTTTGCTGCGCTCCTCGGCCGTACCTACCGGTGCTGGCGAGGCGTCCGATTCGGACCGCGAGCGCCGGCTTGCGGTCTACCGCGACCGCAAGCTCGAGATCGAAGCCGAACGCGAAGCCGGACGCTTGAGCGCGGCGGAAGCCGAGCGCAGCCAGAACGAACTGATCGACGAAGTGGGCCGGGAATTCGACCCCGCGGCGCTTGAAGCGGCGCCACCCGACAGCGGCGTGCGTCCCCGCCCGTGGCTCGCGATCGGACTGAGCGCCTTCGTGGCGGTAGTTGCAATATTCGTCTACCAGCAGGTCGGCACCCCGGCCCTGGGGATCGACCCGACGCTGTCGCGCACACCCAGCGCAGACGCCGGGGCCGACCAGATCTTCCGGCAGCTCGAGGAGCGCACCCGCAGCAACCCCGACGATGGGGCGGCGTGGGCCTCGCTGGCCGAGGGCCGGATGGGCAGCGGTAACTTCCAGCTTGCCGCGGCCGCCTACCAGCAGGCGGTGCGCCTGCTCCCGCCCGATGCGCGGCTGCTGGCCGACTACGCCGAGGCGCTGGCGCTGCAAAAGAATGGCGACCTCTCCGGCCAGCCCGCCGAGCAGCTGAAGAAGGCACAGGCCATCAATCCCAAGGATCCGAAAGTGCTGTCGCTGCTGGCTTCGGCCGAATACCAGCAAGGCAACCTTCCCATCGCTCGCAGCCACCTGATGTTGCTGCTCGACGGCACCGCTCCGGGCAGCGAACAGGCCAAGCGCGTTGAAGAGGCGATCGCCCAGATCGATCGCGACATCGCCGGCGGTGGTGCCGCGGCCAAGCCGCAAGCCGCCGCCCAGGCCGCGGCTGCGCCGCCAGCCCCGGCTCCAGCGCCGGGCGCTGCCGCTCCCGGCAAGACGACGGTAGCGGGGACGGTCGAGATCGCGCCGGCGCTGCTCGGCAAGTTCCCGCCGGGCGCGACGCTGATCGTGTTCGCGCGAGCGCCTGAAGGCTCGCGCATGCCCTATGCCGTCCAGCCGCTGGGGATTGCCAAGTTCCCCGCGAATTTCCAGCTGAGCGACGCCCAGTCGATGACCAAGGACCGCCTGCTGTCCTCGGCCGAGAAGCTGGTGATCGAGGCGCGCGTCAGCCTCAGCGGCGGCATGATGCCCAAACCGGGCGACCTGTTTGGCGTCTCGGCGACCACCAAGGTCGGCTCTGACGGCTTGCGGATCGTCATCGACAAGGTGGTTCCCTGATCGTGCCGGAGAACCTCGGCACACTGAGCGGCAGCGGCCTGAGCTGTACGGCCGGCCACCGGACGCTGTTTCGCGGACTAGACTTTTCGGCCGAGTCCGGCCAGTGGCTGATGCTCACCGGCCCCAACGGCTCGGGCAAGTCGACCCTGCTGCGAGCAATGTCCGGCCTGGCGCCGTTCGCTGCCGGCGCCATTCGCTGGCAGGGACAGACGCCGCGCGAAATCGGCGCCGGATGGCGCGCGCAATTCCTCTATCAGGGACACCACGCCGGCTGGAAGGACTTGTTCACCGCCGCTGAGAACCTCGACTGGCAGCTGCGGCTGGACCAGTCCGACGGACGCTCCGGCGGCGGAGTCGAGGAGGCCCTCGAGCGGGTCGGACTGCGCCGCCAGGCACGGCTGCCGTTCATGCGGCTCTCGGCCGGGCAGCGGCGGCGCCTCGCGCTCGCGCGCCTGGTCTGCGCCCGGCGCACGATCTGGCTGCTCGACGAACCCACCACGGCACTGGATGCCGCCGGCCAGCAGTTGCTGGGCAGCCTGCTCGACGAGCACGTCGAAGCCGGCGGCTGCGCGGTGATCGCCACCCATCAGGCCTTGCCGTGCCGTTCGGTACCGGTGGGACTGGAACTTACCGAGGCAGGAAATAGCTGATGGCGCGACCAGCAGCCTTGCACGGCGCCTCCGCCATCGCCCCGGGCGCAGCGAACCGCTTCGCCCGCCCCGCCGGCTTTACCCCGTCGGCCCTGGGCGCGCTCGCCTGGGGTTGCGTGCGCGACGTGCAGCTCGGACTGCGCTCGCGCACCGAACTGGCCCTGGTGGTGGTGTTCTTTTTGCTGGTCACGAGCATGTTCCCGCTCGGGGTCAGCCCGGAGCCCGCGCTGCTGCGGGCGATCGCCCCGGGCATCGCCTGGGTCGCGGCACTGCTCGCCAGCCTGCTGTCACTGCCGCGGCTCTTTGCCGGCGACCACGCCGACGGCAGCCTCGAGCAGATCGTCCTGGCACCGGCACAACTGCCGGCGCTGGTGTCGGGCAAAGTCTTCGCGCACTGGCTCACCACCGGGCTGCCGTTCGTGATCCTGGCGCCGCTGGCCGGACTGCAGTTCGGCCTCGACGGCGATTCGATCATCATCCTGGTACTGGGTCTGCTGCTGGGCACGCCGATCCTGTCGTGGCTCGGTGCCATTGGCGCGGCGCTCACGCTGGGCACCCGTAGCGGCGCTTCACTGCTGGCGCTGCTGGTGCTGCCACTGGCCGTGCCGGTGCTGATCTTCGGCGCCGGCGCAGTCGAAGCGGCGCGCGCCGGGCTCGGCGCCGATGCCCACCTTTCGCTGCTCGGCGCAGGGCTGATCCTGTCCTGCATCCTCGGTCCTTTCGCGACCGCAACCGCTGTTCAAATTGCCTACGAGTGATATGGCTTCCTTGCGCATCTTCCGCTTCTCCTCGCCGGCCACCTTTTACCCGCTTGCCGGGGCGATGATCCCGTGGTTCGCTACCATCGCTGCGCTGCTGACGGTGGTCGGGCTCTACATCGGTTTCTTCGTGGCCCCGACCGACTTCCAGCAGGGCGAGGCCTACCGCATCATCTTCATCCACGTGCCCACCGCCTGGATGGCGATGTTCATCTACATGGTGATCGCCTGCTACGGGGCGATCCTGCTGATCTGGAATACCCGGCTCGCGGGCATGATGATCCAGGCGCTGGCGCCCACCGGCGCCATGTTCGCCTTTGCTTCCCTGTGGAACGGCGCGCTCTGGGGCCGTCCGACCTGGGGCGCCTACTGGGTCTGGGACGCGCGGCTGACGTCGACCCTGATCCTGCTCTTCCTCTACCTCGGGATGATCGCGCTGCGCGCCTCGATCGACGACCCCCGCCGGGGGGATCGCGCCAGCGCCCTGCTCGCGCTGGTCGGCGTGGTCAACATTCCGATCATCTACTTCTCGGTCAAGTGGTGGAACACGCTGCACCAGGGGGCCAGCGTCTCGCCCACCGGTGGATCGTCGATGGCGGCAACGATGTTGATCACCATGCTGATCATGAGTTTTGCGGCGTGGTTTTACGCAATAGCAGTATCTTTGCACCGGGTGCGCTGCATTATCCTGGAGCGCGAAGTGCACTCAGATTGGGCTAAGGAAATAGTGAAATGATTGAATGGCTAAGCATGGGTGGGCACGGGTTCTATATCTGGGCCTCTTACGGAATGTTGTTCCTGGCGATCGCCATCGAGCTGTTTGGGCTGCGCCAGCGCCGGCGTAACGCCCTGACGATGATCGCGCAAGTGACCGAGGAAGCGTCATGGCAATGAAATCCCGCTACCGCCGCCTGATCTGGATCGCGCTCGCGCTGGGCGCGCTGGGCATCGCCACCGCACTGGTGCTCAACGCCTTCAAGAGCAACCTGGTGTTCTTCTTCACGCCCAGCCAGGTGGTCAATGGTGAAGCGCCCAAGAGCAAACAGTTCCGCATCGGCGGGCTGGTCGAGGAAGGCAGCGTCAAGCGCGACGGTGGCGGCACCACCGTACAGTTCCGGATCACCGACCTGCACAACGTCGTCGCCGTGTCTTACGTCGGCATCCTCCCTGACCTGTTCAAGGAGGGCAAGGGCGCCGTGGCCCAGGGCTCGCTGCTCGCCGATGGCACCTTCCAGGCCAGCAACGTGCTCGCCAAGCACGACGAGAACTACATGCCGCCCGAGGCGGCCGAAGCACTCAAGCGTGGTGGTCAAACCGGACCAGCCATGGGAGGCGCCAAGCCATGATCGCTGAAATTGGTCAATTTTCCCTTACGCTGGCGCTCGCTCTGGCACTGGTGCTCGCCATCATTCCGCTGGTCGGAACCGCCCGCGGCGATCAGCGGCTGATGCAGATGGCACGGCCGGCGGCGATCGGGATGTTCCTGTTCACCGCGATCTCCTTCGGCTGCCTGATGAGCGCCTTCGTCCAGAACGACTTCTCGATCGCGCTGGTGGCAAACCACTCCAACAGTGCCCTGCCGCTGCCGTACCGGATTGCGGCGACCTGGGGTTCGCACGAAGGTTCGATCCTGTTGTGGGTGCTGATGCTCGGCGGCTGGAGCTGCGCCGTGGCGCTGTTCTCGCGCAGTCTCTCCGACGAACTGCGCGCCCGCATCCTTGCGGTGATGGGACTGATGGCGGTCGGCTTCTATCTCTTCATACTCTTCACCTCCAATCCGTTCGAGCGCCTGATCCCGGCGGCCGCCGACGGGCGCGATCTCAACCCGCTGCTCCAGGATCCTGGGATGGTCTTCCACCCACCGCTCCTGTACATGGGTTATGTCGGTCTCTCGGTGGCCTTCGCCTTCGCCATTGCCGGCATGATCAGCAGCCGGTTCGATGCCGCGTGGGCCCGCTGGACGCGGCCCTGGACCGCAGTGGCCTGGGC
>JAGXFG010000083.1 GCA_024637395.1 Burkholderiaceae bacterium | reverse complement strand
GCTGCTGTTCGTGCTGGTCGGCCTGAACTTCTCGGGGGTCTTCGAGTTCGGTGGCAGCCTGACACGTTTGGGAAACATCGAATCCAGCCTGATCGAGGACGAAAAATACGCGCGCCACCGGCTGATCTCGTCGTTCGGGTCCGGGGTACTGGCGGTACTGGTGGCCACCCCCTGCTCGGCGCCGTTCATGGGCTCGGCGCTCGGCTTCACCTTGAGCCAGCCGGCACCGGCCGCGCTCGCGGTCTTCACCGCGCTCGGCGCCGGGATGGCACTTCCCTACGTCCTGCTCGGAATGTTTCCGGGCTGGCTGCGCCTGTTGCCCAAGCCGGGACGCTGGATGGAGACCTTCAAGGAACTGCTGGCCTTCCCGATGTATGCGACCGCCGCCTGGCTGGCGTGGGTGCTGGGGCGCCAGACCGATGTCGACGCGGTGTTCGGGCTGGTGCTCGGGGCAGTGCTGGTGGCACTGGCGGCGTGGATCTTCGGACGCTTCGTGCAGCTGGGCAGCGGCGGCCCGGCCGGCGCGCGGCGGGCTCTGCTCACTATCGTGGCCGCGGTGCTGCTGGCAACCGGACTGTGGTCGGCCCGGCCCGTCATTGAGCCTGCCGGTGGCCAGTCCGATGCGAGCGCGGTGATTCAATGGCAGCCCTGGTCCCAAACCGCGGTGGCCGAGGCACTAGAGTCCGGCCACGCGGTCTTTGTCGATTTCACCGCGGACTGGTGCGTTTCGTGCAAGGTCAACGAGAAACTGGTCCTCGATCGCGCCGCGGTCAGTGCCGAATTCAGGCGCCGGGGCGTCAAGATGTTGCGCGCTGACTGGACCCGGACGGACCCGGTGATCACTGCCGAGCTCGCACGTCACGGCCGCAACGGGGTGCCGCTCTATCTCCTCTACATCCCAGGCGAAGCCCGACCACGGGTGCTGCCCGAGATCCTCACGGTGGGCGTCGTAATGGAGGCGCTGGCCGCTGTCCCGGTGCCCCGTCCAGGGCTATAATCGATCCGCTTTCGGTGACGCGCACGCAATCCCGGTGCGCGCTTAAACGGGAAACAGGGAGCCTGGCCACGACCAGTGGCACAAGCCAACCTGTGCTGCCCCCGCAACGGTAAGCGGTCGCGCGGATGAAGGTCCGCGCACGTGCATCTCGCAGCCACTGGAGAGCATGCCCCTCGGCGAAGTTGAAAGTCGAGGCCGGCATGAGATCCGGGAAGGCGATGCGCGCAATCGTGTACTGCGTTCGCTCGAACGCAAGTCACGGACCGCCAGCCCGGAGACCGGCCGAGAGGGTGGATGGACGGTCCTCGCATCTTGCCGCAACCGATTGCGCGGTACCGGTCGCATCCTTTTTCGCAGTTTGCGCGTCACGGCGGGTGACGCGCGATCATGCCGCCCAGGGGCTGCCGTTTTGACGGTGCGATCGGCGCGGTGGAGAGAGTCAATGAGTTCCCTGTTGAACCGAATTGCTGCCGCATCGCTGGCGTTGATCCCTATGGTCGCAAGCGCGCAGCCGGTAGCTACGATAGTCATAACCGCGGCCAGAACCGAACAGCCGCTGGAGTCGGTGCTGGCCGACGTCACGGTGATCGGGCGCGACGCCATCGAGCGCTCCGGAGCGGCCAGCCTGGCCGAGCTCCTGCGCACCAGTGCCGGAGTCGAGACCTCGCAAAACGGTGGCGTTGCCGGCTTGACCGGGGTCTTCCTGCGCGGCAGCCGAACGGCGCAGACCCTGGTGCTGGTCGATGGCGTGCGCCTCGAAAATCCCACCAGTGGCGGCGCGAATCTCGAATTCATCCCGGTCGCCAGCATCGAACGCATCGAGATCGTCAAAGGTCCGTTGTCGTCGCTCTACGGCTCGGGCGCAATCGGCGGCGTGATCCAGATCTTCACGCGCGGCGCCAGCGACGGTTCCGGCACAGGCCTCCGTCAGGAAGCGTCGGTATCGGCTGGATCGCTCGGCACCAGCGCGGTCAGTGCCGCTCTGGCGGCGCGCAGCGCCACCACGCGCTGGAATCTGTCGGCGAGTCACGATCAGACCGACGGGTTCGACGCCACCCTGCCGGGGTCGGTCAGCTACCAGCTCGACCGCGACCCGAGCCGGCGCGACAGCTTTGCCGCGGGCTTTGCCCATCGGTTCTCGGAGCAGGTCGAGATCGGCTTCGACGCCCGCGTCAACCGCGGCCACACCGCCTATGATGACGCGTGGTCAACCCCGGCCAGTGCGGTGCTGACGTTTCGCAGTGACGCGGTCTCGGCATTCGCGCGGCTGCACCCGATCGCGGCCTGGGACACCACGCTGCGCGCCGGCAGCACCACCATCGACTACGACTACGCGGCGTTCTCGTTTGCGCCGCGCACCCGCTCGCAGACCATTACCTGGCAGAACAGCTATGCCCTGGAGTCGGGATCGCTGCTCTTCGGACTCGAGCACCTGCGACAGCAAATCGCCGGGGAAGGGGTGAGCACGGGCGATTACGCCTACGTGCGTGACGATCGGGCGACGCGCTCAGCCTACCTCGGTTACGAGCTTGAGCGTGCGGCCAACACGCTGCGAATCAACCTGCGGCGCGACGATGTCGACAGCGTCGGCGCCCAGACCTCCGGGACGCTGGCCTATGGCTGGCGCGCCAGCGAGCAATGGCGCCTGCGAGCGAGCGTCGGCAGCGCCTTCCGGGCACCGACCTTCGATGATCTCTACAGCCCGTTCGGGGCCAACCCGGCGCTGCGGCCAGAGCGTTCGCTGGGCTGGGAATTTGGTGCCGATTACTCCCACCAGGAGACCACGGTGCGCAGCTCGCTGTTTGTCAGCAGGATCAGCGATGCCATCGAACTCGACGGCGACTTTGTCCCGCAGAACCTGGCCTCGACCAGAGTTCGCGGGCTGAGCGTCGATGCTCGCCACGCCATCGGCGCGCTGGTGCTGCGCGCGGCGGTGACTGTCCAGGATCCGGAGGGCCGGTGGGTCGACCCCATTACCGGCGAGCAGAGCAGCGGCGAACTGGCCCGGCGCGCGCGCCGCTACGGGACACTGGGGGCCAACTGGCATGGCCATGGCTGGCGGCTGGATGGAGAACTGGTGACCCAGGGCCGGCGGGTCGATAGCGATGGCGCCGAGTTGGGCGGTTACGCGGTGGTCAACCTCGACGCCGCCTGGTCGGTTGCGCGCGACTGGGAGATCTTCGTGCGTGCCACCAATCTCGGCGATCGTGCCTACCAGACGGCGTCCGGCTACGCGTCGGCGCCGCGCCAGTTGCTGCTCGGGGTGCGTTTCGCGCGCACTCGATGAGCAATCCCGCTGGTCGCGTCGGCCGGTGCCGGGGCATCGTCCTGGCACTGTTGGCTGTGCTTGCCGCCGTGGCGCTGGCGCAGCCCGCTCGCGGCGAAGGCTCGCCCACGCTTCGGGACGACTGGGGCAGGGTGCTGCCGGCGCTGCCGCTGCCGACCCGGATCGTGGTGCTGGCGCCCCATCTGACCGAGTCATTGGCCGCGGCAGGGGTCCTGGATCAGGTCATCGCGATCGATGCCAACAGTGACTATCCGAACGAGGTTGCGGACATCGAGCACATCAGGGCCTATCCCCCGCCAGGTCCGGAGCGCCTGCTGGCATTGCACGCGCAATGGGTCATGGTGTGGGCCCCGGGAATATCGCGCAGCTGGGTCGAAAGGGTCGAGCGCGCCGGCATCTCGGTATTCGTCTCCGATCCGCGCACCCTCGACGATGTCGCCGGCACCATCGAGCGGTTCGCGGCGATCAGCGTCCAGCCGCAACTAGCCTATGCCGCGGCGCGGGCCTTTCGTGAACGGCTCGCACGGCTCGAGGAACGCTACAGCCGGCGCAAGCCGGTGTCGATCTTCTACCAGGTCTGGGCCCGGCCGCTGGTGTCGCTGGGCAGTGGCGACGTCACCGCCGACGCCATCAGGGCCTGCGGCGCGCGCAACATCTTCGCCGCGGCGGCGCTCGCAGCACCGCAGGTTACCGAGGAAGCAGTGCTGGCCGCGCGGCCGCGCCTGATCGTGGCCGCTGATCATCCCGACAGCCGCTCGCGCTGGGAGCGGCTGGGGGCGATAACTCCGGCGGGATTCGCCCGTTTCGCCTATCTCGAACCGTCAGCGATCCAGCGCCCCGGACCCAGGATCCTCGACGCTGTCGAACAGTTGTGTGAAATGGTCGAAGCCGCGCGCTGAGCGTTCGCTCAGCGCAGGCCCAGCACGTCGTGCATGTCATAGAGCCCGCTCGCGCGAGCGGCCAGAAAGCGGCAGGCCCGCAGCGCGCCCAGCGCATAGCTGAGTCGGCTCGCCGAGCGATGGGTGATTTCGATGCGCTCGCCATCGCCGGCAAACAGCACCGTGTGGTCGCCGACGATGTCGCCGCCGCGAATGGCAGAAAAGCCGATCGTCGCCGGGTCGCGTTCGCCGGTGACGCCTTCGCGGGCAAACACCGCGACCTTGCCCAGATCCCGGCCAAGCGCCTGCGCCACTACTTCACCCATGCGCAACGCGGTTCCGGACGGCGCATCGACCTTGTGGCGATGGTGCGCCTCGATGATCTCGATGTCGTAGCCGTGGGCAAAGTGCTGCGCCGCGAATTCGAGCAGCTTGAGAGTGACGTTCACGCCCACGCTCATGTTGGGAGCGCTGACGATCGCTATTTGCCGGGCTGCGAGAGCGATGGCTTCGCGCCCGGCGGCGTCAAAGCCGGTGGTGCCGATCACCATCCGCACTCCGGCCGCGGCACACGCCTCGAGATGCAGCAGCGTGCCCTGCGGGCGGGTGAAATCGATCAGCACGTCGGCATTGGCCAGGGCGGCCCCGAACTGGTCGGTAATTGCCACGCCGCTGGCGCGGCCAATCGCCTCGCCGGCGTCGCGCCCGAGCGCCGGGGAATCTTCCACCTCGAGGGCTCCGACCAACTGGCAGTCGGGCGCATCAAGAACGGCCTCGACCAGCATCTTGCCCATCCGGCCGCTCGTTCCCGCCACGGCCACCCGGATTGGCGCCGGCGCCTTGCCGTGGTCGGCCGCGGCGCTCATTTGGTGCTCGTGGCCTTGGGCCGGAAGCCTGGCAAGGCCGGATCGTTGGGATCTTCGCGGCTGGGCATCTGGTCGGCTTCGATTCTTTCGACGCGCTCGCCCTTGAAGTAAACCACCGCATGCCGGGAGATGGAATCGCCGCTCGGGTGCTGGTAACGGAACACGTAGATCCAGCGATCGGGGCGGAACATTTCGTTGAGCAGCGGCGTGCCAAGGGCCAGCCGGACCTCGGCCTTGGTCATTCCGGGGCTAACCCTGGCCAACATCTCGCTGGTCAGGTAGTTGCCCTGCGGCAAGTCGGTGCGGTAGGGCTCGAAGATGCCGCTGCTGGCATTACCCCGCGCCGCGCAGCCCGCCGCGAGTGCCGCCACGGATACGCAAATTATCAGCGCGATCCGGCGGCCGGCGCGAGCAGAGGGCAGGTGATCGCAATACAGAGTCATCGTTATACCGGTGGTCCGGGGCAAAACCGATATGATAAGGCCTAGTACCGCAAGTCAAGAGGGTCAAAGCAATGTCTTCGCCCGATGAACTCAGGAACCTGGGACTAAAGGCCACGCTGCCGCGGCTGAAGATCCTGGAGATCTTCCAGACAATGGGGCAGCGCCACCTCAGTGCCGAGGACGTCTACCGGGAGTTGCTCAACAGCGGCCAGGAGATTGCCCTGGCCACGATCTACCGCGTGCTGACCCAGTTCGAGCAGGCCGGGATCCTCAGGCGCAACAGTTTCGAGTCGTCGAAGGCGATCTACGAACTTGACGAAGGCGGTCACCACGATCACCTGGTGTGCCTCGACTGTGGCCGGGTCGAGGAATTCGTCGATCAGGAGATCGAGCGCCGGCAGCGCGAGATCGCCAAGTCACGGGGCTTCGAGCTGCAGGAGCACGGGCTTTCGCTCTACGCCAACTGCATCCGCAAGAGCTGTCGCCATCGCAAGGTCTGAGCGCCCCGCGACCTCCCGCCCCTGAGCTCGGTATCAGTTCGCCAGCAATTCCCGGGCGTGTGCCCGGGTGGTGGCGGTGATTTCGACGCCGCCGAGCATGCGGGCAATTTCCTCGACGCGCTGCTGGCGTGCGAGCACCGTGACGCTGCAGTGGGCGCGCCCGCCGGTCTCCTCCTTGATGACCCGGAAATGCTGGTGGGCCTGGGCCGCAACCTGCGGCAGGTGGGTCACGCTGAGCACCTGGCGCTGCCCGCCGAGGCGGCGCATCAGCGTTCCGATCACCTCGGCGACGGCGCCGCCGACGCCGGCGTCGGCTTCGTCGAAGATCAGGGTCGGCACCGGGTTGGCCTGCGCCGAGAGCACGGCGATCGCCAGACCGATGCGCGAGAGTTCACCGCCGGAGGCGATCTTGGCCATCGGCCGCGGGCTCGCTCCAGCGTGGGCGGCGATGCGGAACTCGACCCGCTCGGCGCCGCTTGGTCCGGGCTCGACTGGTTCCAGCAGCACCTCGAGTCGGCCGCCGGCCATGCCCAGCGTCGCCAGCTGTTCGGTCACCGCGCTGGCCAGCTCTGCGGCGGCCGCGCCGCGCCGTGCCGAGAGTTCGGCGCAGAGCGCGCGATGCTCGGTGCGGGCCAAGCGTTCGCGCTCGCGCAAGGCCTCCAGGTCCTGGGCCGCGGTCAGCTGCTCCAGCCGTTGCCTGAGCGCCTCGAGTTCGGCTGGTATCGCCTCGGGGGCGAGTCGGAACTTGCGCGCGGCGGCGAATATGGCGCCGATGCGGCGCTCGAGCTGATCGAGCCGTTGCGGATCGAGATCGACCCGGTCGGCGTAGGAGCTGAGCACCGAGGCCGCTTCATCGACGTTGATCGCGGCGGTTTCGAGCATCTCGACTGCGGCGCCGAGCCGTCCGTCATATTCGCTCAGTGCGCGCAGTTTCTGGACCAGGTGCGAGAGACTTGAGCCGATCGGCTGCTGGCCATCGGCGAGCATTTCGAGTGCGCCCTGTACGCCTTCGATCAGCGAGGCGGCGTGCGCGAGGCGGCGCTGTTCTTCGTTGAGTTCTTCCCACTCGGCTGGCCCCATCGCCAGCCCGGACAGTTCTTCCACCTGCCAGGACAGCTGGTCGCGCTCGAGCATGGCGCCGCGCTCGAGCGACTCCGCCGCGGCCAGCTGTGCCGCCGCCGCCTGCCAGCGGGCGTGCTCGCCCGCCGTTGCCGCCGCCAGGTCCTGTAGTCCGGCACAGGCGTCGAGCCGTTCGCGCTGGCCGTTGCCGCGCAGCATTGACTGGGCCTCATGCTGGCCGTGGATATCGACCAGGCGTTCGCCGAGCTCGCGCTGCAGCGCGGCCGTGGCCGGCATTGCGTTGATCAGTGCCCGTGAGCGTCCGTCGGCCTCGATCACCCGGCGCATTTGAAGCATCGCGCCGTCGCCGCTGAGCGCATGCTCCGCGAGCCATTCATCGATCTCCGCATCGGTGGAGAATTCGGCGCAGATGTCTGCGCGGGCCGCCCCTTCGCGCACGTAGCCGGCGTCGGCGCGAGCGCCCAGCGCCAGTTGCAGCGCGTCGATCAGGATCGATTTGCCCGCGCCCGTTTCGCCCGAGAACACGGTGAAACCGTTCTCGAGGTCGAACTCGGCAGCATCCACGATGACGAAGTCGCGCAGGCGCAGGCTCAGCAGCACGGCAGTTCCCTGGCTCAGTCTGGCCGCTGGAGGATTGGCAGTTCGTGCCAGTTGAGCTTGCTGCGCAGCGTCGCGAAGTGATTGTGATTCTTGGGGTGCAGGAAGCGGCAGGTGAATGGCGCGCGGCGCACCATGATTTCGTCGCCCACCTGCAGGTCCCCGAAGACCTGCATGTCGCAGCTCACTCGCGGCTCGCTGGCCTCGATCACGGTGATTCTCACCTCGACATTGTCGGGCAGTGCGATCGGCCGGTTGGACAACGCTTGCGGAGCGATCGGCACCAGCACGATGCCGGCGAGCTCGGGGTGCAGGATCGGGCCGTTGGCCGACAGCGCGTAGGCGGTCGAACCGGTAGGGGTGGCCACGATCAGGCCGTCGGCGCGCTGGTTGTACATGTAGAGGCCGTCGACGTCGACCTGCAGCTCGATCATGCCCGAGCGCGACGAACGGCTCACCACCACGTCGTTGAGGCAGATGTCGTGCCAGATCTCGCTGCCGTCGCGGATCGCGCGGGCGCTCAACAGCGTCCGGTCCTCGGCGTCGTAGACCCCGTCGAGGATCGTCGTCAGGGCAGTGCGCCAGTCGGCCAGTGAAATGTCGGTGATGAAACCGAGCCGACCGTGATTGATGCCCACCAGCTGCACCCGCGATGCGGCCAGGCTGCGCGCGACGCCCAGCATGGTGCCGTCGCCGCCAACCGAAATGGCCAGGTCGGCCTCACGCGCGATCCTGGCCATGCTCGCCGCCACGAAGCGCTGGTTGCCGATCGACTGTGCGGTCTGGGCCTCGATGAGCACCTCCGCCCCGTGGGCGGAGATCATCTCGGCTATCTCGAGCAGGGTCGTACCGGCCCCTTCGCTCTGATAGCGGCCGATCAATGCGACGTGACGAAACGCTGTGGCCATGCGGGCGATTAGATCACATCGCCGCTCGCCATGGCCCCTGACCGCATGGCGCAGCCGCCTGGCCCAGCCATCCTGGCCAGCCGCGAGCTAACGATGCACCAGTACCGGGATCTGGCAGTGGGTCAGCACCTTCTGGGTTTCACTGCCGAGCAGGATCCCGCGAATGCCGCGGCGCCCGTGCGAAGCCATCACGATCAGGTCGCAGCGGCGGGTCTTGGCGGTGCGGATGATTGCCTTGTAGACGCTGTGGTCGAACACCGTCACCGTAGTGGTCGGGACCTCGAGCTTGGCGGCCATCGCCGCCACATCGGCCAGGATCTTGGCCGATGCCTCGCGGGCAAGCTGGTCGTACTCGGCAGGGTTGTGCAGGAATGCCGCCGGGACTTCGCCCGCGATCGGAGGTTGGTAGGGGGGTTGCACGTTGAGGGCGGTAACTTTGGCGCCAAAATTGTGCGCCATCCTTAGTCCCGCCTTGACCGCTTTCTTGGATAGCGGGGTTCCTTCGGTAACCACGAGAATCGAACGATACATCGCTGGCTCCTTGGTTGGCCCGGACCACGACCAGGGTAGTGGTGAATCCCGGCGTCTGCGAACTCCCTCAGTATAGAATGGGCCGACACTGGGCGAAAGCGGCGCGGCGCGGAAATGTTGGACGGTTTGCACGGGGCGCGGAGATCGACGTGACGAGACTGTTTGCTAGGTTCCTCATCCTTGTTTTCACGGTGGCGTCGGCGCCGGCCTGGGCGCTTACCGAAGCCGGGGTCATGGACAAGGTCGATAGCTGGCTCAATCGCGGCCTGGTCGAAATCGGCGGGGTCAATCTCTCGGCCATCGACTTCGGCAGCGCGCTGCTGATTGTATTCATGGCCTGGGTGGTGTCACTCTTCGTGCGCCGCGGGCTGGATCGGTTCGCGCGCACCCGACCGAGCGACAGCCATGCGGCGTTCTACGCGATCGGTCGCCTGCTGCATTACGCGGTTCTGGTTACCGGACTGATGATCGCGCTGTCGATGATCGGCGTCGACGTCGGCAAGGTCACGCTGCTGGCCAGCGCGATCGGCGTCGGCCTGGGCTTCGGCCTGCAGCAGATCATCAACAACCTGGTCTCCGGCCTGATCCTGCTGTTCGAGCAGAGCCTCAAGATCGGCGATTTTGTCGAGCTCGCCTCCGGCGCCCGCGGCGAGGTCAAGGAGATCAACATCCGCAGCACCCGGATTACGACCAACGACAACATCGACATCCTGGTTCCAAACTCCGACTTTGTCAGCGGCACGGTGACCAACTGGACGCTGCGCGAGGCTTCACGCCGCTGGCGGATTCCATTCGGCGTGGCCTATGGCAGCGACAAGGAACTGGTCAAGAAGGCCGCGCTCGAGGCGTCCGCCGAAGTGCCGTTCACGCTCAATGAGCCGAAATCGCGGCGCCCCCAGGTGTGGCTGACCGGATTCGGCGACAGCAGCCTCAACTTCGAGCTGGTGGTCTGGCTCAATCCTGACGCGGTCAAGCGGCCGCGGACCGTCACCGCCGCCTATAACTGGGCGATCGAGTCGGCCCTCGGGCGCTATGGGCTGGAAATTCCGTTCCCGCAGCGTGATCTCAACGTGCGCAAGCTCTTCGGGCTGAACGAAGAGGAGGCGCTGGCTGCGCTCGGGCTGACCAAGGGCGTCGAGGCGGCGCGTTCGCACACCCCGCCGACGGTGCATATCGCCAGCGACGAGCGCCGTGAGCTGCAGAAGAACGATGCGATTGCCGATGCGGTGCGCGAGATCGAGGAAGATCGCGAGGAGCGCGAGCGTGAAATGGAGCGCGAGGCAGCCGCCCGCGCCCAGGCCGAGGGCGACAATCCCGGTTCCGATCGCAAGGAGCACTGAGCTTGAATATCGCGCTGGTGCTCACGGCGGTGGTGGTGCTGGGGGTGCTGGCGCACTGGCTGGCCTGGCGCCTGAAATTGCCGGCGATCCTGTTTCTGCTGTTGATCGGCATCGTCGCCGGGCCGGTGACGGGGTGGGTGGCCAAGGCCGAAGTAGAATGAAAGGCATGCTCGACTCACGCTCCAAGGCGCTGCTCAAGGCGCTGGTTGAACGCTACGTTGCCGAAGGTCACCCGGTCGGTTCGCGCACCTTGTCGCGCCACTCGGGCCTGGACCTCTCGCCGGCCACGGTGCGCAACGTGATGGCCGACCTCGAGGATCTCGGACTGGTCGCGAGTCCGCACACTTCGGCCGGCAGGGTGCCGACTGCCCGCGGCTACCGGCTCTTCGTCGACACCCTGCTCACGGTCGAGCCGCTGCGCGTCGAACAGACCGAGGAAATCCAGGAGCAGCTGGGCGCCGAACAGCCCCATCGGGTGCTCGCGACGGCCGCCGGCCTGCTCTCGCAGTTGTCGCATTTCGCCGGGGTGGTACAGACCCCGCGACGCTCGTCGCGCTTTCGGATGATCGAATTCCTGCGGCTCTCGGAGCGGCGCATCCTGCTGATCATCGTCACCCCTGACGGTGACGTGCAAAACCGCATTCTCTATGTCGAGCGCGACTATCTGCCCGGTGAGCTGGTCGAAGCCGCCAATTACATCAACCACCACTTTGCCGGTCTGCCCTTCGAAGAAATCCGCAGCAAGTTGAAGAGCGAGCTGATGGGACTGCGGGCCGACATCGACCGCCTGATGCACAGTGCGCTCGACGCCAGCGACGAGGCGCTGCATGAGGAGGGCGACCCCGTCGTGATCTCGGGCGAGCGCAACCTGATGGACGTCACTGACCTGGCCGACAGCATGGATCGGCTGCGCGGGCTCTTCGACCTCTTCGAGCAGCGCACCGGATTGTTGCGGTTGCTCGACGTGTCGGGCCGCGCTCAGGGAGTGCAGATCTTCATCGGCGGCGAATCCGACCTGGTGCCGATGGATCGGCTCAGCATCGTGGTTGCACCCTACGAGGTCGACGGGCGGATCGTCGGCACGCTCGGAGTGATCGGGCCGACCAGGATGGCCTACGAACGCGTGATCCCGATCGTCGACATCACCGCGCGGCTGGTTTCAAGCGCGCTCAGCCCCGGCCGCGGCTAACCCACCAACCCGACTCCCAGACCATGAGCCGCTTCACACGACCAGAGCGTTTCGAACACACGATGCCGCCCCGCACGGCGGTCCTGCTGGTCCAACTCGGCACTCCGACCAAACCCGAAGCTGGCGCGGTGCGGCGCTACCTGGCCGAGTTTCTCGCCGATCCACGGGTGGTGGAAATCCCGCGGCTGCTGTGGCTGCCGATTCTCCATGGCATCATCCTGCGGGTTCGGCCGGCCCAGTCGGCGCGCAAGTACGCGCTGATCTGGTCGCCGGACGGCTCGCCGCTGGCGGTGCATACCGCGGCGCAGGCCAAGCTGCTGCGCGGTGAACTAGGCCAGCGCGGCCAGGACGTCGAGGTGGCCTATGCGATGCGCTACGGCGAACCGTCGATCGCCGCGGTGATGCGTGACCTGCGCGAACGCAACGTCACCCGAGTGTTGGTGGTGCCGCTTTACCCGCAATACTCGGGTGCGACCAGCGGCACGGTGTTCGACGCGGTCTTCGAGGAACTGGCGCACTGGCGCAATGTCCCGGAATTGCGCACCGTGCGCAGTTTCCCGCGCGACCCGGGCTGGATCGAAGCCATGGCGAGCAGCATCGAGCACGCCTGGCGCATCGACGGGCCGCCCGAGCGGCTGGTGATGAGCTTTCATGGGATGCCCCGGCGCACCCTGCAACTGGGCGACCCCTACTACTGCGAATGCCAGGCCAGCGGCCGCTTGCTGGCCGAGCGGCTCGGATTGCGCGAGGAGGACTACGTCGTGAGCTTCCAGTCGCGCTTCGGGCGTGCCGCCTGGCTCGAACCGTACACCGCGCCGACTCTGGCGGCGCTGGGCAAGCAGGGAGTGCGCCGGGTCGACGTCGTCTGCCCGGGCTTTGTCAGCGACTGCCTGGAGACGCTCGAGGAAATAGCGATCGAGGGCAAGCAGAGCTTCCTCGAGGCCGGTGGCAAGGATTTCCGTTACCTGCCGTGCCTCAACCAGTCCACGGCGCTGATCAACGCGCTGGCCGGGCTGGTCGAGCAGCACCTGGCAGGGTGGCCGACTCGCTGGCGCGACGATGACGAAGCTGCCGGCGAGCGCCGCGAACTCGAGGCCCGGCGCAAGCGCGCCCGGGCGCTCGGCGCGCCGAACTGACCGGGGCTGGCGGGGTTCGGTGCCGGCATAGTCCCTGCCCAACGCCGCGCGGGCCGGTAGGGCCAGCGCGCCGATTCCGGGCTTGCCCCACTTGAAATGCCTTCAGGGTGTCCCCACATCAATTGAATGCCGCCAGAGGCAATCGAGCGGCAATTGTTAACTCCTTGATTTAATTCAGAGGAATTCATGCAATCAGACAAGCCCGCGGACAAGAAAGGGCCGGCAGCGGCGACGCCCAACGGGGCGGGGCCGCAGGCACCGGGTGCCACAGCGGCCAGCGACGGGAATCCAGCGCCTGATGTCGATTCGGCGCTGCCTCTCGAAGATCTCAAGGAATTGCCCCAGCGTTGTGCCGATGCCGAGACTCGGGCCAGCGAGAACTACGATCGTTACCTGCGCTCGGTTGCCGAGATGGAGAACCTGCGCCGGCGACTGCAGGACGACGTCGCCCGCGCCCACAAGTTCGGGGTCGAGTCCTTCGCCGAATCGCTCCTGGCGGTTCGCGACAGCCTGGAGATGGCGCTCAAGGCAGACAAGCCGTCGCTGGAAAGCCTGGTCGAGGGGGCACAGGTGACGCTGCGCCAGCTTGATTCGGTGTTCGAAAAGAACAAGATCGCTGCCATCGACCCGCTCGGCGAAAAGTTCGATCCCAACCGTCACCAGGCCATTTCGACCATCGCGGCCGCGCAGACCAACCCGCGCATCCCGCCCGACCATGTCGCAGTGGTGCTGCAAAAGGGCTACCTGATCCACGATCGCATCCTGCGCCCGGCGCTGGTGATAGTTGCCCAGGGCTAGGCGGGTAACGGGCGACCCGGCGAGCAAAGCTTGAAACCGGAACCTGCGGACCCCATGTGGGGTGCAGGGTTCAAGAACTGAACAATCGTATAGAGGAAACACCATGGGTAAGATCATCGGCATTGACCTGGGCACGACCAATTCGTGCGTGGCGATCATGGAGGGCGGCAAGCCCAAGGTGATCGAAAACTCCGAAGGTGCGCGCACCACGCCCTCGATCGTCGCCTACATGGCCGATGGCGAGATCCTGGTCGGCGCCCCGGCCAAACGCCAGGCGGTGACCAACGCCGAGAACACGATCTATGCGGTCAAACGCCTGATCGGGCGCAAGTTCGCCGAAAAGGCGGTCCAGAAAGACATCAAGCTGATGCCCTACAAGATCATCCAGGCCGACAACAGCGACGCCTGGATCGAGGTGCGCGACAAGAAGCTCGCGCCGCCGCAGATCTCGGCCGAGATCCTGCGCAAGATGAAGAAGACCGCCGAGGACTATCTTGGCGAGGAAGTGACCGAGGCCGTGATCACGGTGCCGGCTTACTTCAACGACAGCCAGCGCCAGGCCACCAAGGACGCCGGCAAGATCGCCGGACTCGAGGTCAAGCGCATCATCAACGAGCCGACGGCGGCCGCGCTGGCCTTCGGGCTCGACAAGGAATCCGCCAAGGATCGCAAGATCGTGGTCTATGACCTCGGCGGCGGCACGTTCGACGTCTCGATCATCGAGATCGCCAACGTCGACGGCGAGAAGCAGTTCGAGGTGCTCTCGACCAACGGCGACACTTTCCTGGGCGGAGAGGACTTCGACCAGCGGATCATCGACTACGTGATCGCCGAGTTCAAGAAGGACCAGGGCGTCGATCTGTCGCGGGACGTGCTCGCACTTCAGCGCCTGAAGGATGTGGCCGAGAAGGCCAAGATCGAACTCTCTTCGGGCCAGCAGACCGAGATCAACCTGCCCTACATCACCGCCGACGCCACCGGACCAAAGCACCTGGCGATGCGCATCACCCGGGCCAAGTTCGAGTCGCTGGTCGACGATCTGGTCCAGAAGACAATCGATCCCTGCCGGATCGCGCTCAAGGATGCGGGCATCAAGACCTCCGAGATCGACGACGTGATCCTGGTGGGCGGGATGACCCGCATGCCCAAGGTTCAGGAAGCGGTCAAGGCGTTCTTCGGCAAGGAGCCACGCAAGGACGTCAACGCCGACGAGGCCGTTGCAGTTGGCGCCGCGGTGCAGGCTTCGGTACTGGCGGGTGATCGCAAGGACGTGCTGCTGCTCGACGTCACCCCGCTCACGCTGGGCATCGAGACGCTCGGTGGCGTGATGACCGCGATGATCAAGCGCAACACCACGATCCCGACCAAGCACACCCAGGTGTTCTCGACCGCCGACGACAACCAGCCGGCGGTGACGATCAAGGTTTTCCAGGGCGAACGCGAGGTCGCGGCGGGCAACAAGGCGCTGGGCGAGTTCAACCTCGAGGGGATCCCGCCGTCAGCGCGCGGCACGCCGCAGATCGAAGTCACGTTCGACATCGATGCCAACGGTATCCTGCACGTCCACGCCCGCGACAAGGCCACCGGCAAGGAAAACAAGATCACCATCAAGGCCAACTCCGGACTGACTGATGAAGAAGTCGACAATATGGTCAAGGACGCGGAGATCAACGCCGACGAAGACAAGAAACGGGTCGAACTGGCGCACGCCCGCAACTCGGCCGATGCGCTGGTGCACACGGTGAAGAAGTCGCTTGCCGAGCACGGCGACAAGGTCGACGCTGACGAGCGCGAGAAGATCGAGGAAGCGATCAAGGCCGCCGAGGAATCGCTCAAGGGCGATGACCAGGCCGACATCGAGGCCAAGGCGACCGCGTTGGGTGAGGCCTCGCAGAAGCTGGGCGAGAAGGTCTATGCCGATGCCCAGGCCCAGGCAGCGGCTGGCGATGCCGCCGCCGAGGCAGCCAATACCGCCGGCGCCCAGGAAGCGCGGCGTCAGCCGGAAGACGACGTCGTCGATGCCGACTTCAAGGAAGTCAAGCGCGGCGAGTAGGGATGCGGCAACGCGCGGCGGGTTGATTGCGAGGGCGCCGCCGCGGCAGCGGCGCCCGGCTGGCGAAGGAAGGACTGAAAGGGCGGGTAGATGGCCAAGCGTGACTTGTACGAGGTTCTGGGGGTCGGCAAGAATGCCAGCGAAGACGAGCTGAAGAAGGCCTATCGGCGGCTGGCCATGAAGTACCACCCCGATCGCAACCCCGACAGCAAGACCGCCGAGGAGCAATTCAAGGAGGTCAAGTCCGCCTACGAAATCCTGACCGATTCGGCCAAGCGCGAGGCCTATGATCGCTTCGGCCACGCCGGTGTCGATCCCAGCGCCGGCCCCGGTCCGGGCGCCAGTGGCTTTGGCGGTTTTGGCGACGCCTTCGGCGACATCTTTGGCGACATCTTCGGCGGCGGCCGCGCCGGAGGAGGGCGTTCGAACGTCTATCGCGGCGCCGACCTGCGCTACGCGATGGAGATCACCCTCGAGCAGGCAGCCCACGGCTATGACACCGAGATCAGGGTGCCGTCCTGGGACAGCTGCAGTTCCTGCCATGGCACCGGCGCCAAGCCCGGCACCAAGCCCAAGGTCTGCGGCAGTTGCGGCGGTCAGGGCAACGTGCGCGTCCAGCAGGGGTTCTTCTCGATCCAGCAGACCTGTCCAACCTGCCACGGCACTGGCAAGGTGATCGCCGAACCATGCGTAACCTGCGACGGGGTGGGGCGCACCAAGCGCACCAAGACCCTCGAAGTCAAGATCCCCGCCGGGATCGACAGCGGCATGCGGATTCGCTCGGCCGGCAACGGCGAGCCGGGGGTCAATGGCGGGCCGTCGGGCGATCTCTATATCGAAATCCGGATTCGCGAACACTCGGTCTTCACCCGCGATGGCGATGACCTGCACTGCGAGGTGCCGATCTCGATCATCGCGGCTGCGTTGGGCGCAAAGGTGCAGGTTCCGACCCTGAGCGGTCGTGCCGAAATCGATCTGCCCGAGGGCACCCAGTCGGGCAAGACTTTCCGGCTGCGCGGCAAGGGCATCAAGGGGCTGCGCTCGAGCTATCCCGGAGACCTCTACTCACACGTCGTGATCGAGACCCCGGTGCGCCTCACCGATCAACAGAAGAAGCTTCTGCGTGAGCTCGATGCCTCGCTCACCGATCCCCGGCACAGCCCCCAGACCAAGAGCTGGACCGACCGCGTCAAGGACTTCTTCCAGTAGTCCGTTGACGCCGCCAGCGGGCTCTCCGGCAACGGCGCCGGGGCGCTCTGGCCGAGGGTAGAATGGGCCGATGAGCCGGGAAATGCCCGGTGGGTCGGGGAGAGTGCGAGATGCCCATCAAAGCCGCGGTGCCGCGCACCGATCTTGGTAGTCACGTGGTCTTCAACCAGAGCGAGGCGCTGGTTGACGTCAACCTCTTTGACGCCGACTGGATTCTCTCCGCGCTGGTCGAAGCCGCCGGTGGTGGTGCCCACGGCGAACTGTTGTCGCGCTTCGGTGCCAGGACGGGCAGCGAGGAAGTCCAGTACTGGGGCGAACTGGCCAATCGTAATCCTCCGCAGCTGCGCGCCTTCGATCGGTTCGGACGGCGCATCGACGAGGTCGAGTTCCATCCCGCCTACCATGCTCTGATGGCGCTGGGGCTGGAGGCCGGCACCAGTTCGATCGCCTGGACCGCGCCGCGCGCGGGTCACGTCGCCCACAGCGCCTTGCTCTACCTGCTGACGCAGGCCGAAGCCGGGGTCGGCTGCCCGATGTCGATGACCTACGCCGGGGTGCCGGCATTGCGCAAACAGCCTGAACTCGCCGAGCTCTGGGAGCCGCGCATTGGCGCGGCACGCTACGACGCGCGCTGCCTGCCGGCGCATCAGAAGGCCGGCGTCACACTGGGCATGGCGATGACCGAGAAGCAGGGCGGCTCGGACGTGCGCGCCAACTCCACCGTGGCGATCGCGCAGGCCGATGGCAGCTATGCGCTCACCGGCCACAAGTGGTTCGTCTCCGGGGCAATGGCCGACGGCTTCCTGGCACTGGCCAAGGTGAACGGCGACGATAGCGGACTGACCTGTTTCTTCGTACCTCGCTGGCGTCTCGAGGGCAGCCGCAACACGCTCGAGTTGCAGCGCCTCAAGGACAAGATGGGCGATCGCTCCAACGCGACCTGCGAGCTGGAATTGCGCGAGGCCGCGGCGAACCGCATTGGTGCTGAAGGACGCGGTATCGCGACGATTCTCGATATGGTCCAGCACACCAGGCTCGACTGCGTCACGGGCGCCGCCGCGACCATGCGCTGGGCGCTGAGCAATGCGATCTGGAACGCACAGCGCCGCAGCGCCTTTGGTCACCTCCTGATCGAGCAGCCGATGATGCGGCAGGTGCTCGCCGACCTGGTGCTCGAGAGCTCCGCGGCCGCCGCGCTGGCGATGCGCCTCGCGCTCGCCTTCGACCGCGCCCCTGGTGATCCCGCCCAGGCACTGCTGGCGCGGCTGATGACGCCGCTGGCGAAGTACTGGGTGTGTCGCCGCTGTACACCGGTGGTCGCCGAGGCGATGGAATGCATCGGCGGCAGCGGTTACGTCGAGGAATCGCCGCTGGCCCGCGCGTTCCGCCAGGCCCCGCTCAACGGTATCTGGGAGGGCTCGGGCAACGTGATCGTGCTCGACACCCTGCGGGTGGTGCAACGCGAACCCGAGGCCGTGGAGGCGATGGCGCAGTTCCTGCTCGCCTGGCTGCCCGGCCAGGCAGAGCAGATCGACGCCGCGCTGATCTCATTCCGTACCGGCGACCCGAGCCGGGCGCGCCAGTGCGTCGAACGCCTGGCGATCCTGCTCGCCGGGGCCAGCCTGGTCGAACTGGGCCTGGAGGCGCTGGGCATCGCCTACGTCAATAACCGGCTGGCGCCGGTCGCCGCCACCAGCTTCGGTGCCGCGGTGCTCGAGACCAGTCTGGTCGACGAACTGATCGAATGGGGAGCACTGGAGAGCGGAAGATGAAACTTACCTTTGCCGGCGCCGCCGGAACCGTCACCGGGTCGCGCTCCATCATCCAGAGCGGCAGGCGCCGGATCCTGATCGATTGCGGGCTGTTTCAGGGCTACAAGCAGTTGCGGCTGCGCAACCGTGCGCCGTTCCCGGTAGCGCCCAGGAGCATCAATACCGTGCTCCTCACCCACGCTCACCTTGACCACAGCGGCTACCTGCCGGCACTGGTGCGCGCCGGCTTCCGGGGCCAGGTCATTTGCTCCGAGGCGACCCGCGATCTGTGCGAACTGCTGTTGCGCGACAGTGGCTACCTGCAGGAAGAAGAGGCTCGTTACGCCAATAAGCGGGGGTTCTCGAAACATTCGCCGGCCGAGCCGCTCTACACCGTCGCCGATGCCGAACGGGCGCTGACCCACTTCCGGGTGGTGCCGTTTGACACTGAATTCGACCTCGGCGACGGTCTGCACGCGGCGTTACTGCCGGCTGGCCACATCATCGGTGCAGCGCTGATCCGCGTCAGCCGTGATGGGCACTCGCTGGTGTTCTCCGGAGACCTCGGCCGCCCCGATTCGGAGCTGTTGAAGGCGCCGACCAAGTTGCGCGAGGCCGATACGCTGGTGCTTGAATCGACCTACGGCAATCGTGTCCACGAGCAGGAGGATTCGTTCGGCGAACTCGCCAAGATCGTCCGCGACACCGCCGCCGGTGGTGGCACGGTGCTGATCCCGTCCTTTGCGGTCGGGCGCTCGCAGGATGTGATGCTGGGTCTGGCGCGCCTCAAGCGCGACGGCGCGATCCCCAACCTGCCAATTTACCTCGATAGCCCGATGGCGATCGACGCCAGTGAGCTTTACCGCCGTCATCGCGACCAGCATCGCATCACCATCGAGGAGTGCCGCGCGATGTTCCGGGTCGCGAAGATGTGCAATACGCCGGAGCAGTCCAAGGCCATTGCCAACAGCCCGGTGCCTTCGATCATCATCGCGGCCAGCGGCATGACCACTGGCGGGCGGGTTCTGCATCACCTCAAACGCCTGCTCCCCGACTCGCGCAACCACATCGTGTTCGTGGGCTTCCAGGCCGGCGGCACCCGGGGCGCCAAATTGGTCGAGGGCGCAACCGAGGTCAAGATTCACGGCGCATTTCATCAGGTCCGCGCGGCGGTGTCGCAACTCCACGGACTGTCGGCCCATGCCGACGCCGACCAGATCATGGCGTGGCTGGAGAGCCTGCGCCGTGCCCCCCCGAAGCAGGTCTACCTTAACCATGGCGAGCCTGGCGCCAGTGATGCGCTACGCCTGCGCATCGAGAAACATTTCGGCTGGCCGGTGCGGGTGCCGGAACACCTGGAGAGCGTCGAGGTCCAGCTTTGAGCAGTGCAACCAGAACCGCCCAGGGCAAGGGGCGGCGGGTCGATCCCGAGGATCGCCGGCGGCTTGGTGAACTGCTCGGCGACGCCGAGCGCCGTCCCGACCTGCTGATCGAACTGCTGCACCTGATCCAGGACACCGAGGGCCACCTGCCGGTCGGGCTGCTGGCGGCCCTGGCCGAGGAGCTGCGGCTTTCCCAGGCCGAGGTCTTCGAGGTCGCGACCTTCTACCATCACTTCGATGTCATCCGTGATGGCGAGGCGCCGCCGCCGGCGCTGACCGTGAGGGTCTGCGAATCAGTGGCCTGCGAACTGGCCGGGTCCGCGCAACTGGCCGAGCGCCTGCGCAAGACGCTCGGCACCGCCGTTAGGGTGCAGCCGGTGCCCTGCGTCGGCCGCTGCGCCCAGGCACCGGTTGCCGTGGTTCATCAACATCCGCTCGCCCCCGCGACGGCCGAACTGGTGCAGGCGGCCGTGGCCGCTGGCCAGCGCGACTGCCCGCTGCCGCTGGCGACCGATCTCGGGGCCGCCTCCCGGTCGGGCGGGGAGCGGGCGGATTTAGCAGTGCTGCGGGCCGTGCTGGCAGGAGCACTGCCCGAGATTGCCGGCCCCGCCGGCAAGCCGCCAACGCCTGATGATGGCCCGGCCGGGCGGCGCGCAGCGGTCTGCGACGTCATCGCTGCCAGCGGCCTGCGCGGCATGGGCGGCGCCGGTTTCCCGACCGCTCGCAAGTGGCGGATCGTCGCCGGGCAGGCCGGAGCGCGGATGCTGGTAGTCAACGCCGACGAGGGCGAACCGGGCACGTTCAAGGACCGACATTACCTCGAGCAGGGCGCCCGGCGTTTCCTGGAAGGGATGCTGATCGCCGCCTGGGCGGTCGACGCCGAGGCCTGCACCATCTACCTGCGCGACGAATACGCCGGAGTGCGCGCGCTGCTCGCGGCGGAGATTGCCGCGCTGCAGGCCAGTTCGCCGGTGGCGCTCGACTGGCGCCTGCCGGCGATCGAGTTGCGCCGCGGCGCCGGCGCCTACATCTGCGGCGAAGAGAGCGCGATGCTCGAATCGATCGAGGGAAAGCGCGGCATGCCACGCCTGCGCCCGCCGTACGTCGCCGAGCGCGGCCTGTTCGACCGGCCGACGCTGGTCCATAACGTCGAGACGTTGTGGTGGGTGCCGGAAATCCTGGCGGGCGGGGCCGCGGCGTTTGCCGGCCGGGGCCGCCGCGGGCACCAGGGGCCGCGCAGTTTCTCGGTATCCGGTCGGGTGCTCAGTCCCGGAGTCAAGGTCGCGCCGGCCGGGATCACGCTGCGCGAGCTGATCGACGAATATTGCGGCGGGATGTTGCCCGGGCACGAGCTCTACGGTTACCTGCCGGGCGGGGCCTCGGGCGGAATCCTGCCGGCGGCGCTCGCCGATCTGCCGCTCGATTTCGGCACCCTCGATGCGCATGGTTGCTTCATCGGTTCGGCGGCGATCGTGGTGCTCTCGCAACACGATCGGGTGCGTGACGTGGCGCAGGGCCTGATGGAGTTCTTCCGCAAGGAATCTTGCGGCCAATGCACCCCGTGCCGGGTGGGCACGGCGCGCGCGGCGGAACTGATGAGGGAGAGCGAATGGGACGTGCCCCTGCTCCTTGAGCTGGCACAGGTGATGGGCGACGCGTCTATCTGCGGGCTCGGGCAGGCGGCGCCCAATCCGCTGGTCAGCGCGCTGCGCCACTTCCCGTCCGAATTCAGCGCGACCGAGCGCCACGCCTTCGGGGCAGCGCGATGAGCAAGACAGTCGAATTCGAACTCGACGGACGACCGATCCAGGCCAGGTCCGGCGAGACCATTCTGCAGGCGGCGCGGCGCTCCGGTGCCGAGATTCCGAGCCTTTGTTACCAGGACGGCTTGCGCCCCGACGGCAATTGCCGCGCCTGCGTGGTCGAGGTCGACGGGGAACGGGTGCTGGCTGCTGCGTGCTGCCGCGCCCCGACCCCGGCAATGAAGGTCAGCGCGCACAGCCCGCGCGCGCGCGCCGCGCAGGCAATGGTGGTCGAAATGCTGGCCGCCGAGGCCGGATTTGCGGCTGGCCCAGGCAGCACCACCGCGGCAGCCGCCGGCGCCGTGGTTGACGCCGGCGAGCCGGGGTCGATAACCGCGCTCGATGCCGACCACCGCGCCGGTTCGGAACTGGCTCGACTGGTCGACTCGATGGACATCGCGCTCACCCGGTTTGCCCGGCGCGAGCCGGCCGAACCCGACGACAGCCATCCGGCAATCGCGGTGCGGCTCGACGCCTGCATCCAGTGCACCCGCTGCCTGCGGGCCTGCCGCGAGGCGCAGGGCAATGACGTGATCGGCTTTGCCGGGCGCGGTGAGCACACGCGGATCGTCTTCGACTTCGGCGACGAGCTCGGTTCGTCGACCTGCGTGGCCTGCGGCGAGTGCGTCCAGGCGTGTCCGACCGGAGCGCTGATGCCGCGCCTGCTCGGCACTGCCGCGCTCGCCGGCGCGCCAGCCGGACTGCCCGGCGGAGCCGTGCCGGTTCCGGCGCCGGCAGCGGCGCCGATCGCGCCCCGCGCGGCCGAGCGCCAGGTCGACTCGCTGTGTCCCTATTGCGGCGTTGGCTGCCAGATGACCTACCACGTCAGCGGCAACCGGATCGTGCACGTCGCGGGCCGGGACGGCCCCGCCAATCTCGCGCGGCTATGCGTCAAGGGGCGCTTCGGTTTCGACTACGCGATGAGCCCGCAACGGCTGACGGTGCCGCTGGTGCGCCGTGCCGGCGCGAAGAAGAACCCGAACTTCGCTCGGGTGCCGGAGAACTGGCGCGACGATTTTCGCGAGGCAAGCTGGGAAGAGGCTTTGGCACTGGCCGGCGGCACGCTCGCCCGGATTCGCGACAGCGCGGGCGCCGGTGCGCTTGCCGGTTTCGGCTCGGCCAAGGGGAGCAACGAGGAAGCCTACCTGTTTCAGAAACTGGTCCGGGTGGGCTTTGGCAACAACAACGTCGACCACTGCACGCGGCTGTGCCACGCCTCTTCGGTAGCGGCGCTGATGGAGGGACTTGGGTCGGGTTCGGTCTCCAACCCGGTGCGCGACGTGCTCGCGGCCGAGGTGGTGATGGTGATCGGGGCCAACCCGAGCGGCAATCATCCGGTGGCGGCCAGCTGGATTCGCAATGCGGTGCGCAGCGGCACCAAGCTGATCGTGGCCAATCCGCGCCGTGGCCAGCTCGCGCGCTATGCGACCCACAATCTGCAGTTCCGACCCGACACCGACGTCGCGCTGCTCAATGCGATGCTGCACACCATCATCGCCGAGGACCTGGTCGATCATGATTTTGTCGCCCGGCGAACCAGCGGTTTCGAGGAACTGCGCGCCAACGTCGCGGAGTTCACTCCCGAGGCGATGGCCCCGGTCTGCGGGATCGACGCCGACACCATCCGCACGGTGGCCCGCTGCTACGCGCGCAGCCGCGCCTCGATGATCCTCTGGGGCATGGGCGTTTCGCAGCACATCCACGGTACCGACAATGCGCGCTGCCTGATCGCGCTCTCGCTGATCACCGGACAGATCGGCCGGCCCGGCACGGGTTTGCACCCGCTGCGTGGCCAGAACAATGTCCAGGGGGCTTCGGACGCCGGGCTGATCCCGATGGTGTTCCCGGGCTACCAGAGCGTCAGCGATCCGGCGGCCGCGGCGCGCTTCGAATCATTCTGGGGGGTGCCGCTTGCGCGCGAACCGGGCCTCACTGTGGTCGAGATCATCAATGCTGCCCGCGCCGGCACCGTGCGCGGGATGTATGTGATGGGCGAGAATCCGGCGATGTCGGACCCCGACCTGACGCACGCCCGAGAGGGACTCGCGCGGCTCGAAATGCTGGTGGTGCAGGACATCTTTCCGACCGAAACTGCGTACCTCGCCGACGTGATCCTGCCGGCTTCGGCGCTGGCCGAGAAGGGCGGGACCTTCACCAATACCGACCGGATGGTGCAGCTGGCGCGGCCGGTGCTGACGCTGCCCGGGCAGGCGCGCCAGGACCTCTCGATCATCACCGCGATGGCCCGCGCGCTCGGGCTCGATTGGCCCGATCGCGAGCCGCGCGAGGTTTTTGCCGAGATGGCGGCCTGCACCGATGCGATCGCCGGCATCCGCTGGGCGCGGCTCGAGCGCGAGGGGTCGGTTACCTATCCGTGCGTCAAAGAGGGTGATCCCGGCGAACCGGTGGTGTTCCAGGAGAGCTTCCCGACCGCCGACGGTCGGGCGCGGATCGTGCCGGCGAAATTGATCCAGGCTGCCGAATTGCCCGATGAGCACTACCCCATGGTGCTGGTCACCGGTCGCCAGCTCGAGCACTGGCATACCGGCGCGATGACGCGCCGCTCGCAGGCGCTCGATGCCCTCGAACCGGTGGCGACGGCGGCGCTGCATCCCGCCGATCTGCAGCGCCTCGGCGTCGCCCCGGGCGCGCTGATTTCGGTGCGCTCGCGCCGGGGCGAGATCAGGCTCGCGGCGCGTCAGGACGACGGCGTCTTTCCGGGCAGCGTGTTCATCGCGTTCGCGTATGCCGAGGCAGCCGCGAACCGGCTGACCAACCCGGTGCTCGACCCTTTCGGCAAGATTCCGGAGTTCAAGTTCTGCGCGGTGGCAGTGGCTGCGGCGCAGGGTTAGGAGCAGGGCGCTGGCCAGCGCCCCGCAATCATCAGGAGCTACTTGTCGCGCACCACGTTCCAGTAAATGCGCCGGCGCGTCGGCAGAATCGGCACCTTCGGTTTCTCGGCTTCGAAGGCCGAACCGCGGGCACCGCCGCCGATCAGGAACAGGTGATAGCGGCCGTCGATGTCCACCGTGCCCGAAACTGGCGAAGGCGGCAGGCCGCCGCCGGCCAGTACGATCGAGAGGTCGCCGTTATTGACCGCACCGTCGTTGTTGCGGTCATAGGACGCACCGCCGGAGATGAACGAGACCGCGTAGGCGCGCGCTTCGCCGAGGTTCGCAGTGCATGACCCCGCAGGTGTTGGAGTGGGTCGGTTGGTCGAGAAATACACCGTTCCCGCCACGGTCAATGGCGAGTTGACCACCTTTTCACCGCTGGTATCCAATTTCAGGTACCAGCCCTTGGCGGTCGCGAGCGCGGTCTTGTCGGTTGTGCTGGCATCCACCATAGTGGCCTCGGTCACCAGCGCCGGGTAGAGCGCTCCGGTGGCGTCCGGGAAGCCCGGTAGCAGGTCCTTCACCATATAGAAGCGGTCGTCAGTGACCGTTGCGAGCGGCTTCTCCCGGTCGCCGGAGCCGATCATCAGGGCGCCGCTGATCCTGGTGAGCACCACATCGGGCGAGCCGAAGAACTTGCGCCCGGCGCCGAGCTCAGCGATCTTCTTGTGCTGCCAGTTGATCGGGGCGCTTTCGCCAAGGCTATTCTCGAAGTCGATCCGGTAGAGGTTGCCGCCAAGATCGCCGGCATAGGCACGGTCGACGGCACCGTCAAAGTTCGAGTCGACCAGCGTGATGTCGGCCGGCACGCTGCGCTCGGTGTTGAATTGCTTGAGCAGCGTCCCGTCGGTTGCGTCGAGCACCAGCACCGCGCGTCCCATGGTGTCCGAGATACTGGCCGGGGTCACTGCCGCGTTGTCCTCGGCTGGGTCGTAGCCAGCTCCCAAGATCAGCACCGGGTTGGCGTAGGTCTTGAGCGTCGAGGGTCTTGGAACTGACCAGGTCTGGCCCAGCTCGGCGAACCCAGGATCGGTGCTCGACTTACGCCACATGAACACCGGGTTGGCCGGGTCGGTGACGTCGAAGGCGTAGAGGAAGCGTCCGCCGCGGCGCATCGGCACGAAAATGTAGACTTTACCGCCACCCTGGAACAGTCCGATCGAGCCGTCGACCCCCCAGTCGCGTCTCTCGACGTCTGGCGGCGAAACCTCGTCATCCGCGAATGCCACCAGGGGGTAGTTTTTGCGCAGCCGCTTGATGATCCGGTATTGTTCCGGCGGGACGAAACTCCACAGTTCGTCGCCGTTGCCGTCGGGCTTGTTGCCCTTGATCGCGTGCACCATCCCCTCGTTGGAACCGTAGAAGACCACGACGCCGGTGGGTGAGCCGTAGTCGACCGCAGCCGGCCGCGAATGCACGATGTCGCCGTGGATCGAGGGCCGCACGGTGGTGGGTGCGCCCGGGCCGGCTTCGTCGCCGTTGTTGTCGGTGCCGCGCGCCCAGTCGACAAGGCTGGTCAGTTCGGCGGCACTGGCCGCCCCGAACGCGCTCTGGTAGGCAGCGCCGGAGATGGTCGCGGTGGAGAACGCTTTCAGCGGGCCGCAGGCTCCGCTGACGTTGGTGCAGGTGAGGACCTTGCGACCCGCCTGACTGGTGGCGTAGTCGGTCCGCAGGCGTTGCGCCACGCCGCCCTTTTCGACCACCTCGCCGTCGGGCGCGTCGCTGTCACTTGGCGGCGTGCCCAAAGGCGCGTTTGCCCAGAAGGTGCTCGACGTGGTCCAGATGCTGGTCGAGTCGGTCAGGAAGAAGCCGGTCTGGGTGCTGATCGCCGGTAGCCCAAAGCGATCGACCAGGCGCACCGTGTCGATGCTCGGGTCGAAGGCGAGCTGGTATTGCTTGAGGTTACCCGCCCAGCGGCCGGCGTCGGGCCGGAACATGCCGAGGAACACCTGGTTGAGATAAGTCCCCTGGGTGTTGACGCTGATCGGCAGGCTGGCCGCCGCGAAGACGCTGTTGACCGCCTGGACTTCGGCGAGGATCGAGTTGAGCGCGGCCACGAACGCGGCAGCGTTGTTGGCATTGAAATAGCGCCCGCCGCCCTGCGAGGCCATGCTCTTTAAGAGCGCGGTGTTGTAGGGACCCTGGCCGGTGGTCTTGGGCAGCACGTCGATGGTGTAGACCGTGGCGTACTGGCGGTTCACCAGGCTGCCCGAGAGATCGGCCTGCTGGTTCAGGAAACGCGACCATTCGTCGCCGAGATTGCCAGGTGAGCCGCCGGCCGGATCGGGCGGCGTGATCCTGGCGGTGTTGCCGCCCGCCGTTGCGAGCTGGCTCAGAGCGGTGTCGGAGTCACTGGTGTTGTCAGTCGGATTGCCATTGCTGATGTAGATAACGAACGATTTCTGGCAGACATCGATCACCGGACTCTTGTAGGTGCCAGACCAGTTCTTGCCGGATGGAAGCGATGTGAAGCCGACGAATGCGTTGAAATCGGCCTTGGTTTTCGCGTCGCCCGAGTAGGCCATCTCGCCAGCCAGGTAGCGGTAGACCTCCCCCATGCCGATGCCGAGCTTGCCGCCATTGCTCTTGTCGGCATTGACGTCGAGGCCATTGACGATATTGGCGAGACCGGTGCGGCCCGCGCCCGTCATCTGCTGGACTGCGTAGCGCACGTAGGCGCCGTCGGTATTGTCGTTGCCGCCGCCGGTTTCGGTAAACAGCATCAGCCCGGCGTTGAGGGTATCGGGCAGGTCGTTGAAAACCGTCTGCAGTGCCGTCTTCTCCCAGCTGAAGGCGGTGCTCCAGTTGGCGGTATTGTCGACGTAGAAGACCAGGTTCAGGTTGGGGCGCACTGTTCCAGGAGCCGCCTTGCCCGAATAGATGTCGATGTCCTCGGCAGCAGAGGTGAGCGGGACCGCCATTGCTGCCAACGCGGCTAGCGCGGCTAGCGCGCGACGCAGGGGGCTGATCTGGGCCTTCATGGTGCTACTCCCTTACTTGCAGAACGTTTCGGCATCGTTCGACGAGATCCTGATTCCGACCCCCTGGCGCAGTTCGACCTTGGCCGCGCTGGCCGGGTCCTGCACGACGGAGCTGACTTCCCAGCGCGAGTCCGCGCAATACGATTCGACGCTTCCGGCTACTGCGCTAGCGATCCCCGAGCTGCTCACCGCCGAGGAGCGATAGCAGGGGATGTCGGATTCGAGCGCCGGGTCGAGTTCAAAGGTCTTGATCTTGCGCACGCCGATGCAGACCGGCTTGGGAGACATCACCGCGGTGTAGTCGGCTGTGCCGTTGCCGGTGACGTCGATCGGGATTGGGTTGCTAAAGACGAAATCGGGGTTGCTGGTAAAGACCGCCGAACTGAGCACGTACTCGATCGCCTGCTGGGCGGCGGCTTGCGCTTCCTGGCGGACCTGGGCGTTGCCCACCACCTGCTGGTTCATTCGGCTGGTGCCGATGGCGGTAAAGCCGATCAGCGCCAGCATCAGCAGGATCACCATGGTGATCAGCAGAGTTGCGCCGCGCTGTCGTTGCGCCGTGCCGCGATGTCCAGTGTGCATGATCATGGGCTCTCCCTGCGGCCGGCGGGATTCTCGGCCCTGACCACCGCGGTGTAGACGTGGCGCTTGAACCCGTCGTTGAACGGTCCGACGCTGCCGCCCGCGCCCATGTCATAGGTCTTGGTGTCGACGTAGCCGGGCGAAACCTCGGAGGTGCGCGAGAGCACGTGCAACCGGACCGTGACGACGTTGCGCCAGGCGGCGGCGTCGCACGCGCTGGCTCCCGAGCAGGTGCTGTAGACGTCGACCTGCCCGTCGCCATCGGTGTCGAGGCCATACTCGACCTTGAGATTCTCGATCCCCTCGACCAGGGTGGAATCGTTGATGACCTTCTTGACACCGTCGAACTCAGCCACCCGCAGCGATGGTAGCCCGTCGGTACTCGGGCAATTGCTGCACGAACCGATGTAGAAGGCCCTGGTGCGGTAGCGGCGGATGTCCTCGCTGCTTGCGCAGTCGCGTTTGCGGAGCGTGAAGTCGCCTGCGCTCTCCGAGATGATGAACGGCGTCGCACTCGGATCGGTGTTGCAGTTGGAGACCTGCAGGAACGCCGAGCCGTCGGCCGCCGCCGGCGCCAGCGCCACGGTCTCGACGCGACGGACCGCGATCACGTCCGGCACCAGCGCCCCGGTGCCGCTGCGAAAGCCAAGGCAGCTTTCTTCGCCTGCCGGCACCTCGGTGCCGTCGTAGCCGAAGATCGGCACCGGCATCTTCAGGGTGGCAACGTCCCAGCCCAGGTCGGCGGTCGCCGTGGCGCACATCAGCGGCAAGGTCGGGATATCGGATGCCGTGGAATAGGGACCCCAGAAGCCGGCCATCTGGATCTCGCCCGACAGGATCTCGATCGCGTAGCGGCCGTTCTCGATCTGGGCTGCATTGCGCTGCAGCTCGGCATGGCTGCGCGACGAATTGGTGAACATCACCGTGACGGCGAGAATCACCAGCAATCCGACGGTGATCCCGACCATCAGTTCGATCAGCGACACGCCGCGCGCCGTGGCCGGTGCGCTGACTGTACTGGGCGGGCGCAATCGGATCATGTCAGGTTCCCAGCGTGGCGAAGGTCAGCGGCAGGCTCAGGGCGCGGCGGGTGCCGTCGGCCGGATACTCGGTGTCGGCGCAGGGGTTGATCGCGTCGCTGGTCTTGCGGGATCCCTGCCAGACCACGACTACCAGGTACGAATTAGCAGTTGTCGCCACTATGCAGCCGCGCGCCGCGGTCGCGCCGCCCAGCAGTTTCCCGTCCTTGGACTCGGACACTCCGTCGAGCTCGTCCTTCCACTCGCAGAGATCTTTGTCGACCATCGTGGTACCCGCCGAATTGGGACAATCGGCACTGCCCCCGATGAATCCGGCCAGCACGTAGGAGGAGGCATTGCTGCGGTTGGCGCTGATGCGATTGACCATGTCCTGGGCCAGCACCAGCGCCTGCGAGCGGCCATAGGCCTCGACCTCGCCGACCATGGCCTGGCCCTGCAGGTTGGCGAGCGCCAGCAGCGCGAACGAGGTGACGAGGATGGCGACCAGCGCCTCGATCATCGCCGAGCCGGCAGACTTCGATCGCGCCCGGATCATGAGCATTTCCCGTTCTTCGAACTGGCCCGGCCACTGGGTTGCACCGTCACGCAGCGCGCGGCGACGTCAGAGGTGAGCGGGCTGCTGAACTCGATCGACGAGGTTGCGGCGGCACGGCCGTCGCGGCTGAAGGTCAGCGCGCTGGCTCCCGCCGGGCTTTCCACCTTGGCGCCGAAGGCCGCGCGTTCGGAAATTCGTGCGCCCCCGGCGGAGTCGACCGTCCAGCCCAGCGCCCAGTTGTCACCGGGTGTGACCGTAACGCTTTCACCGCGCTTGATCGCCTCGCTGCGGGCCAGCATCAGATCTCCAACCAGGTCGAACGCGCCGGTGCGCAGCCGCTGGCGCGCGATCATGTCGGTGAACGAGGGTCCTGCCAGCGCCGCGAGAATGCCCATGATCGCGACCACCGTGATCAGTTCGACCAGCGTGAAGCCGGCACTGCGCCGGCACGATCGGTGGCGTGATGAAGTCTTCATGTGGGTGTCCGATTTCACCAGCAGCCTGTCGTTGCGGCGGTCTTGGCGCCGGTGTTGCTCAGAGTCATCTCCCCGCACTTGTCCTTGTTCTGACCGGTTGCGGCCGACGGGGTGGCGGTAATCGCGAACGCCGCCGGCGGAGTGGAAGTCGCGATCGCGATGCCGTACCAGGTCAACTGCTCGGCCGGCACGGTGTACTTGAGTGTGGCCAGGTCGCCCGCGTACTCGCGCGCGTCCAGCAGATATTGTTGCTGGAGATTGGCCATTTCCTGCATCGTCGCCTGCACCGCCACCCGGCGCGCCTTGCGAACGGCGTCGTTATAGAGCGGAATCGCGATCGCAGCGAGAATTGCGATGATCGCGACCACTATCATCACCTCGATCAGGGTGAAGCCTCCGGAACGGCGGCCGGTGGTGGTTGGTCGGTGCGAATTCATCGTCGGTCCTGGTAGAGGATGACACTGGATGCATTGATTGCACCGTAGATTAACCTTTTGCCGACGGGCACAGTCAAGCTTCCCTGACGACCGGTCGTCCCGGGGTCCTGAAAGGTATCTGGGCCGGCGAGCGATTAAACTTCGGGGTTTCAGGCAAGGACGGGCAAAAATGACCACCAATAAATCTGAATTCGAGCGCGCATCAAAAGTGCTCGTAGGCGGCGTCAACTCGGCGGTGAGGGCTTTCAGGGCGGTGGGCGGCACGCCACGCTTCATCGCGCGCGCGCAAGGCGCCTACCTGTGGGACGTCGAGGGCAAGCGCTACATCGACTATCTCGGCTCCTGGGGCCCGATGATCGTCGGCCAGTCGCATCCACTGGTGGTGGAGCGGGTGCGCGAGGCGGCCGGGCGCGGTCTGTCCTACGGCGCTCCCAATGTGATGGAGAGCGAACTGGCCGAGCGCATCTGCGCGCTCTTCCCGCAGGTTGAGCGGGTGCGCTTCACCAGTTCAGGCACCGAGGCAACGATGTCGGCGCTGCGCCTGGCGCGCGGATTCACGGGTCGCACCAAGATCATCAAGTTCGAGGGCTGCTATCACGGCGCCTCGGACAGCCTGCTGGTAAAGGCCGGCTCCGGGGCGCTGGCCTTCGGCACCCCCACTTCGGCTGGCGTGCCGGCCGACCTGGCGGCGCATACGCTGGTCGCGCAGTTCAATGACCTCGCGAGCGTCGCGGCGCTCTTCGAGCAACACCCCGACGAGGTTGCCTGCCTGATCGTCGAACCGATTGCCGGCAACATGAACCTGATCGCGCCGGCGCCAGGTTTCCACGAAGGGCTGCGCGCGTTGTGCACGCGCCATGGCGCGTTGCTGATATTCGACGAAGTGATGTCCGGGTTCCGGGTCGCACTAGGCGGGGCCCAGGAGGTGGTCGGCGTCACACCCGACCTCTCCACCTTTGGCAAGGTCATCGGCGGCGGCATGCCGGTGGGCGCGATCGGCGGGCCGGCGAAGATCATGGAGATGATGGCGCCGCTCGGTCCGGTGTATCAGGCCGGCACGCTCTCGGGCAACCCGCTGGCGATGGCTGCCGGGCTCGCAACCCTCGAGCTGATCTCGGTGCCAGGATTCCATGCCCGGTTGCACCAGCAATGCGGCAAGCTGGTTGCCGGGCTGGTCGAAGCCGCGGCCGCCGCCGGTGTGCCGTTTGCGGCTCGCCACCAGGGCGGCATGGCCGGGATGTATTTCATGGCCACGACGCCGACCAATTTCGCCGAGGTCCAGGGCCAGGACGTCGAAGGCTTCAAGCGTTTCTTTCACCTGATGCTCGAGCAGGGCATCTACCTGCCGCCGTCAGCGGTTGAGGCGTTCTTCTTCTCGTCGGCGCATAGCGATGGCGATATAGCCGAAACCATCGCCGCGGCCAGGAGCGCTTTCGCGGCAGTGGCGGGTTGAAGATCGCGGCGGCGAGTTTGGGCGCCGTGACGGCGGAGGCGAAAGAGGGTGGCACCCGTGCCCCCGGTTGAGCGCCCCGAACCGGCGTCCTCCACCGGCACCGGCTCCTACCTGCCGGTGCTGTTCTTCGCCTGCGCGATCCTGATCGTCTCGACCGGGGCGCGCTCCTCGTTCGGTTTGTTCCTGCCCGAGATGACCGCGGCGCGCGGCTGGTCGCGCGAGACCTTCTCGCTGGCGATCGCCTTCCAGAACCTGGTCTGGGGCATCAGCGGTACCTTCCTGGGGGCGATGGCCGACAAGTACGGGGCGGCCCGCACGCTGGTTCTCGGTGCCCTGGTCTACGCCGCCGGGTTCGTGGGCATGGCGTGGGCGCAGAGCGGCGTCGAACTGACGATTTCGGCCGGCCTGCTGATCGGGGTGGGGATCGCCGGGACCAGTTTCGGGATCATCCTGGCCCTGCTGGGCAGGCTGGTTCCGGAGGAGAAGCGCAGCATGGCGTTCGGCATCGGGGTGGCCGCGGCGTCGTTCGGGCAGTTCCTGTTCGTGCCCCTGGCCGGCCGGATGATCAGCGCGCTCGGCTGGCAGACGACCGTCTGGGCGCATGCCGCGGTGGTCGTGTTGATTGTGTTGTTTGCGTTGGCGCTGGGGCGGCGCGAAGGCAGTCACCGCGATGGCGGCAACCTGCAGATCGCCGCTGCGCTGCGCTCGGCGCTCGGCGACCGCAGCTTCCACCTGCTGTTCTGGGGCTTCCTGGTATGCGGCCTGCAGGTGGTGTTCATCGCCCTGCACCTGCCGTCCTACCTCAAGGACCGCGGGCTCGACGCGAGCGTCGGCGGGACCGCGCTGGCACTGATCGGCCTGTTCAACATCATCGGATCGCTGAGCGCCGGGGCTTTGGGGCAGCGGTTTTCCAAGAAGCGTGTCCTGACCACGATCTACCTGGCGCGTTCGGCGGTGATCAGCCTGTTCCTTTGGGTGCCGCTCAGCCCGGCTTCGGTCTACGTGTTCTCGGCGGCGATGGGCGTGCTGTGGCTCTCGACCGTGCCGCTCACCAATGGCCTGGTCGGGCAGATCTACGGCGTGCGCACGCTCGGCACGCTCGGCGGGGTGGTCTTCGTCGGGCACCAACTGGGCAGCTTTCTGGGCGCCTGGGTCGGCGGCCGGATCTTCGACGTTACCGGGTCCTACAACTGGGCCTGGGGACTGATCATCGCCTTCGGGCTGTTCGCGGCAGCAATTCATGCGCCGATCAACGAGGTCGCGCTGGGCCGGCGCAGTGCGGCTGCCGCCTCGGGCACGAGCTGACCGGACGCCGTCAGGCTAGCGCCGACGGCGTCGCGGGATCTGCCTGGCTACATCCTTTCGAACAATGCGGCGATGCCCTGGCCGCCGCCGATGCACATCGTCACCAGCGCGTAACGCCCGCCGCTGCGCTGCAGTTCGTAGAGCGCCTTGACCGTTATCAATGCCCCGGTGGCGCCGATCGGGTGTCCGATCGATATTCCCGAGCCGTTGGGGTTGACCTTGGCCGGGTCGAGCCCGAGGTCGCGGGTCACGGCCAGCGCCTGGGCGGCGAAGGCCTCGTTGGCCTCGATGACGTCGATCGCGCCGATTTCGAGCCCGGCGCGCTTGAGCGCCGAACGCGATGCCGGTACCGGCCCGATGCCCATGTAAGCTGGGTCGACCCCGGCGTGGGCGTACGAGACCAGTCGCGCCAGCGGCTTGAGGCCACGGGCCTGCGCGGTCTTGGCCTCCATCAGCACCAGGGCGGACGCCGCGTCGTTGATTCCCGAGGCGTTGCCGGCGGTGACGGTGCCATTTTCCTTGATGAACACCGGCTTGAGGCGCGCCATGTCCTCCAGGGTCGTGCCCGGGCGGGCGTGCTCGTCGGTGTCAAAGACGGTGGTGCCCTTGCGGGTGCGCAATTCCACCCCCACGATCTGATCCTTGAAATAGCCGGCGGCGATGGCCGCGCCGGCGCGCCGGTGACTCTCGACCGCCAGCGCGTCCTGGTCCTCGCGGGAGATGCCCCACTTCTTGGCGACGTTCTCGGCGGTGACGCCCATGTGGATGGTCTGGAACGGGTCGTGCAGCGCGCCGACCATCATGTCGACGACCTTGCCGTCGCCCATGCGCTGGCCCCAGCGCATCCCCGGCAGGTTGTAGGGGCCGCGGCTCATCACCTCGACGCCGCCGGCGATCGCGATCTCCGCGTCGCCCAGCAGGATCGCCTGCGCGGCGCTGACGATGGCCTGCATCCCCGAGCCGCACAGCCGGTTCACGGTCAAGGCGGGAGCATCCTGTGACACTCCTCCGTCGAGCGCGGCGACACGCGCGACATACATGTCGCGCGGCTCGGTATTGACGACGTGGCCAAAGACGACATGACCGATCTCGTCACCGTTGACCTGCGCCCGGGCCATCGACTCCCGTACCACCAGGGCACCGATTTGCGTCGGGGTCTGGTCCTTGAGGCTGCCGCCGTAGGTTCCCACTGCGGTGCGCACACCGCTGACGATCACTACTTCTCTACTCATGTTGGCTCCTTTTGGTATCGAATCTGGCGGGTGCCGCGGCGCGGCCCTCTAGGGGAAAACAAACCGTCCGAGCCACCAACCCAGGCCCGCCAGCGCCGCCGACGCAGGAATCGTCAAACCCCAGGCCAGCAGGATGTTGCCGGCTACTCCCCAGCGCGCGGCCGAGAACCGGCGGGTGGCGCTGGCCCCCATGGTCGCGCCGATGATGGTGTGGGTCGTCGACACCGGGATGCCCAGCCAGGTGGTCATGAAGAGCGTGATTGCGCCGCCGGCCTCGGCGCTGACGGCGCCCAGCGGCTTGAGGCGGGTGAAGCGCTGGGCCATGGTGCGCACGATCCGCCCGCCACCGAGCAGGGTGCCCAGCGCGATCGCCGCGTAGCAGGAAACCACGACCCAGTCGGGCAGGCGTTCGATGCTGGCATCGCCGGCGGCGATCAGCGCCAGCCAGATGATTCCCATGGTTTTCTGGGCGTTGTTGCTGCCGTGGCCCATCGCGTAGAACGCCGCCGACACCAGCTGGAGCCGGCGCAGCCAGGTCTCGGCGGGCACCGGCGCGGCGCGGCGCAATAGCCAGGACCCGCCGACCACCAGTGCCCCCGCGAGCCCGAAGGCGAGCACCGGCGAGAGCAGGATGAAGATTGCGATCGGCACCAGTCCGCCGGCAATCAGCGCTGCCGGTCCGGCCTTGGCGAGGGTGGCCCCGAGCAGGGCGCCGATGAGCGCATGCGAGTAGCTGGTCGGAATTCGTACCATCCAGGTAAGCACGCTCCAGACGAACGCGCCGGCCAGCGTGCCGAAGATCACCGCGGCATCGGCGACGTTGGGCATCACGAGTTGATGCGCGACCGTTTCGGCAACGTGGCGGTGGAACACGAAGATCGCGGCGAAATTGAAGAACGCCGCCCAGGTTACCGCCTGATAGGGCCGCAGCGCGCCGGTCGAGACGGTAGTCGCGATCGAATTGACGGCGTCGTGGAAACCGTTCATGAAGTCGAATGCCAGCGCTACGATCACCAGGATCGCCAGCACGCCAAAGGAGAACTGCACCCCGCTCATCACGCGACTCCGGCGCGGCCGCTCATGCGTTCTCGAGCACGACGCCTTCGATCACGTTGGCGACATCCTCGCAGCGATCGGTGACGGCCTCGAGCTGCTCGTAGATGGCTTTGAGCTTGATCAGCTGGCGCACATCGGTTTCGTCGCGAAACAGCTTGGACATCCCCGAGCGCATCACCCGGTCGGCGTCGGACTCGATCTGGTCGATTTGCTGGCAGATCTTGAGCGTGTGCTGGGCATCGTCCATGTTGGCGAGCAGGCGCACGGCATCGGCTACCCGGTCGGTGCACATCCGGCTGAGGTCGGCGAGCTGGCGCGCTTCCGGGGTGACGCGCTGCAGGTCGAAGAGCATCGCTGATTCGGCGACATCCTGGATCAGGTCGAGGATGTCGTCGAGCCGGGTGATCAGCTGGTGGATCTCGTCGCGGTCGAACGGGGTCACGAAGCTCTGGCGCAGCAACAGGACGGTCTCGCGGGTGATCTTGTCGGCGGCGCGTTCGGCCGCGTCGATCGCGTCGACGTGTTTCTGGCGTGCGCCGAGGTCGGAGTAGTTGGCCATCAACTCGGCAAGCTCGTGGCTGCCCTTGACCACCAGCGCCGCGTGCTGGTTGAAGAGATCGAAAAACCGCCCCTCGCGGGGCATCAGGCGTCCCAGCATTGCAGCTCCTGGATCATTGTTCAGCGAGAGCGTAACAGATAAAGAAGCGCTGCTCAGCGGCTGGCGCGACGCTTCAGGCACTCGAGGTAGGCGACGCTGTCGGGAGCAGTGCCGGAGCGCTGGGCCTGCCAGATCGTTTCGGCGAGGCACTCGATTACTTCATGGGCCGCAGCGTGCCCGGAATCCAGCTTCCGGGTCAGCTCCGCGAGTGCGGCGCGGATTCCGCTCGGCTGGTCGATCGCGCACTGTTCGGCCACGCCCAGGTGCAGCGAGAGGTGCAGGAACGGGTTGGTGCGTCCCGAATCCACCGGGTACTGGGCGGTCAACGCCTGCTCGAGCGATGCGAGCTCGTCGTGATATTCGGGATGGGCCAGGATCGCATCGAGCGCCATCGCCTCGAGCGGAGTCAGCGGCGCGCCCGCGAGGTGCTTGGCCCAGGTGCCGCAAAAAAAGCGGCGCACGTCTTCCTGCGAAGGGTCGAACATGGTCTCTCCCCTAGGCTTCCTGAGCCGCCAGCGTCCGCTCGGGATACTCGCACAGGTCGGCAATCAGGCAATCCCCGCAGCGCGGCTTGCGTGCCAGGCAGACGTAGCGCCCGTGCAGGATCAGCCAGTGATGCGCGTCGTGGAGGAATTCCGCCGGCACCTTGCGCTCGAGGGCGGTTTCGACCGCGAGCGGGGTGGCGCCGGGAGCAATCCCGGTGCGGTTGGCGACCCGGAAAACGTGGGTGTCGACGGCGATGACCGGCTCGCCGAAGGCAATGTTGAGCACTACGTTGGCGGTCTTGCGGCCCACCCCGGGCAGCGCTTCGAGCGCGGCGCGCTCGCGCGGCACCGAACCGCCGTGCTTGCTGACCAGGATTTCGCAGGCTGCGGCAATATGCCGGGCCTTGGAGCGGAACAGTCCGATCGAGCGCACGAATGGTTCGATGCCCTCGGCGCCGAGCGCGAGCATTGCCCGAGGCGTGGGCGCGGCCGCAAACAAGGCCCCGGTCGCGGCATTGACGCTGCGATCGGTCGCCTGTGCCGAGAGGATGACCGCCACCAGCAGTTCAAACGGTGACGAGTAATTCAACTCCGGCTTGGGTGCCGGATTGGCGGCGCGCCAGCGCTCGAAGATCGCGCGGCACTTGCGCTGGTTCAATGCTGCCCCCGTTGGCGGCGTGCGCCTGGCGCTGCCATGCCCCCGTCAGGCGGCGCGCCTTGACTTGGCGGCAGCGAGATTCTTGCGGATGAAGGCTTTGACCTCGGGGTAGATCTGCTCCCGCCACCGCCGGCCGCTGAAGATGCCGTAGTGGCCGGCTCCCATGGCAGTCAGGTGGCGCTTGCGCGCTTTCGGAATCCCGGCGCAGAGCTCGTGCGCCGCCTGGGTCTGGCCGATGCCGGAAATATCGTCGAGTTCGCCTTCGATCGTGAAGAGCGCCACGCGGCTGATCTTGGCCGGGTCGACGCGAAAGACCTGGTTTTCGAACTTCACGTCCCACTTGCCCAGCGGCAGCAGGTGCTTCTGGAACACCGTCCGGATGGTATCCAGGTAGTACTCGACGGGCATGTCGAGCACCGCGTTGTACTCGTCATAGAAACGGCGGTGAGCCTCGACGTCCTCCAGGTCGCCCCGCACCAGATCCTGGTAGTAATCGCGGTGCGATTCGGTGTGCCGGTTCGGGTTCATGGCGATGAACCCGGCGTGTTGCAGGAATCCGGGGTAGACGGGGCGTCCGGCGCCAGGGTAGCGGGCCGGAACCCGGTAGATCAGGTTGCGCTCGAACCACTGGAAAGGCTTCTGGATCGCGAGCTCGTTGACCCCGGTCGGACTCTCGCGGGTATCGATGGGTCCGCCCATCATGATCATCGAACGCGGCTGGAGGGGATCGTCGAGGGCGGCCATGATCGAAACCGCCGCCAGGACCGGGACCGTCGGTTGGCAGACCGACATCACATGGACCTCGGGCCCGAGCGCGCGGATGAACTCGATCGCGTAGCCGACATAGTCGTCGAGGTGGAACGGGCCGAGCGAGAGCGGCACCATCCGCGCATCGACCCAATCGGTGAGATAGACGTCATGGTCGCGGAGCAGGGTGCGCACGGTGTCGCGCAGCAGGCTCGAGTGGTGTCCCGAGAGCGGCGCAAATGCCAGCACCACCGGGTCGGGCGCGCGGCCGGCCATTTCAGCGGGGAATTCGCGTTCGAAGTGGAGCAGCTTGCAGAAGGGCTTCTCCAGGACCACTTTCTTGGTGACCGGCACCGTGACACCGTCGACTTCCACCGACCTGATGCCGAAAGAGGGCTTCTCATACTCCTTGCCGAAACGGTAGATCAGCTCGAAACCGGCCGAAACGCGGGAAGCGAATGGCGCATAACTGAGCGGGCTGTACGGATGCGAATACACCTGGCTCATGGCCTCGGCCCAGGTCGAAAGGGGCATCATGATCGAGCGTTGTGCTTCATGCAGCGTGTAGAGCATCGGTATGTCTCCTCGGTGGCCGGGCGGCAGGCGATGCGCCCGGCCAGGCGCACCGCATAATGGTTAATTATCTCACGACCCGGGCAGGAATCCTTTTTGGAGCTCCCTTGGCTCCGGAATCAGGGCAGGATCTGGCACCGCAACCGGCTCAGATCCGCCCGTCGCCCTCCGGGAGGTGGTGCAGGCACAGTTCCAGCCAGCGCGCCGTGATCTTCTCGGCGAGCGAATTCTGCGCCAAACGCTGGTGCAGCGCGCCGAAATCGACCTTTTCCAGCGGCTGGTCCTGGTTGAAACAGGAAAAGACGTAGCTGATCTGGCCGGTTTCGGGGTCGCGGTGGGGCTGCAGGCATTGGGCGCAGATCTCCTTCATCATGCACTGCATCGGCGAGTTGATCGAGCCGATTCCCCGGTGTCCCGGCTTGAGCAGGTGCGCCAGGCGGTGACTGCGCTCGTGGGCCACCGCCGCCATCATCCGGTCCGAACCGATCGCAATGATCCGGTCGGCATCCTGCAGGCGCAGCGCCGGTTCGCCCAGGAGCCCCTCGCCGTAAGCGATCATCGCCTCGACGATGTTGCCCACGAAGCTGCGATCGTCGGCTCTGGTCGGCTCGATCGCCGGGCCCGAGTCGCTACACCAGACGATGACGTCGCCGGCGCGCTCGATTTCGGCAACCTTGAAACGATCCGACGGATGCCGGTAGCCGGCGAAGTAGAGCACTCGCGAGCCAGCCGCGCGCAGCGCCGCGCCGATCGAAAACAGCACCGCGTTGCCGAGTCCGCCGCCGACCAGCACCACCGTCTCATCGGCCGGAATCTCGGTCGGTTCGCCGGTCGGTCCCATCAGCACTACCGGCTCGCCGGGGGTGAGCATCGAGCAAAGGTCGGCGCTGCCGCCCATTTCGAGGACGATCGTAGAGACCAGCCCGGCCTCGCGATCGACCCAGGCGCCGGTCAGCGCCAGTCCTTCGGCGGCGAGCGTGGTCTTGTTGCCGCCGATCGTGACCTGGGGTGCTCGGCTCTCAAAGTTCTGCAGCCGGTAGAACTGCCCGGGCTCGAAGCGCCGGGCGGCCTGCGGTGCGCGCACCACGATCTCGACGATCCGTGGACCGATGCGTTCGACCCGCTCGATCCGGGGCCGCAGCAGGTCGTCGAGCACCCGCACGAAATCGGCAAACGCCGCCGTGCTGGCCGGCGCGCGCTGCCCCAGTACCCGTGAGATGGTCGGGTAACCCTGTTTGGCCGAGCCCATGGCCTTGACGACATTGCCCGAGTAGCTGGGATGCAGATCACCGAAATACGAGATCATCCGGCCGTCGGGCACCTTGGCGAGCAGCACCTGGACTGCGTCGGGTTTGGAAGTGCCGGACTGCGGGCGCACCGGCGCACCGTGCTCGTCGATGGCCTGGAAGAACCTGCCGTCGAGTCCGAAGTGGACGCTGTCCTCGCGCGCCAGCACGGTATTGGGGTGGGTGCCGGCAGCGACCAGCAGGGCGCGGGCCGGCAATTCGACCGCCTCGCCCTCGTGCCAGCCGCCGGTTTCGTCGCGGGTCGTGCGCCGCAGGCGGATCGCGCGCACCGCCCCGGTTTCATCGATCTCGACGCGTTCCGGGTTGAGGCACTCGGCTAGCACGACCCCTTCCTCGAGGGCTTTCTCGATTTCCTCGTGGTTCAGGGTGTATGCCGGGCTGTCGATCATGCGCTTGCGGTACGCGATGGTCACGCCACCCCAGAGGGCCAGCAAGCGGGCGATGTTCGGCTCGCGGCCGGCGATGCTGGCGCGTTCGTGCTCGCGGCGCAGCGCCTGGGCATGAACGATAAATTCGTCGGCCAGCCCGCGGTCGTCCTCGCTCCAGCCCGCCCTGACCGTCTCCTCGCCGAGTTCGCGAACCAGGGTTTCATGGCGCAGCAGGAACTTCTCGACCTGGACCGGGTAGTAGGCCAGCGCCTCGGTCGCGGCGTCGATGGCGCTCAGGCCGCCACCGATCACGACTACCGGCAGGCGCAGCTGCATGTTGGCGATCGAATCGCGCTTGGCCGCGCCGGTCAGCTGCAGCGCCATCAGGAAGTCGCTGGCGGTGCGCACGCCGCGCGCCAGAGCGTTGGGGATGCCCAGCACGGTCGGGCGCCCCGCGCCCAGCGCCAGCGCCACGTGGTCGAAGCCTGCCGCGAAGGCCTCGTCGACCCCCATGGTGCCGCCGAAGCGCACCCCGCCATAGAGGGCGAATTCGGCGCGGCGCTCCAGCAGCAGGCGCACGATCTTGAGGAAATTCTTGTTCCAGCGCACCGTGATGCCGTACTCGGCGACGCCGCCGAAACCGGCCATAACCCGCTCATCAAGGTTCTCGAACAGGGTCTCGACGTCGGCTACCGGCTCGAACGCGCAGCGGCTGCCGTCGGCATTGACCCCGGAGAGCTCCGGGTCGAGCGGCTCGATTTTCAGGCCGTCGACCGCGACCACTGAATGCCCGTCATTGATCAGGTGGTGGGCCAGCGTGAACCCGGCCGGCCCGATCCCGGCCACCAGCACCTTTCGTCCGGTACCCGGCCGCGGGAAGGGTCGAATCAGGTTGAGCGGGTTCCAGCGTGTGAGCAGGGAGTAGATCTCGAAGCCCCAGGGCAGTTCCAGCACGTCCTTGAGGGTGCGGGTTTCGGCCTGCGGGATGTCGACCGGAGTCTGCTGCTGGTAGATGCAGGCCTTCATGCAGTCGTTGCAGATCCGGTGCCCGGTGGCCGCCACCGTCGGATTGTCGATCGTGATCATCGCCAGCGCACCGATCGCGCAACCTTGCAGTTTCAGGCTATGGAACTCCGAAATCCTTTCCTCGAGCGGGCAGCCGGCCAGCTCGACCCCGAAAACCGTCTGCTTGAAGCGGCGCAGCGGCTGGGCTTCGCCCTTGGGTGCCTTCTCCAGCAGTCCCTTGGAGCAGGAATCCTTCTTGCGGTCGTGGCACAGCAGGCAGTACTTGGCCTGGTCGAGCGCGCCGGCCAGGTCGGTGCCCTGGTCGGTCAGCGCAAAGCCCTGCCGAGCACGCTCGTGACCGGGAGCGATGACCCGCACCGGGATGCCGCCGAGATCAGCGCGGGTGACTTCGCGGACCTTGGGGAGCAGCGCCAGCGGGTCGGTCTTCCCGGGCTGGCGAAACAGGACGCCGTGGGGGTGGCGTTCCTGGCCAGCCGGGGTGCCGGCCGCCCAGGCGCAGTAGATCAGTGCCAGTTCGAGGCGTTGCCGCGCAGTTTCGCGTGACGCCTCGTCGCCTTCCTTCGCCAGCCGTTGCCAGCTCTCGATCGCGACGGCGAAGCCGAGTTCCTCGAAGTCAGTGCCCAGCCAGGAGCAGATCGTTGCCTCGGCGCCAGCGGGATCGAAATCGGCCAGCTGCTCGGCTGGCACGCCCAGCAACGCCTGGCGCTTGACGAACTTCCACTTGACCCGCAACAGCGGCGCCAGGGCTTCGTGCCTGGCGGCGAGTTCGCCCGCTTCCTCCTCGATTCCGAACAGTTCGGCGATGAAGGTTTCGACCTGGGGGCCGAGCGCCAGCAGCAGCGGCGCCTGGTCGCGGGCATCCTCGGGCGGGGCCGCGCGCGCCGTCAGCAACTGCTCGGCCAGGCCGGCTTCGCGCTCGCGCAACCATTGGAGGAAACGGGAATCCAGCCGGGCGAGGCCAGGCTGGGCGTGGAGATCGACGAAGCTGAATCCGAAACCGAGCGCGAGTTCCGGTTGCCGGCGCGGCGCGCTCAACGCTTCAGGTGCTCCAGCTTGTCCTTGACGTCGGCCCACTCGTCAGCATCGGGCAGGGCTTCCTTGGTGCGGGTTATGCTCGGCCAGATCTTGGTGAGTTCGGCGTTGAGCTCGATGAACCGTTCCTGCCCGGCAGGGACGTCTTCCTCGGCATAAATCGCTTCGACCGGGCATTCCGGGATGCAGACCGCGCAATCGATGCACTCATCGGGGTCGATGATCAGCATGTTGGGCCCTTCCCGGAAACAGTCGACCGGGCACACGTCAACGCAGTCGGTGTAACGGCAGCGGATGCAGGATTCGGTGACGACGTGGGTCATGGTCTGGCAGCCTGGAAACAAGAATATCGGCAGATTCTACAGTGCCAAGCGGCGGGTGTGCATCACATCGGGTTATCCTTGAAAGTCTGGTTCGACGCCAGAAACTGGCGCATCGTCACTCGCGCAGGAAAACAATTCAGGATTCGGACATGAACCACTGGAAGAACTCGGGCTGGCTGCTGGCGCTGGCCGCGCTGTTGTCGGCCCCGGTAGCGAGCGCGCAGTCGATTCGCATCGGCGAGCTGAACAGCTACAAGGCCCAGGCCGCGTTCCTCGAGCCCTATCGCAAGGGCTGGCAACTGGCTCTCGAGGAGGTCAATGCCGCTGGCGGAGTGCTTGGCCGCAAGCTCGAGGTGGTCTCGCGCGACGACAATGGCAATCCCGGCGATGCGGTGCGCGTCGCCGAGGAACTGGTCGCACGCGAGAAGGTCGACGCGATCTTCGGAACCTTCCTTTCGCACGTCGGGCTGGCGGTGTCGGACTTCGCGCGCCAGCGCAAGGTGGTCTTCCTTGCCGCCGAGCCGTTGACCGACAAGATCACCTGGCAGAACGGCAATCGCTACACCTTCCGGCTGCGGCCGTCGACCTACATGCAAGCCGCGATGCTGGTGCCCGAGGCCGCGAAGCTGAACAAGAAACGCTGGGCGGTGGTCTATCCCAACTACGAGTACGGGCAGTCGGCAGCCGCGACCTTCAAGGCGCTGCTCAAGGCGGCCCAGCCGGACGTTGAGTTCGTCGCCGAGCAGGCGCCGGCGCTCGGCCGGATCGATGCCGGCTCGGTAGTCCAGGCTTTGGCCGAGAGTAAGCCGGACGCGATTTTCAACGTGCTGTTCGCCGGCGATCTGGCCAAGTTCGTGCGCGAGGGCAACATTCGCGGCCTGTTCCGCGACCGCGCGGTATTTTCGCTGCTCTCGGGCGAGCCCGAGTATCTCGACCCCCTGCGCGGCGAAGCGCCGATCGGCTGGTGGGTGACCGGGTATCCGTGGTATAGCATCCAGACCCCCGAGCACAGCGCCTTCCTGAGCGCCTACCAGAAGCGCTGGCAGGAGTATCCGCGTTTGGGCTCGCTGGTTGGCTATTCGTCGCTGAAGTCACTGGCGGCAGCGATTCGCAAGGCGGGCAGCACCGACCCCGAGCGCCTGGTGGCGGCGCTGGAGGGCTTGAACGTCGCGACTCCGTTCGGGAAGGTCACCTATCGCGCGCTTGACCACCAGGCGACCATGGGTGCCTACGTCGGTATCACCGGGTTGCGCAACGGCGGCGGCGTCATGACCGAGTTTCGCTATATCGATGGCGCCAGTGTCCAGCCCTCCGATGCGGAAGTTCGCAAGCTGCGCCCGGCCGACTGAATCCCCGGTGTCGTTCCGGCGCCCCCCGAGACCGCACCGATGATCTCCGGATTCCTGGTCCAGTTGCTCAATGGCCTGGCGGGCGCGTCGACGCTGTTCCTGATCGCGGTGGGGTTGTCGCTGATCTTCGGCGTCACTCGGATCGTCAACTTCGCGCATGGCGCGATGTACATGGCCGGGCTCTACGTGGCCTATTCGCTGGTCGAGTGGATCGGCGGCGGGGCTCTGGGCTTCTGGCTGGCGGTGCTGCTCGCCGCACTGGTTGTCGGGTTGCTCGGTGGGGTCATCGAAGTGCTGGTGCTGCGACGGGTCTATGCGGCCCCGGAGCTC